>CAZLNG010000054.1:0-26438 GCA_964560735.1 uncultured Methanosarcinales archaeon | reverse complement strand
CGGAAAAACTCCATTTCAGATTCTCAACTTCAAATCCTCAAATTCAAATCCTCAAATTCAAATCCTCAAATTCAAATCCTCAACTTTAAATCATCATTTATTGTTCAGGACTTATTTACTGCCCAGGACTTAGTTTACTGCCTGAAACCTGAAAATACTTTTCAAGTAGAGGCCCAACCATTTCCTCCAGTTCTTCTCTATTCTTAAGGGCTTCAATCCAGGAAACTGGAACTGCCTCAATTCCCAGCCTGGTTCCAAGAATCCCGCCGGCAACACTGCCCACCGAATCCGAATCCCCGGTTATGTTCACCGCAGTTTGTACTGCTTTTTTATAATCATCAGGATAACGCAAAGTGCAGAAATATGCAAGAGCAAAGGTCTCATCTGCATACCAACCCTGCCCGAGATTTTTCAGAGCGTCTTCACCCTCAATTTCAGAATAAGCCAGTTCATAAGAATTCTCCAGGGAGTCAGTAAATTCCTGAGATACTCCTTCAGTTACCCTGAGAAGAGGTTCAAACATTTCCCTCGGTTCCACTCCATCAAGGGTCAGTTTAACTGCATATGCCCCTGCAATGGATGCAGCATCTGAAACCGGATGGTTGTGAGTGATTCTGCCTGACAGGAGGGCAGCCTTAATAAGTTTTTCAGGGTCATTATGATAAATGAACCCAAGGATCCCGACCCGCATAAGGCTTCCGCATGTTTTTGATTTGATCGCGGATTTGCTCCAGTGAACCCCATTTTTGAGGTTTAGAGCTGCGGTTGTGGATGTTGCTCCTGCTCCAAGGTCAGGCTCGTCGAGCCAGAGAATGAGTTCATCTGCAATATGGTTCATAAGCTCGGGAAGTTCAAGCTCTGCTCCACGAAGCAGACCTCTTGCAAGTACAAGCATCAATTGAGTATCGTCTGTCCAGGGAGAATTTGGAGGGAGTTCAAGAATTCCTTTTTCTCCATATGTCTTTTTAATCTGCTCAAGAGCAAGATGTTCCACCGGACGTCCAAGGGCATCTCCACATGCCGTACCAAAAAGGTAGCCTCGGAGCTTGCTTTCAATGTTTGGAATATCCTGCAGGTTTCCTTTTCTCATGGTTTCAATCCTATGCATCTCTTGGTTTCAGTTTTTATAAGCACAAACGAGCATTGATTAGTTTCTGCCAAGGTAAGAAATTCCTAAAGAGCGTTATTTTCTATTCAAATTCAAAGAATTATATCGGAAAAACACTGCATATAGTATTGAAGTTATGTATTAAATCCGTTAACCAATGACATATAAAACTGAATATAGTTGAGCTCATCCCAAAACTTGATTTAACCCGTATTACTGCAAATATTAAACTCCTGAGCATGAAATTTCTTTGATTTAATATCTTGAAAGTACTTTCTTACAGGTTATTTTAGGAAATTGTTAGGAATAATCTTTAGTTTTTGAGGCTACATAAAGCAAGACAAGAGAATCCGGGGAGAATTCTCTCAACCTTTCTTAAAAAGCCCTTTATATATCCAGAATGGAAAGAAGTTATGGATTAGAATAAGTCTGATAGACTGCTTTTTCCTCTTTATTTTTTTGCCTTGCGGTTTTCATTACAACCCCGTAGTACCCAATCCCTATAAGTGCGATAGAGTAAAAAATTTCCCAGGTGAAGCCTGAAACCAGAAAAGAAAGTGACAAAAACGAGAGTCTGGAATACACCCAGCGCTTCCTGCCTGTCTCAATCTTCCAGTAGGAAATCAGGATAAAGCCATAGAGAAGAATACAGTTCTGATTCACAAGCATTATCAGGAAAGATATAGGAATTCTGAAGAGATAAGCCCCTGATAGTACTAACAGAAAGACTACATACATGCTTAAAATGCTTGTCGTGGGTTGTCCACTTTTCGAAAGCTTTCCCAGATAAGATGGCAATACTCCTTCCATACTGGATGCGTAGAGAAGGCGGCTTGAGGCGAAGTTCCAGGAAGTTATGTTAGCTATAATAATTATGCATATCAACCAGATGAGTAAATTCCCAAGTGGTGTAAGTTTAACGAGTTCTACAAGACCGGAAGCCCCACTCAATGGGATACCGGCTGCATCAGCCCCGATACTTGTAATCGCCAGCATTATGTAAACGAAAATTACCAGACCAAAGCTTAGCCAGAAAATCCTCTTGACGTTTTTTTCCGGATTTTGAAGTTCGCCAAGTCCAAAAGACATTGTGTCCCAACCCTGAAAGGCCCACAAGAGCATGGCAGAAATTCCCCAGACCTTGTAAGGATTCGGAGTTGCTAGACCAGACCCTGCAATGCTGGATATTCCTTCAAAAATTGCGTTAAGAGAAAAATCCAGACCTGAGATGAAAAAAGGGAAATTAAAGTAAACCAGAACTGTAATCAGAAAGAGCGATATGCCTAATGCTGCGTAATTGAAGATTGACAGAATATTTACCCCGACCAGGTTGATAAACGTCGTTGTAGTAATGATGAAAGCTGCAAGCAAATACACCCCATAATCTGGAAAATCAAAAATGTGCTTCATATATTCCCCACCTATCAGGGCAACTGCAGGTTCACCAAGTACAAAAGAGCTGCACACAAGCGCAGTTACGGAAGCTCCTCCCCATTCCCCAACAGCCTTCCTGGAGTAACAGGAAAGGCCTTCTGAGCAGGGAAATTTGGTCCCAAGACTGGAAAAAATTTGGATAAGAGGCGCTACCGCCAGGATAATAAGGATCCAACCGAAGACCACTTCCTGCACTGTCCCTATATTTGCCACCAGCCCCGGTAGGCCTAGAAGTCCTGAGCCTACAACCATCATAACCGCAAGAACAACCCCCTTTCCAAGGGTAACTGATTTATTGAGTTCCTCCATGGTTTCACCTCCTGAGATTTAAAGAATAGGACTCACGCACTTGAAGCACAAAATCAAGTACAAGATAAATTGTAGTTTAAAGTTGAATTTTAGACAGTTGTGTGTTTAATGGCATTGATTTTTCATTTCACTTCTTTGAAATTCCCGAATAACAGTTATAAGAAGTTTCAAAGCTGTTTTTGCTCTGTTAGTTTCTTGAACTGCTACCGCTAACAATCTGCCAGATCCGCTTTGACAATTCTAAATACTGAGCTTTTGGATCCCCACCTTTCTGAATAAAAGAGCTTGCACCATTTTCCATTGCCTGATACATAATTTCATCTCTGCCCACTCCCGTAAACAGGATGAAAGGGATGTTGATACTTTTATCACGGATAGTCCTGAGGAAGGTGATGCCATCCATAAAAGGCATATCATAGTCAGAAATTACCACATCATAGGAGTCATTCTCCAGCTTGTGGAGCGCTTCCCTTGCAGAATTCACAGTATCAGAGGCAATATCGTGGAAAACTTCTAAGAAAGTCTTTGATAACTCCAAAAACATAGGGTCATCGTCTACAAGCAATACTCTCATTGGAAATCTCCGTGAATTTATAGTTTTTACAGCTTTACTCTTGAACTTCTGCATTTCTTCACTGGTTCAGAACGACATGTATAGAGTTCATTCTAAAACTCAAAATTTGTCTCTTGAATCTTGAAGGCTATGCACTTGAGTTAAAAAATCAAGTGCATTAGACACTATAGTTTAAGTTTGTGTCTGAGACAGCTATAGGTTTAACGTTATGGTTTTTCAGTTCAACTGTGCAAGTTCCAGGGCAATTTTTCGCTGTGAACATTGCTAAAATAGAATACGCAGACAAAAATAGGTTATCCAGATAGCGTGCGTTCAGTATACGCATAATTCGGTGTGGATACACATAGAAAAAAATTTTGAATTAAATGAGAAGTACAAAAACGGGTGTAGCAGTTTGAAAACGCATCGCATTTCTACAACTATCTGGCAGAAACACTGGGAATTGTTGAAAAAGAACACAGAAGAATTAGGAATACAGCAAAAAGTCTTAGAACTCGCGCTTGAGAGCCTGGAAAACAGCTCAAAACAGAGTCCCGAATTAACCAGGGAAGAGAGAACTTGGCTGACTCAAAGATCGATGAAAACTATATGTTCAACCCTGAAAGATAGTTTAAAAGTCCTGCTGGAAACTGCTGATATTGAGATGTTTAATGAGCACCTGAACCGGTATAAACCCCTGGAATATACAATGGAGTACTACTTTCAGAAGCCCCTTAAGGAAATGAGTTTAAAAGAAGTCATTGATGGAGTAGTTATTATGGGGGGCATGTCAAACTGGTTCGATACGATAGATTATACGGATGAAGGCAACCATTATACGATGCTAATTACTCATAGTTTGGGACTCAATAATTCTAAACTAAACAGAATGGGGATTGAAAGCTTGTTTGAAACTTATGGAGCCAAAGTAGAGAGCACAATTTCTGAAAAGACGATTTTTATGAAGATGTTCAAAACTAATAATTAATTTTTGACTTTTAAAAATCCAATGCTATCGACTATTCAGTTTAACTGCAAAAATCTAAATATTACATCTAGCTGGTTTCAAAGTCTCAAATATTCATGTTTTTGACCAAAAATAGGTATTTCACTTGGTCCTATTGGTTTTGATTCTCTACTCCAAAATATTGGTATAGTGAGTTGGAGGTAGTTTTGAAACAAGCTCAATGTAAAATGAAACAAATTCCAAGTTGAAGCAATATAGTGGATCACTTGCATGCGACATATAACTGTAATAAAATAAATTAAAAAAGTGAAATAATTTTGGGATAAAACATGGTTATCTGTCATAATGTAATAACCTGATCTAGAGGTACCGAAGCTAGAGCACCATAAAGGTCAGGGAAACATCCAATTCTGACACCTTCAATCAAGTTATTTTGTATCGCCCTATCAATCACACATCTATCACAGGCCATTAAAAGCATGCCATTCTTTTCACTCAAATTACTCAAGCGTTCGCCAATGGTGTTCCCATTCTGAAGAATATAAGTGTTATCACCAAAGAAAAACATACCGACAATGTCAGCTCCATGAATTCCTTTTTCCATTTGTGGTACGACCATATTGTTCAGAATTTCATGTGCTCTAGATGAATTGAATATATAAGCTACTTTCATGTTTAAGTCTCCGATTTCTTCTTTCTTAGTCTCCAATATCTTT
This sequence comes from uncultured Methanosarcinales archaeon, assembly GCA_964560735.1. Classification (GTDB taxonomy): domain Archaea; phylum Halobacteriota; class Methanosarcinia; order Methanosarcinales; family Methanosarcinaceae; genus Methanosarcina. The sequence continues at coordinate 21,351 of CAZLNG010000054.1, read as the reverse complement.
CCTTTTACTTCGTTCTTGGTCTCCAATTTTTCTCACCCTTTGGCTATTTAAGTAAAATGACTCTACATCACTTGAATATGGATTTAACTGTAAAGACAACTAGGCTCATTAATTTCTTAATACTGCCATTGATTTTTCAGTCCAACTGCATAAATCCCACAGCAATTTTTTGCTGTTAACAGGACTAGAATGGAATACTCATTTAAAAATAGGTTATCCAGATAGCGTACGTTTACTATGCGCATAATTCGGTTTGTATACACATAGAAAAACTTTTGAATTAAAGGAGAAGTATAAGAAACAGGTGTAGCACTTTGAAAACGCATCGAATTTCTACGACAATCTCGCAAAAACACTGGGAATTGTTGAAAAAACATACAGAAGAATACGAAACACAGCAAAAAGTATTAGAACTCGCGCTGGAAAGTCTGGAAAACAGCTCAAAACAGAGTCCCGAATTAACAAGGGAAGAGAGAACTTGGCTTACTCAAAGATCGATGAAAACTATATGTTCAACCCTGAAAGATAGTTTAAAAGTCCTGCTGGAAACTGCTGATATTGAGATGTTTAATGAGCACCTGAACCGGTATAAACCCCTGGAATATACAATGGAGTACTACTTTCAGAAGCCCCTTAAGGAAATGAGTTTAAAAGAAGTCATTGATGGAGTAGTTATTATGGGGGGCATGTCAAACTGGTTCGATACGATAGATTATACGGATGAAGGCAACCATTATACGATGCTAATTACTCATAGTTTGGGACTCAATAATTCTAAACTAAACAGAATGGGGATTGAAAGCTTGTTTGAAACTTATGGAGCCAAAGTAGAGAGCACAATTTCTGAAAAGACGATTTTTATGAAGATATTCAAAACTAATTACTAATTTTTGACTTTTAAAAATCCAATGCTATCGACTCTTCAGTTTAACTGCAAAACCTAAGATACAACATCAAAAAAACTGCAAAAAAGGAAAAGTGCTCCGATGGGGATTTGAACCCCAGTCGCAGGAGTGAGAGTCCTGAATGATTGGCCGAGCTACACTATCGGAGCATCTTGGTTATTATGCTTTGCCTCTAAGAGCATATCTTCAAGTAATTTATAAAATATAAATCTTTCGTCTGAGTTCTTAAAAATATAAAAATGCCGGAAGGGCATTTTTCCCTCCGGCATGACTGAAGAACGGCTTCTGTCTACTTGAGAATGTCCGGTTTCAGTTTCTAAGCAATTACACGAACATAGCATGAGGAATTGTGGGTTCCTGCACGTTTACGACTTTATCATGGGCTTTCATGAAATCTCCCATGGTAATCTGTTTACCGCGCCTGCGAAGCACAAAGATTCCGGCTTCTTTGACAATGACGCTGATTTCTGCCCCACTCATGCCTGCCATAACTTTTGCGAGCTTCTCGAAATCCACATCATCTGCAAGGTTCATCTTCCGGGTGTGGATCTTAAGGATCTCAACCCTGCCTATGTCGTCAGGGAGCGGAACTTCAATAGACCGGTCAAACCTGCCAGGCCTGAGGAGGGCGGGATCAAGCAGGTCAATCCGGTTTGTTGCAGCGACAACTTTTACGTTGCCTTTGGGGTCAAAGCCGTCCATTTCCGCAAGGAGCTGGAGCATTGTCCTGTTAACCTCTGCCGAACCGCTTGTCCCGTCATAAGTCCTCATGCTGCCTACAGCATCGATTTCGTCTATAAAGAGGATGCTTGGAGATTTATCCCTGGCAAGCTGGAAAATGTCTTTGACAAGCCTTGAACCTTCACCAACGAACTTCTGGACCAGGTCCGAACCTGACATGCGGATGAAAGTTGCTTTTGCCTGGGAGGCTATAGCCTTTGCAATAAGGGTTTTTCCAGTCCCAGGAGCCCCGTGGAGAAGAACACCGGAAGGAGGCTCAATTCCTAGATCTTCAAAGAGTTGGGGTTCAGTAAGAGGTAATTCAACACTTTCCCGGACTTCCTGAAGTACTTCTTCCAGCCCGCCAATCATGCTGTAATCCACACCAGGAGAATTGATGAGTTCCATAACCTGAGCTCGGACATCGGCTGCCCTGCTAACTATGGAGATAATAGAGTAAGCCCCGTTTACCGCTACCCTCATTCCGGGCTCGATCTTTCCAAGGCATTCATCAGGGATCTGGGTTAGTACTTCCTGATTGTTTCCGTGCTGCCTGATAAGGGCAATTTCCCCATTCACCTCAAGAATAGTTGCGATGAAAAGAGGAGGCTGGGTAAGCTGTTCCAGATGAGCCTTTAATTTGTTGATTTCCTGAAGGTGCCTGCCTGTTGCCACGCTTGCTTCAAGAAGCCTGGCCTTCATATTTTCGTTTTGAACCTTCATTATCTCTATTTCGGTTAAGAGAGATTTCACATCTGCAGCATTAATCTCCCCACACTCAAGCTCTACTTCTACCCTGGTTTTGATATCTTCCAGGGAGGATCTCATTGAACCGTCTTCGGACATTTGGAAACACCTATTTCATTGTATAAAATTGATTTAAAGTTGATTTCATACCATCTTTTAAAAGTTAAGTAACTCTGGAATTATTGATTTATTGGTCGATTAATTTGAAAGTTAACTGGCTTGGAAAGTCAACTGGCTTGCAAGCTTGTTGATCTGCAGGTTATTAGCTGGTGAATTAATCAAGCTTTAAGGAATTATTTCATGGGCCGGCTCCCGAGAAATTACTAACTCATGACCCGGTCTGAACTTTTACTTCTTTTGTAAAAGCCTGAAAACGGGAGAATCAGGAAAAGACGATCCTTTCATAAATAACCCGTCATATGACAACTTACACATATCAAAGGTTAGAATGGCATTTAAAGAGTTCTCTTATCCTTTCACAGAATATATTAAGATTCCGGGGAATTAATATGGTTACATAAATATAAAAAGGATATATATAAGTTCCTGTAAACCCCTTAGTCCGTATATATCGTAATCAAGCTGCTTCCAGAGAAAATGGTTTTTGCGAATATTCGGTCTAAACAGGCAAAAATATAAACATTTCACAATGAAAAAGAGAGAACAGGAACGAGTAGACTAACTAAATAATGAGGATAGTCAAATAGTAAGGAATAGACTCAACAATTAAAAGGGCTCTTTTACTTTGTTTTTGAGGCAGATAAATACCGATTATACAATTTACAGACATTAAAATGATTTATCGATCTAACTAACAAAGAAAGTAATCCATATTTCTGAAAGATATAAAGAATAAATTTAATAATAAAAGGACTATAGCATCTAACATGCGTACATCAGAAGGGATTATAAAAGCAGGCACACTGGTCACATTTATCAGTTTCGTTCTGATATTATTAAGTGTAGTCGTTTCAGTGCTACAGAATTCCGAAAATAGCCAGATGGGAGGATTATTTATGATTGGCCCAATTCCGATAGCATTTGGTTCTTCCCCTGAAATAACAACAAACATGCTCGGAGTCGGACTACTGATAATGATTCTTTATCTATTCCTATGGAGAAAATAATTCTTTATCTATTCCTGTGGAGAACGAAACGTTGATAGGAACTACGCTTTTTTTGATTGGATTTCTCATAGTTTTCATAGGATTTTCACTAATTATAATCGGAACAGTCATGGGTGCGTTCCAGAACTCAGAAGAAAAGCTAGATTATTCAGAAAAAACGGATTCTTTCGGAAAAGGAGAAGCCGGATTCAGGAATACTTCTGGCTCTGAGGACTCCTTTCATAAAACCCCTCCTTTTGAAAAAGTTGAACCCAAAATCAAAACAGGAGGAGTAATCATGATCGGCCCGATTCCCATTATCTTCGGAAGCGACAAAGCCAGTGCAAAAACCGCAATAATCCTCGCCATAGTCCTCATGCTCCTCAGCCTCCTGATCTTCAGAGGATCCCTTTTCTAAACTTACAACATAGTCCATTTAAGAGAAACGCTACTCAACGCCATAAATTAGTCTGCTTGAGCGAAGCGCAGCGTAGCGAAACAGACCTCGTGCTCCCGAAGCGAAACTCGGGAAACAAAAGATTATTAATGGTTAAGCTCGATTCAGGGCTCTATGTTTACGATAATCACAGGCGCGCAGTTCGGTGACGAGGGAAAAGGCAAGATTGTCGACCTTCTTGCAAAGAATTATGACATTGTTGCCCGTTTCCAGGGAGGAAACAACGCGGGCCATACAGTCAAGGTCGGAGACGACGTCTACAAATTGCACCTGATCCCTTCAGGTATCCTGCTTAACGCCAGGGTCCTGATCGGGCCTGGGGTTGTCCTGAATCCTGAAGTTTTAGCCGAAGAAATTGAAATGTTCGAGAAGCACGGCATAAAAGTAGATGCCGGAAAACTCGGCGTGGACGCCAAAACAAGTATAATTATGCCTTACCACATAGAACTGGACGGGCTAAGGGAAGAGGCAAGGGAAACAAAAATAGGCACCACAAAACGCGGGATAGGCTACGCCTACATAGATAAGGTGGCAAGAGACGAAATCCGCATGGCTGAACTTGTGGACAGCAAACGTTTTCTTGCAAGGCTCGAAGAACTTGCCCCCCAGAAGGAAAAAGAAATTGCAGCAATGGGCGGAGATCCCAAAATTGTCCGAGACCCTGTCCTGATAGAAAGATATCTTGAACTCGGCAGGCAGTTTGCCACCCATGTAACAGACGTATCCAGGGAAATCAACAAAGCCCTTGACGAAGGAAAACACGTGATGGCTGAAGCCGCCCAGGGCACTCATCTTGATGTTATTCACGGAACACAGAAATTCGTAACTTCTTCTTCTACAATCTCAGGCTCTGCCTGTGCCAACCTCGGAGTAGGCCCCACAAGAGTAGATACTGTGATTGCTATAGTGAAAGCCTACATCACAAGAGTAGGCGAAGGTCCTCTTCCAACAGAACTCACAGGCGACCTCGGAGAAAAGATCCAGAGAGCAGGCGGCGAATTCGGGACCACAACCGGCAGAAGCAGACGATGCGGCTGGTTTGACCTCCCCCTCCTGAAAAAAGCCATTGCCCTTAACGGCTACACCGAAATTTCTCTGACCAAACTGGATGTCCTCACAGACCTCGACCCTCTCAGAATCTGCGTTTCCTACAATTACAGGGGCAAAACCCTGGATTACCCCCCGGAACTTACCGAAGACCTCGCAGAGTGCACCCCAGTTTACGAAGACCTCCCAGGCTGGAAAGACGATCTGACTGAAGTAAAGTCCTTTGAGGACCTCCCAGAGAATGCGAAGAATTATGTCAGCAGGCTGGAAGAATTAATGGGAGTACCCATCAACTATATTTCAGTAGGTCCGGGAAGGGCACAAACCTTTAGAAAAGAGTAATCCTTAAAAAAGGACAGTTATTGGTAACTTGCCAGTTGCCGGAAAATGTGTTATTAACTACCGTGAGTAGTTAATAATACACACATCCAATTATATATATAACCCATCTTATGGCTTTTTTGATTTAAGTCTCTAATTTTCCTTATTCTGAAAAAATTAATTATAATTCACCGGAGATATATAGACCTTTCAGCCCACTTTCCGCAGTAAAATTTCGTATATTCACTATTTTTCCTGCTATCGATTTCCAATATAACATGAATTTATTGGGCTTCCATGTAGGAGTTCAAAACAGATAGATGATGAAGTTATGAGCCAAAAAACGATAGCATTCAATTTTCACCAATTGTTGTTTAAATTCCCTATTATTTGATAAGTGCTGAAAACGCGATCATGAGACATTTTGGTTTTCAAAAAAATACTGCGGAATGTAGGTTATAAAAAATACTTGCAAGATTTTAAAAATATAAAATCCAGAAATTTTACTGCGGAAAGTGCGTTATAGTACGATAATACCTAAAAAAACTAAAATGTTTCCAGTAGAATAGTAGGCTAAGCATTTAGGCTACTACCGAAAATTTAGAAAAAAATCAGCCATGGCAGCGTTTTTTGCAATGAAACGCCACCCATAGGCAAAAAAAAGAAATATCCTTTTTATTCTTTAATTGAAATTTCCCATTTGCCATTAGACTCTATGTTTAATAGATAGGTACCAGTTTGTGGAATGCCAATAGCTTTAGAACCATCAAAACTTCCAATCTCATTTGCAAGTAAGTCAACACGATTTCCTTGATCATCCATTAACCAGACTATGAAGTTATCAGCACCACGATAATTCATTTCAAACGTTTTTAGTCCGTAATCAAGTGTAAATAATTCGGATGCTTTTTTCCCAGTGCCTTGCAAAGTTAAAGGTGCTGACTGAGTTGGGCTTTGTCTTGGTTGGGTAATTGATACTGTCCAAGGTCCATCTGCCTGGACATTTAAAATGTAATCACCATCAGCTGTGATTCCAACTGCCGTTGAGCCATTAAATGAACCGATTTCATTAGCTAACAAATCAATGTTTAGGCCTGTTTCACCATCCATTAACCAGACTATGAAGTTACCGCCACCACGATATGTCATCGAAAATTCAGATAAACCTTGTTCTAATTGAAACTTTTGAGTTGCTTTTTGTCCAGTTCCAGAAAGTTCAATTGGTGCGGGTTCAGTTATTTGTTCAGTTTGAGAGGTCGAATCAGTTGCTGCTGCTACTGACACATCTGATGTTGACGCTAGAGCTGAATTCTGGATCCCCACCTGCTGTGCCTGCGGAACATCATCGGTATTTACGGTCGATACGCTGTCACTGCCCCCATTTCCTAACAGGGCAACCAATAAAACAAGTACTAAAATTACTCCAACAGCTCCCCCAACAATTCCAGTAATTAATTTTTTAATGCTCATAATTATCCCCCACTTCCTATTGTTGATATTTGCACTGTATACATACCACCGACACGTGATATTTCTCCAGTCTTCGAAGGTATTCTGCTTATGTTTATATGATTATTAAGCTCCTTCCCACATGTCATACATATCGGCAGTTCTGTCTACCCTCAACTTTATATGAATTCACTTTGTTCACTGTTCATTCATTTTCTTTATATCCTCATCCCCATTTCTGGCAAGTTAGCCAGTAAGTTTTTTTAGCTGTGCGAACTAGAAATACTTTGTGTATACTCTGACCATTTTGCAGAGAGTGGAGAAGTAGGCCATAGATAATCCACTTTTGAGTTTTCAAGACATGACGAGAGTAATTATACATTGGCTTTGAATATTTGTACATATCAGCACACACATAAAAACCAATTTTCTGACTGTGGGATCTTTTTATCACAACATGTCCACAAATAATTACTTACTTTCAGAAAAATATAACTACTATTATTTTTTTTGTACTCATAATTCACAGGTACAAAATAATTATTATTCGTATAACCAAATATCAAAAAATGGAGATCAGACAGTGTGTCGATTTTTCTGTAAAATTATAAATTTTAAAAAGTTTTCAAATCAAAAACTCAATATCAGCAGACAAGTTAAATATAATGTATGCAAAAATTAGATTTCAAATTTACAGCAAATTTGTTACACCGTTCATATAAAAAAACGATCTTGTCGTTATTGAAGCTAAACCTTTATCTTGCAGAGACTTCTTGAAACTAATGAGATGTTTATTAATGCGCCTTTATCTCATCAACCAACCAGATTTAACTTCCTTCTCACCTTCCACAATAAGCTCATCGGGTGGTATTTTTGTGAATCCGCAAAACACTTTTATAGCTTGAAGGTAATTACGCTCAATGTTGGCAGTTGCATCAATCGACAAAAGCCAATTTGATACATATGGGTCGTTTTTCAGTTTGAAATAATTCATACTATAAAATCGCCTGACCTGATGTATAATATGATTACCTGAACACAGTAATCAATAAATGTATCAAAACTCTTTCCAAATCAAACTAAATCACATTTACCGGCATTATCGGGTCAGAAGACCCAAGTCCTGAAGAGTCCGTCCAGCTACGAAAATTAGGCAAGGACATCTCGAAAGAGAAGAGTTACCTCGTTTCGAGAAAAAAAATTATATTTTTGGCAGGCCAGGGAGAAGAATCGGCTCTATCACCTTTGGCGGGCGAAAATAAGAAAATTCGTGACAGGAGCTAACACTACATGACAACTGTATTTGATGTCCCTGCAATGGAATTTATTGAAAAGGTTGCAGGAATTCTTAAAGAAAATGAAAACATCGTTCCTCCTGAATGGGCAGAGAACGTGAAGACCGGAGTCCACAAGGAGCTTCCGCCAATTAACCACGACTGGTGGTATATCAGATGTGCTGCAATCCTCAGGAAAATCTATACCGATGGTCCAGTAGGGATTGAAAGGCTTCGCTCCGTTTACGGCGGAAAGAAGGACAGGGGATCAAAGCCAAGCCACAAAGCAAAAGGCAGCGGTTCTATCGCCAGAAAATCAGTCCAGCAGCTTGAAGCTGCAGGTTTCCTTCAAAAGGTAAAGGACGGAAGAACAGTATCTGCAAAGGGACGTTCCATGCTTGACAACGCAGCAAATGAACTTAAGCATGAACTTCTTGAAAAGATCCCTGAGCTTGCAAAATACTGAGAAAAACTCTTCTTGAAAGGGACCTGAAAGTTCCAGGGCTCCTTTCAGACATTAAATCTTAATCCAGACTACTCCGGAAAACCGGTTTTTTTGGGTGATTGCCATGTCTACAACGGACGACGAACTCGAAGAAATCCGAAAGAGAAGGCTTGCAGAAATCCAGAGACAGCAGGCACAGCAGCAGCCGTCTGACATGCAGGCAGCTTACCAGCAGGAACAGGCAAGAGCTGAAATGGAGGCTCAGAAACAGTCTATCCTGAGGCAAATCCTGACTCCTGAAGCCAGAGAACGCCTGACAACTCTGAAAATGTCAAGGCCCTCTCTTGGAGAACAGCTTGAAATGCAGCTGATTTCGCTCGCTCAGGGTGGAAGACTCCAGTCTCAAATTACAGACGAGCAGCTAAAAACGCTCCTGATGAAGATGCAGCCTAAAAAACGTAAGACGTCCATAACGCGGGTTTAAGCACAATGAGAATTTCTATTCTCTTTAGCGGAGGCAAGGACAGTTCGCTTTCTGCCCTTTTGATGGAGCCGTTTTTTGAGATAGAACTCGTAACCTGCAGTTTCGGATTACTTCCTAATGGAGAACTAGCAGCAAAAACTGCAAAAGAGTTGCAGTTTCCACACAGAGTCCTCTCCCTTGAATGGGAAATCCTTGAAACGGCATATGAAAAAATAATGCATGAAGGTTTCCCAAAAAGCGCTATCAACTATATACATGAAAAAGCCGTAGAAACTCTTGCTTCTGATCCAGAGGTAAAAATGATTGCCGACGGAACAAGAAGAGATGATAGAGTTCCTGTGCTTTCAATTTCACAAATAAGAAGCATTGAAGATCGGCTTAAAGTTCAGTATATGTGCCCGCTGAAAGGATACGGAAAAAAAACCGTAAATTCTCTTGTCGAACGCTACCTGAGAATTGAAGAAGGGTTAAGCGACGTTACTCCGAAAGCGGATTACGAAAATGAGCTTAGGGAGTTAATCAGGCAGAGACACGGTGACGAGAAAATAAAGGAACTTTTTCCTGTCCATATTCAGTCCCATGTGCTTTCCAGGAAAGAATTGCCCTGAAAATTATATGTTTAAAAATCAGGGTGTCTTCCTGAAGGGGAAATTCTGGAATAAAGATTTATACAATAATCGAGTTATATTCAACCCTCATACTGCTGCAGATAAACCTAAAACCCTTATGGAATTTACCGGATATGGTTTTAAAAACTACCGTTTAATTCGGTGGGGTAGAATCGCAATTATGTAAGGGTTAATATCACAATCAGATAATTACTTCATATAACCAGAATTTAACAGAACTAATTTAACAGAATTAATTTAACAGAATTAATATTACTTACGAATTAACAGGTGTGATCCACTTGAGTCATAACATGAAAGGTCAGAAGAAGCGTCTTGCAAAGGCGCACAAACAGAATACACGCGTTCCAGTGTGGGTTATTGTGAAAACTAACCGGAAGGTAGTGAGCCATCCCAGACGCAGGCACTGGAGAAGAAGAAGCCTGGATGTAAAGTAAGCGAGGACGGTGGGAAATAATGGCAGACGACATGGTAAAAGAACAGATATATACTATCCCCCTACGGGAAGTCAGGAAAGTACCCACATGGAAGAGAGCCAACAGGGCTGTTATCGAAGTAAGGAACTTTCTTGTAAGACACATGAAGGTTGAGTCCATAAAAGTTAAACTGGACAAATCCATTAATGAGCGCCTCTGGGAAAAAGGCTGTGAAAAGCCACCTCTCTCCATCCGGGTCAGAGCTGTAAAATTCGCAGACGGCGAGGTACAGGCAGAACTCGCTAAGTAATAAAACCAGAAAATGCGAAGCTTCAAAGAATATGATTCGAACAATGGATATTTACGATACCCCAATGATAGGGGTCTTTGCAACCTGCACAGAAGACGTTGCACTCGTCCCTACAGGGACTAAACCTGAAATCCGTGCCTTAATTGAGGATTCGCTTGGCGTGAGAGTCATTGAGACTCTTGTAAACGGAAGCGTTGTTGTGGGAGCTCTTTCCAGAGGGAACTCAAATGGCTTCCTTTTTTCACACGGAACCGATGTCAGGGAAATGCAGGAACTGACAGGAATTCAGGTAGAGATCCTCCCCGATAAAATGAATGCAGTCGGAAACATCGTGCTTGCAAACGACTCTGCAGCCCTTGTACATCCCGAGCTTTCAGACAAGGCTATTGAGACCATTGCCAGAACTCTCAAGGTAGAAGTTTTCCGGGGAACAATCGCCGGAATAAAAAATGTAGGCATGGCAGGTGTTGTCACTAACAAAGGAATTCTGGTACATCCTAAAGTGACCTCTTCGGAAAGTGAAATTTTGGAAAAAATCTTCGGGCTTCCGGTATATATAGGGACCACAAACTTTGGGACCCAGATGTTAGGTTCAGGTCTGCTTGCAAATTCAAAGAATTATTTTGCAGGTACGGACACTACAGGGCCAGAACTTGGGAGAATCGAAGAAGCTCTCGGATTCATACAGTGAACATCAATTATCCATCTGTTTCGGAATAAAGCTACAGCAAGAGTGGTGACCAAGATGAAGAATTTCGTTGTCAAAGGTAAGTTTAAAGCAGGAAGTAACTGGGAAAAATTCACAAAGAATGTCGAAAGTCAGAATGAAAAGAACGCAACAGATAAAGTTTATTCTGTCTTTGGAAGCAAGCACAGTATTAAAAGAAGCCAGATCCAGATAGAAAGCATAGCTGAGGAGTGAAGGATATGGTAGAAGTCAGTGAAAGTATCAGGAATCTGGCAGCCAGGCATCAGGAGTTTCAGAGGCAGGCCGAGGCCATAAGACAGGAGATGAGCATGGTTCAGGCTTCAATTTCAAGCTGCGATCAGACAGTTGTAACCATTAACGAGCTGAAAGCAGTCTCAACCGAAGGCAAACCTGCTGAAACGATGGTCCCTATAGGTTTTGGCTCATTTGTTCATGCTGAGATAAAGGATTCAGAAAAGATCATTGTGGATCTTGGAGCAGGCTTCAGAGCAGAAAAGACAGCAGATGAAGCAATCGAAACCCTTAATCGCCGCAAAGAACAACTCACAAATATATTCGAACAAATGAATGCTTCACTGACTCAACTCATACAGGGTATGCAGGCCCTTGAGACTGAAGCTACAAAACTTCAGCAGCAACTTGGCCAGGCCTGAGGAAAATTTTAGACTCAGGCAAAAACCCTTTCAAGGAGCTAGCCCTGTTTCTGAGTAAAAGTTTCCTGTTTTAAATTAACCAGATATACCTTTTAGTTATAATTAATTCAAAAATCAATTCAAATCAATTCAAAAATTAATTCAAAAATTAATTAAGCAATTACTTCTCTTACTTAAAATTAATCGATTAAAATCACTTATTAGTTAAAAATCAATTAACCAATTATCTATTTTTTACTGAATTTCTTTGGGATGGATCCTGTGTTCAACAAAATTAAAGAGAAATTTGGGATTTTTAAAAAGTCTCTCAGTAAAACTATTGACGACAAAGCAGTAGAAATCGAACCTGTAGTAGAAACTACGCATGAAGTAGAACCTGCATTTGAAGTAGAAGAGACTTTTGAAGAGGATGTTGAGCCCGTCTTAGAAGAGGAAGAATTTGAAATTCCTCTGGAAGAGGGACATCCCCAAGCCAAACCTGCAGAATCTGTAGTAACTGCACATGTACCTGTCGAGAAGGAAGACAAGAAAAAAGCAGAGTACAGACAGAGAGTTGAAGAAAGAAAGAAAGCTACACAGACCAAGCCGGAAGAAGTGGAAGAAAAAGCACCTGAAGAAAAAAAGTCTTTTTTCAAAAAATTTTCATCAAAAGTTGGATTTACGCAAAAAGCAAAAGCTCTGGTCTTTAATAGGGAAGTTTATCTGGATGAGAAAGACCTCGAAGAACCTCTCTGGGAACTTGAAATGGGCCTTTTAGAAAGTGATCTTGCTCTTTCTGTTTCCGAAGCTATAGTGGAATCCGTGAAAAAACAGTTAACAGGCACTACAAAGCGTATTGGAAGCAATACCGGAGAAATCGTAGAGGCTGCCTTGAAAAAAGCCATTGGGGACGTAGTATCTGCCAATTATTACGATTTTGACGAGTGCGTCAGGAACAAAGAGAAGCCTGTACATATTGTCTTTGTTGGTATTAACGGGACAGGAAAAACAACATCCATTGCAAAGATGACTCACAGGCTGCGTAAGTCGGGTTATTCCGTAGTCCTGGCCGCAGGAGATACTTTCAGGGCAGGTGCTATCGACCAGCTGGGAATTCATGCAGACAGGCTGGGAGTAAAAATGATAAAGCATCAGGCTGGAGCTGATCCCGCCGCGGTAATTTACGATGCAGTCCAGTACGCAAAAGCCCATAAAATCGATTTTGTGCTTTCGGATACAGCAGGCCGCATGCATACAAACTTTAACCTCATGGCGCAGATGGAAAAGATCTGCAGAGTAAGTACTCCCGATCTTATTATTTTCGTAGATGAAGCCGTTGCAGGGAACGATGCAGTCGAAAGAGCTGCCCAGTTCAATGAAGCTGTGCCAATCGATGGATCTATCCTGACAAAAATCGATGCTGATGCAAAAGGAGGAGCGGCCATATCCATTGCCTATATAACAGGCAAGCCTATTCTTTTCTTTGGAATAGGACAGGGCTATGAAGATTTGAAAAAGTTCGATCCAGATTGGTTTGTGGGTCAGCTTTTCAACCAGTAAAAAATCCAGGCTCTCAGCCAGTTTAAAGCTTTCAGCTAGTTTAAATGTAGCTATTAAGAGCCTATCAAAAAAGTCATTAACGCATGTTGAAAAGTCACAATAGATCTATAATATCAGAGTATCCGTTCAGGTTTTGCCCATTGCATATCGTAAAAGATATAGCATGTAACCACTTTTAGGATAGGCTCTAAATGCAACTGATTTCCCGAAAGATTTCGGGAAAACTATTTTTGAGACAAATGTAGGTTACTGCAGGAAGCGAAAACTTAGTTTAAGTTCAGGGCTCTTCGGGGATTATAATCCATGCTATGATATAGGCAACTAAACCGCCTAATCCCGCACTAACGACTGAAATAAGCAGCCACAACAGCCTTATGAGCGTGGGATCGACTTTAAAATAGTCTCCTAAACCCCCACATACCCCTGCAATAATTCTATTATCCTTTGATCTGTACAGTTTGTCCATTTGACCACCCCAAAATGAAATAAAGTAGATTAATAAGCTACTTATTATACAGATTGTATGCAATTTATAAATAATTGCCGTGGTTTGACACAGGAGATTTCAGATTTTAACCCACTCACTGGTTATATTCTCAGAAACAAGGTTTTCTCCCTGTACCTGCACATATACCCTGAAGGTTTTTCCTGCAGGGATAGCGAGCCCGCTTGCAGTATAGTTATAAATTCCTTCGGGTTCAAGAATGACAGAAGAACTTTGAACTTTATCCCAGACTTGAGTTTCATCTTCAGCCTGAAGAGCAACATAAACAGTCGTATTTCTGGCAGTTTCAGAGCCTACATTCCTCACAGTGACGTTAACATCCACAAGTCCGTCTTTTTTTGAATATTCACACTGAGCCTGGAAGTCAAGATTCATCAGAGGTCTTTTGTAAACAGGAATGATCTTTACAGGCTGGCCTGCGTATTTTTCAGGCATTTCCCCGATCTGCCAGTCACTGCCTGTGGTTTCCAGATAGTAATAATTGCCGCCTTCATACTCGAAACTTCTTCCTTCGTGGTCAGGATCGCACTTTATCCCGACAGCCATATGTTCCGGAAGTTCCAGAAGGACAACATCGTAACCCATCTCCTTAAGAATTGCCACTGAAAGAATCGAAGTGTCTTCGCAGTCTCCACCATTTTTATACAGGGTTTCATAGGGAAAACGGGGGTACTGGTCATAACCTGAACTTGCAATATCCGATGTGTAGTTTAGAGACTGGACAAATGAGACACAGAGTTCCGGAATTTTGCTCTCCTCAAGCCCGTATTCTCTGGATAAAGAGTAGAGGGCATCTGCGATATTTTCAATTAATAAATCATCATAAGGATCTGAAGCAAATAGATCGTAATCTCTGTTCCTCGTCCTTGAGGTATATGTATCATAAAGATTATCATCAAGAGACAGAGTCAAATGCCATCTGTAACCTTCATAATCCCATGAGTAAGCTTGGGTAGATTTTTCAGAATTTCTTGCCTCTTCTGTGATCGCAGAACCCGAAGATTCAAGCTTTACAGTATGTGTTTCAAGAAAACTGTCTCCAATTTCTCTGTCAGGAGCAACTACTGAAACTTCAGAATCGGACCAGAAAAAACAGGCTCCGACCAGGTAAGTAAGTGAAAGTAGAAGAATTAGCTTGATTATATTTTTCGAAGTATCCCCACCCAGAGGATATAGTTTATGATCATCCAATGAGACTTATTTCCGTAACCTTGCCTCACTTCCAGAGATCTTCCCTCAGGTGGGAACTTATAGGGTTTATCTCCATAAGCCCCTCAGGATAAGGTTCAAAAAAGGTCTGATGCATAAGGTATTGATCCTCAAAGCGCACTATCCATGACCGGATTGTATTTATTGCCGGGCAAAGAGAGGATCTCCCCTCCCTGTATTTCTGAATCCAGTCAAAAAACAGGGCTTTTTCGCCGTTTGAAAGTTTCTCTGAAAAATGTCCCAGTGCATGCATGAGCACATTAATGTTTGAAGTGTATCTTGGAGGCTTCATGAAAGCATTGTAAAGATGTGCTTCATAATCGGAAATCAGTTCTTTAAAGGGCTTTTTTTCTTTGTTTGCAACAATTGATCCCAGTTTCCGGAGCTCTGCCTGGCTATAAGCCATGAGAAGATACTTATTTTCCGTATGGAACCTGACAAGATCTTTCATGCTGCCTTCGGATTTTACCTTTCGAAAAGCGGCAAATATAAAGAGCTTCGTCAGGAAGTGCTCTTTTATCCGGTCATTCCTGAGCCTCCCTTCATCCTCGATAGGAAGGAGAGGATTTCTCTTCAGGACTGCTTCCCCGAAATACCCTGCGGTTTTTTTAATTGCTCCGGACTTGCCAGCAGAAGGGTAGACTTTTACATCCTTGAGCCCACAGGAAGGAGACCTGAATTTCAGGATAAAACCGTCGACTTCCCCTACTGAATCAAGAAAATTCGTACAGAAAAGTTTCATGTCCTCAGTGACATCCTTACCGCTTGCAGGCTGAATAAGTCGGTATTCTCCGCTGTCAAGGACTATTCTCACCGGAGTTCTTGGGACACCGAGCCCTATTTCCACTTCCGCACAAACTGGCAGAAAATCAACATATTCCTTAAGCTTTGCCACAATTTGACTGGTTATCATATCTCCATTATATCGGCAGTGATCAAACTCAAGGCACTTACTAACTACAACTTTTGGTTTAACAAACTCCCTCATTTTACCCCTTTATTAAAAAGAGTTACTAACATAAATTACTTTCTAGAAAGAAGTCCTCAGATAACTTGCTTCTAAAATATAGAGAGTTGTAGAGTGAGAAAGTTCAGAAGAGAGCTTAAACTGAGTAAAAAAATAATTTTGAAGTGAAGGAAAATACACTACAAAAAAGTCTATAATAATTTTTCTATAAAAATAGAAAGTGGGTGGAGAACAAAGTTTCAAAAACAGAATTGCCAACAATAGAAGCTTTTCGTCAGTTTTTCGGAAGAGATATATAAGAATGGAAATAATTAATAAAGGCTTTACAAGGTGGTCAGGGAAAAGGGCAGTATTTTTAAGGCTGAGCCCACAAACTTTAAGTCAGTTCCCGGATCCCGAAAAACGGGAAGTCTTTAAAATGTAGGTGAGAAGATGGTAGAAACCGAGAATGAACAGATTCGCATGCCTCTAATCGGAGATGATGCACCTTCATTTACAGCAGTGACAACTCAGGGACAGATGAATTTTCCAGAAGACTACAAAGGCAAATGGGTAATTCTCTTCAGCCATCCTGCAGACTTTACACCCGTATGTACTACCGAATTTATGACCTTTGCCAGTATGCAGGAAGAATTCAGGAAAATGAATACCGAACTCATAGGACTTTCTATAGACAGCGTCTTTTCCCATATCGCCTGGCTTAAGAGAATTGAGGAAAAAATCGAATATAAAGGGATGAAAAACGTAGAAATCAAATTCCCGGTGATAGCTGACCTGAAAATGGATGTCGCAAAAAAATACGGAATGGTACAGCCAAACGCATCAACTACACAGGCTGTGAGAGCCGTATTTATTATAGATCCTGAGGCAAAGGTTAGAGCCGTTCTCTATTATCCACTGTCAGCCGGAAGAAATATGCAGGAAATCAAGAGACTTGTAATGGCCCTGCAGAAGAACGAGATAGAAAAAGTGGCAACTCCAGCGAACTGGCAACCAGGAGACGATGTTATCATTCCTGCTCCCAGCTCAATGGAAGCAGTAAAAGAAAGGCTCGGAGAAGCAAAAGAAGGCATGTGCTGCCTTGACTGGTTTTTGTGCCTGAAAAAAGATAGTAAGAAATGATCTAAATCATAAAATCTTTTTTACTTTTTTAATTATAAAAAAATCAAGAAAATCCGTTCAGAAGCCTGAATTTTCACAGGTAATCTGTATCTTTTTTTATAAACTGGAATAAGAAGAGAGGATCTCTTACCCCCATAAGAGATCCCTTCGGGTGAACTGAAGAAGGTCTAAGACTCCGTTCACCAAAGATCATCCTGAATTGGAGATGAAAAAATAAAAGATGAATTATGACCCCATTGAGAATTAACCCTACATTCTCACATGATAATTTAATGAATAAATTAAATAGGATATACCGCTATATAAAATCTGCCATGATTTATAACAAATGATCATTATAAAATAGAAGTACGCCCAAAACAGATCCTTATAAAGTTAAAGAAGAAATGAAAAGGTAATTCAAGAGTAAATTTTGAAAAACGAATCAGAAAAAGAAAGAACCTAAAAAAGGAAAAAAATAAAAATTTACTTCTTTCCAAGCTCCTTTGAGCGCTCACTTGCCCTTATAACTGCGTTCATAAAGGCAGCCCTGATTCCAGCTTCTTCGAGGGCTTGAATACCCTGAATTGTAGTTCCGGCAGGGGAAGTGACCATATCTTTGAGTTCTCCGGGGTGCATGCCGGTTTCAAGCGCCATTTTTGCAGCTCCAAGAACAGTCTGGGCTGCTAAAGTAAGAGCACTTTTCCTGTCCATTCCTTCAAGGACAGCTCCGTCAGCCATTGCCTCAATTACCGGGAAAATAAAAGCCGGTCCACTACCTGAAAGGCCTGTAACGGCATCCATAAGAGACTCAGGCACCTGAACTGCTGTACCAACTGCAGAAAAGATTTCAAGAGCGATTTTTAAGTCATCAGAGGTGGCGTTCTTTCCAGGAGAGACTCCTGAGGCAGCTTCCGAAACTGTGGCTGCAATATTCGGCATCACACGTATAACCCTTGTGCCTTCGAGAAGAGCATCCTCATAGGTGGAAAGAGGTACTCCTGCAGCAATTGAGATCACAAGTTTTTCGGAAGTAATATAGTTTTTCAAATTTGCAAGCACTGAACCGAGGGTCTGGGGTTTTACTGCGAGGATAAGCACATCCGACTCCTGGACAATAACAGTATTATCAGTTGAGACGCGGATCCCGAGCTTTGCTTTCAATTCATCTAAGAAGGGAACGTATACATCGCTTGCACCGATATTTTCAGGTTTTACAATTCCTGCTTTAATAATACCCTGCATGAGAGCAGAGCCCATCTTCCCTGCTCCGATAAATCCGATATTTCGATTTTCCATTTGTGATATCTCCTTATTTCCAAAGATAAGTAGGATGAAAGACTCATTTACCTTATAGCTTAATGTATTAATTTTCAGGCAACCTCAAGAACTCAAAAGAACTTAAAAGGCTAAAAGAGTTCAGAGGAAAAATTCTCCGATTTATTTGGAAATCTCTTTTTTCAGAAATCTCCCTTTTTCAGAAATCTCTTTAGAAATACCATATTTAACTGAATTCTTTGAGTATGCCGATGTTTTCTTTTTTTATAACATTATCGTAGTTTTTATAACCCAGAATGCCTTCAATTTCGTTTGTATGGGCGCCTTTTACTTTTAGAAGCTCTTCAGATGTATAATCCGTAATTCCTTTTGCAAAGACTTTGCCCTCACATTCGAGTTTTACCACATCTCCTCTATCAAAACTTCCCTCAACCCCTACAATACCTGCAGGAAGAAGACTATTTTTTCCGATAACTGCAGCTTTAGCTCCTGCGTCCACACGGACAATACCTGAGGCTCTTGCAAGAATGATCCAGCGGGCGCGATTTTTCTGGATATGCCTTTCAGCCAGAAAAAGGGTTCCAATTTCTTTCCCTGAAAGAATGTTCATGACTACATCCTTAATTTCACTATTTGCGATCAACACGTGGCAGCCTGCCATGCTGCAGATTTTTGCAGCCTTAATCTTTGTCCTCATTCCGCCTACGCCTTTAAAACTGGTTGGGTCTCCCCCGTAGCTCTCTATTTCAGGGGTGATCCTTTCCACGAGATGCAGCAGTCTGGCGTCTTCATGAGTCTTTGGATTTTTGTCAAAAAGGCCGTCAATATCCGAAAGAATAATAAGGAGATCGGCATCGATTTTGCTTGCAACCATTGCAGAAAGCTTATCGTTGTCTCCAAAAATCGCTTCAATCTCATTTGTGCAGGTACAGTCATTTTCGTTTATAATGGGAACAACCCCATACTCCAGAAGAGTAGAAATGCTGTTCCTCAGGTTCAGGTAGGACACGCGATCAGAATAGAAGTCATAGGTAAGAAGGATCTGAGCAACTTTCATTCCATATTTTGAAAAAGCTTCACTCCAGTACTGCATAAGGATGCTCTGTCCAACAGCTGCCGCTGCCTGCCTTATAGGAATTTCACGGGGTTTTGGGGCAATGCCCAGTTCATAGAGGCCTACGCCTATTGCCCCGGAACTTACAAGAATTGCTTCTTTTCCATGCTTTCGAAGCTCGGAAACCTGGGCTGCAATGCTTTCCATAAAAGTCGGGTCAATGCTGCAGTTTTCTTTTGTATCGTCGCAACCCTTTTTTGTAATAGAGGAAGTACCAATCTTAATAACGATTTTATTAACATCATTGAGAAACTCTTTTCTATCTGTCAATCACAAGGCCCCGTAAGGTATTTTGGAAGTGCGGCTTATAAACTTCCAGCCGCATCCGGATTTCACCATATACATTCATTGAGCTGCTATTTCAGTTCAGATATATAAATATGCTATAAATATTAAAGAGAGTTCAATTCATATTTTGGGATTTTCAATTCACATCTTTAAACTTAAGATCAAGTTTCCTGTGAGTATAAGGTCTGGCATTATCTCCTGCATAATCTGCGACAATCTGTCCTTTACCCATAAGGATGTACTTATAAATCAACAGGCCTTCCATTCCCACAGGGCCGCGGGAATGAATTTTGTTTGTGCTGATTCCGACCTCCGCACCTTTTCCGTATCGATAGCCGTCAGCAAAACGGGTTGAGGCATTTACCATGACGCTCGAAGAGTCAACAAGCCCGATGAAACTTTTCCTCCTTGAAGCATCTTCAGTTATTATTCCATCGGTGTGATGCGAACCGAAGGTGTTTATGTGGTCAATAGCCTCCTTTATGCTATCAACAAGTTTTACAGAAAGAATCAGGTCATTGTACTCAAGGCTCCAGTCCTCTTCAGTAGCCTTTGCCAGAGGAGAAAGTCCTCTTTTTGAAAGCAGGTCGTAGCTTTCATTATCGCAGCGCAGTTCGACTTTTGCCCCGAGATACATCTCTGCCATCTTCGGCAGGAAAGCATCTGCAACATTTCTGTTTACAAGGAGAGTCTCAATGGCGTTGCATACGGCAGGATACTGCACTTTGGCATCAAAGCAAACCTTCCAGGCAGTCTCAAGATCAGCATACTCGTCCACATAAATATGGCAGATCCCACTGGTGTGCCCAAGCACCGGAATTTTCGTATTTTCCTGAATAAATTTAACAAACTCATTTGAACCCCGGGGTATCAGGAGGTCTACATATGCATCAAGGCTCAAGAGATCCATTATTTCCTCTCTGGTCTCCATAAGCTGGAAAGCACCTTCTGGCATACCTTCTGTGGATTCTATGGCTTTTACAAGAATCGCAAAAATAGTACGGTTGGATTCTCTAGCTTCACTTCCACCTTTAAAAATAGTTGCATTCCCACTTTTCAGGCAAAGGGACATGACCTGAGGTACTACATCAGGCCTGGACTCAAAGATAACTCCAATTAAGCCTATTGGGCAGCTTACCTGGTAGAGAATCAGATCATTATCGAGCTCAAGGGTAGAAAGAGTGTCCCCTACGGGATCCTTAAGTTTTATCACGTCTCTGATACCTGCTATCATCCCGTCAATCTTTGAGTTATTTACTTTTAGTCTGTCCACAAGGGCCTGGGTAAGTTTTCCTTTTTTCTTCAGCTCAACTGCAGATTCAAGATCTTTGGAATTTGCATCCAGGATAGCTTGCCTCTCTTTGTCGAGAGCTTTAGCCATAGCCTCAAGAGCTCTGTTTTTTGTTTCCTCACTCACACTGGAAAGTTCAATTGACGCCCTTTTTGCCTTTACAACCTTACTTTTAATATCTTCAACCAAATAATCACCATCTTTACCTGATAACCTTTAAAAGTCTCAATTCAGGAGCTGAGCAACCAGGCTCATTAATCACACGTTATCTAATGAATTTAGTGTCAATTAGGCACCGGGGAATAAGTAATGAGTCTTATTATAAATTGCTTTTATAAATTGCTTTTATAAATTGCTTTTATAAATTGCTTTTATAAATTGCTTTTA
>CAZLNG010000053.1:0-26970 GCA_964560735.1 uncultured Methanosarcinales archaeon | reverse complement strand
CTCTACTCCAAAGTATTGGTTTAAAGGGGTTTGGAAGTAGTTTTGAAACAAGCTCATTAGCTACTTTTACGACTCTATCCTATTGTCTGATCAATCCTTTTTTCCATAAGGCGAGAATATCTCTTCAAAACGCTGAGCTTTTCGAAGATTTAGGGAGGGATAGTTGACTCGCTTATTCATCCAGAAGAACAACAGGTTTGATCAGATCTCTTGGTTTTTCTTTCATGAGCATGAGAGCCTTTTCCATTTTGTCGAATCCTTTGAATACGTGGGTGGCCATTTTTCTGGTTTTATATACGAAGCTTAAAACCCCTGAGTCTTTAGCTCAGTAGATATACGCGTCAACATAAACTGTTACACGTTATTGATTCTGAAAAACTATTTTACTATTAAATTATTTATATATTGCTAATATCTAATACGAAAACCAAGTGCAGATAAAGGTGTTTTGCTGTCACCACAACCCGAAAGGGAGTTGGATAAAAGGGCAAACTTCACGATCATACTACTCTAAGGGCTAGAGTCTAAGCCGGAGAAAACCGGAAGCTGAAAGGTAGCTCAAGTATTTTTCACCTATGGGACATAGGATAGAGCCTGTATGACTTACGGAGGTTGCTCTGAAGGATAATTCCGGAAGCCGGTAAGTCTTTAGCTTAGCGGTAGTTCACATGTCCCTACACCTCTCACAGGTCACGCTGGTGGAGTGTATACATAAGTCCCATATACCAATAATAAATAATTCCAACTACTAATGCATCTTCATTTATCTGAGTGCTGTTCCATAGGTTATATTATCAGTTTCACCCCAGGTGATTTCAGGAATCGTTCAGGTTGCGTATCTCCAGCGATCACTTTTGTAATTTTGGTAAACTTCAACCGGGGACAATGACCGATTGTAGAGCCTAAAAGTGTACATACTGCAGTTAGTGTAATTTAAGCCATACCCTGCTCCAATGGTGATATTTCTAGTACTCCCTTCTGTTGATGAATTCCAGACACGAGGACCAGCTGACTCCATACCATTGACATAAATACGGGTAGTGTTGTTATCGTAAGTTGCTAAGATATCATAGACCTGCCCGGTAACAAGACTGATATTCGAATTATATCCACTTTGAGGGCCGTTCTTCATAACTGCACTAAAACGAGAACTATTATAAGGATATACAGACGAACTGCTCAGATACCAGCCAAGTGGTCCGTTATTGTACTTGCTCACAAGGGCCCCAAATCTCCGGAATGCATTAATCGATCCAATGAACTCAACTGTTATAGGACTGGAAATGTTGGTACGGGCATTATTAGAAACGTCTATTTTGCTATTGACACCATTGAAGCTTATATAATTTGCACCTGTCGATTGGTTTATTCCCTGAGTTACACTCCTGGCATAACCGGTATTATCGTTTCCGCTCATATCTACCAGAAAATTTCCTGATAAATTACCGTTATAACAAACAACAAGACCATCTGTGACCTGTCCTGATGTGACGTTAATTACGACATCCTTTGATGCGTTGGTGTAATTTGCAGCGTCTGCAGGAGTAAAATCAACATGTAAAATACGAGTACCTTCACCAAGTAAAGCTCCTTCTGCTGGAGTATAGACAAAAGTTCCAGGAACGTTATTTCCAGTTTCAGGATCAGTTGAAACTGCATTTAATTGAGTACCGTTCAATGCTGTTCCAGAGGTTATGTTTGGCGGGTTACTCCAGATAATCATAGGAGTCGTAGTATTTGAAGCATCAACCTGCAGAACGCTCAAATCATCGAAATAAATCACCCGCTTGGTTAGTTTGGATGTGCACGACGGGTCGCTACCGTCCCACTCCCATTTATACACACCAAACTGCTGATTAACACCTTTTCGGTCATTGGTCGTGTTAGGCAGGCCGTTTAGATTCAGTATCAGTACCCCATCCTTATAAACTTCCAGCCGGGGATTCTGTGATTCCAGCCATCCCCATCTGACATGAAATGTCCATTTAACCCATTTTCCCTTGTCGCCTTCGTAAGACCCCAGGTCGTAATATGATATCTTTCCGTCTGCTTTAAGCTGCGAATTGGTTGATTTAGGATTATCATCCCAGATCCGCATCAGGGTATAATGCCCTACCCCCTGTTTGTTTGTTGTCGTGATCAGGGAAAGTGGTGGCATAGTCCAGTCTTCCCCAGGGTCGGGATTATTGTGCCATTGTGCAATGATTTCATCACAGTCGTAATTATCTATGGCATAATTCTCTGCACCACCTTCTGGCAGATAAATGGAAAAGTTATAGATTCGTTCCTGTAAGGGTGGCTCGGGAGCACCTTCCAGTTCCGCACGCTTCCCACCCTCAACTTTGGGATCGGTATTATGCAGCTCGAAGCGGTAGGAGTGTGTCGGTGAGACCGAATAGTTGGTAGAGGGGTTTCCGGAATACGAAAAATTGTTCATAGCCCTGTACCAGTAAGAGCTAAATCCGTTTTCAAAGTTATCCTGGGCAATAACCGAGGTAGCTGTTGCAGTGCTACTTAATAACATAAGACCTAAAATAAGTAAAAGAAGTTTAGTCCCCATATCATCCATCCTGATCTGTTTAATATATAATTTATATGGAGAACATAATTAAATAAATTTTACTGTTTTCCCATTTTACGTTGAAGCACTTACCACTATGAATTGGTAGTAAATGTTTTAAGAAACTCAAGAAAAGTGGTAGTGTCCATGAGTTATTTATTAAATCAGAAAAAGTTTGTATGCCTTATGCATTAAAGATAACTGTAAAGAAAGTCTTTACTTGCTATTTTCATAACTCATGTCCATTACTTCGATTTGTAAAAAACGTTTTTTGGAACAAAAAATTTCGGAACTATACCCATGAATTCATGGTTTTTTTTCGATCACATGGCTTTCCTGTAGATTTCGATAATATCTTCTTTTGAGAGTTCTCTGGGATTTGTGAGCCTGCAGATATCTTGCATAGTATTTTCAGCCAGAAGTTCGAGGTCTTCTTCCCTTGCTCCGAGTTCTTTCAAACCTGAAGGAATCCCTATATCTGCTGCAATTTTCTTGATGGCATCTATAGCCCGGTCTGCAGCTTCTTCCTGAGTTAATCCTTCAATATTTTCTCCCATAGCCTTTGCGATTTCAGCAAACCGCTCTGGAACGACCTGCTTGTTATACATCTCCACATAAGGAAGAAGAATCGCGTTACATACCCCGTGTGGGAGGTCATAAAGCCCTCCAAGCTGATGTGCCATAGAGTGCACATAGCCCAGGCTAGCATTATTAAAGGCAATGCCTGCAAGGTATTCGGCATGTGCCATCATGTCTCTGACCTTTACATCTTCTCCATGGGCAACGGCTTCTCGCAGGTATTTTGAAATAAGCTCAATTGCCTTGATAGCTGCTGCATCAGTTGTCGGGGTAGCCATTGTAGAAACATAAGCCTCAACTGCATGTGTAAGAGCATCCATTCCGGTTGCAGCCGTAAGTGCAGGAGGCATACTTACCATCAGTTCAGGATCATTGACAGCTACGTCAGGTGTGATGCGTGGGTCGGCAATCGCCATTTTTATATGTCTTTTTGTGTCCGTAATAATTGTAAAACTCGTCATTTCGCTTGCAGTACCTGCAGTTGTGTTTACAGTAATTAGCGGGGGAATTCCTTTTGTAACTTTTCCGATCCCTTCATAGTCATTGATCAATCCTCCGTTATACACTACAATCCCAATGGCTTTTGCACAGTCCATAGGGCTTCCTCCCCCTACAGCAATTATAATATTACAGCCTTCTTTTTTGTAAATATCTGCTCCTTCCATAACTGAAGTATCAGTAGGGTTCGGATCTGCTCCTGCAAAGATTGTTGCTTCCATGCCTGCTTTTCCAAGAATTCTATGGATATCTCTTGCAAGCTCTTCTCCGTGCCTGCTCTTACCTGAAACTATCAGGGCTTTCTTTGCCCCAAGATCTTTTGCGTGCCTGCCTATTTCTTTTACACAGCCAGCTCCCATAAGGGCAACTTTTGGATTCAGATAGGTGTATGTCATGCTTATCACTCCTTCCTGTTTACTTTAAATCTCCCCCTATTCTATCAAAAACGTAGAATATAATTGAAATGACTTTTTTCATGGCAGCTAATAAAGTTTTTCCCTGCCACTGGATTTTGGAAGCAGCAGGTAGAAATTCTAAGGCAAGGTAGAAATTGGAAGGAAATGCAGAAGTTCATGGTAAAAGATATTTATGTGATTCTTTTTTTGTACTATACATTTTCATTTTTGGTCATGCTTAAGGGAATTCCTGTTTTTGAGAAATTATTAATCGTAAGAATTATTTATCCCATCAATTATATAAATTTCTTAGTTATTTATCTATCCAGCACTGTTAATACGGTTTTTTATTATTCATTGCATCAAGAATCAATTAAGGATAAAAGCAAGCTGTGGGGGATTATTTATGAACCAAACCATAGAGTCATTAGAACCTATAACCAGAGCCTTTGTAGAAAATGTAAATAAGCAGGGTGGAACGCCAATATATGAACTTTCACCTGAAGATGCCCGTAAAGTCCTTTCAAACTTGCAGGCTACTGAGGTAGCAAAACTACCTGCAGACATTGACGATCTGGACATTCCAGCAGGCCCTAACGGACAGGTTTCGATCAGAATTGTAAGACCTGAAGGAAACAAAGAGATGCTGCCAGTCGTAATGTATTTCCATGGCGGGGGCTGGGTGCTTGGGGATAAAGATACGCATGACAGATTAATTCGAGAAATCGCCAGCGGAGCTAATGTTGCGGTTGTATTTGTCAATTTCACGCCTTCTCCAGAGGCAAAATACCCAACACCAATCGAAGAGGCGTATGCGGCGACAAAATATATTTCTGAGAACGGAAAAGAGTTTAATCTGGATACCTCAAGATTAGCTGTGGCTGGGGATAGTGTAGGAGGAAATATGGCAGCAGCTATTTCACTCCTGGCAAAGGAGAGGAGAGGGCCGAAAATTAGCTATCAGGTGCTCTTTTATCCTGTGACTGATGCCAATTTCGATACTCAGTCTTACCAGCAGTTTGCAACCGGTATCTGGCTCACCCGTGAAGCGATGAAATGGTTCTGGGATAACTATCTGCCCGATAAAGAAGCGCGCAAGCAGCCAACAGCGTCTCCGTTACAGGCTTCGATCGACCAGCTAAAGGGACAGCCTCCAGCTCTTATCATCACTGATGAAAATGACGTGCTTCGCGACGAAGGTGAAGCATATGCTCATAAGCTAATTCAAGCCGGTGTCAATGTTATGGCTGTTCGATACCTCGGGACTATACACGACTTCGTGATGCTGAATGCACTTGCTGGCACACCTGCAGCCTGCAGCGCAGTTGGGCTGGTGACTCAGAATCTTAAAAGCGTATTTTCAAAATCTTAATATTAATATATGTATTTATGTTTATAAATATAAAAAATGAAGATTGATTAATATATATAAATGAGTCAATAATTACTGATAGGAGCTTTTTCTTCCAAACGTACAGCTATTTAATAAATCAGTCCTAATCAATATACATGAGTGGGGTCAGGCTTGGAACAGAATTTCTTTCAACATATGAAGAAGGAATTAAGAGAGAGTGGATTACAGGAAACGGACTTGGAGGATATGCTTCCTCAACAGTGATCGGGACGGGAACAAGGACTTATCACGGACTGCTCGTAGCAGCTCCCGAGAATACTCCGGGAAGGTTTTTGCTGCTTTCCTCCCTTGATGAGGAAATTTCTATTGATGAGGAACTTTATCAGCTTGCAGCTCACAAATATTCGGATACTGTTTGTCCTGAAGGTTTCAAACACCTCATTGAATTCATTCATACCTCATTTCCCGTCTGGGTCTACCAGGCCGGCGATTTTACCATAAAGAAAAAAGTCTTCATGGTGCACAACAGTAACACAACCTGCGTTCTCTACGATATCGAATCCAGAAGAGAAGGAGCTCTACTGAGAATCTACCCCCTGGTAAACGCAAGAGACTTCCATTACACTACTCGCTCGGGATATCTTTCTTTCTTCCAGAAAGCTGAACCTGAAGGAGTAAAACTGGAAAGTTCCAGTGGTTTCACTTTCTCGCTCTCATCAAATCTTGAATATCATTCTGACTCCAAGTGGTACTACAACATAGAATACGATGTTGAAAAATGCAGGGGTCTTAACTCTCAGGAAGATAACTTTAACCCGGGTTATTTTGAAAGCAAGCTCAAAATGGGAACTTCCCGCTTCTTTATTGCCGCTTCAACCACTGATATTTCATCTTTTACTCTCGAGCAGGTTGATGAACTTTATACAAAGGAAATAAATCGGCAGAATCTTCTTGCTCTTAATTCGAGACTTACTGATCCCTTTGCTCTTAAACTTCTAAAGGGAACTGACTCTTTTGTAGTGAAAAATCCTTTTTCAGGGGAAAATACAGTCATTGCAGGATATCACTGGTACTCCGACTGGGGAAGGGACACTATGATTTCTCTTCCTGGCTTGCTTTTAATTTCGTATCGCTTCGAGGAGGCCAGATCTGTTCTAAAATATTTTTCCAAATACTGTAGAAGAGGCTTAATCCCTAATACTTTCCCGGCTTTTGGTGGAGAGCCGGTCTACAATACAGTGGACGCTTCTCTATGGTTTATTCATTCTCTTAGCCGTTATTTAGAATATACAAAAGACCTGCTTATTGTCGCGGATGTCTGGGACACTGTAGATAATATTATAGATAACTACGGCAAAGGCACAGATTTTGGGATCGGCCTGGATTCAGATAATCTTATTCAACAGGGACCTCAACTAACCTGGATGGATGCTAAAGTTGGAGAGTGGGCGGTGACTCCAAGGGCAGGTAAAGCCTGTGAAGTAAATGCCCTCTGGTACAGCGCCCTGAAAATTGCTTGCGATCTGGGAACTTTTCTCGGCAAAGACGTTTCTTCTTATGAGACTCTTGCAGCCGGAGTAGCTTTGAACTTTGAGAATGCTTTCTGGAACCCGGAAACTAACTGTCTCTTCGACCTCATATCTCAGGATGAGACCGGAAATCAGGTTAAAGACCCTGCAATTCGCCCCAATCAAATCTTTGCTGTATCGCTCCCTTATACTATGCTTTCTCCTGAGAAAGAAAAAGCAATTGTGGATAGAGTTGAAAAGGATCTTCTGACACCTTTTGGGCTCAAAAGTCTCTCGAGTGATCACCCGTTATATAAGGGACAGTATCGTGGAGACGCCATGAACAGAGATACAGCCTATCACAACGGGACGGTCTGGCCCTGGCTTCTTGGGGCCTATGTGAAAGCCTACAGAAAGGTCCACAATTATTCGGAAGAAAGCCTTGAGAATATGCGGGCTCTTCTTCAGGGATTTGATGCACATCTTGAAATTGCAGGTATTGGCACCATTTCAGAAGTCTTTAATGGCGATTACCCTCATGCTCCTGGAGGCTGCATTGCGCAGGCATGGAGCGTTGCGGAAATTCTCAGGGCATATGTAGAGGATGTACTTGAGATCAGGCCTTGAAAACGAAATTGGGAGTACAGCCAGCAATTAGGGAATATAGACTGAAAGGAGAATGGAGGAATATACATATCGCGAAGGAATAAGGAAGATAAAACCTGGAAGAGGAACAGGGAATAATTAAAGCTGGAAGGGAAAAGGGGGTAATAAAATGATCTGGAGAGACCCTGGGGAATTATTTGTACGCCACAGAAAAAATCCGATACTTACAGTTGAAGATTGGCCCTACAGAGCCAATTCAGTGTTTAATCCTGCAGCCGTCATAGTCGATGGCAAAGTTTTGTTACTGGTGCGTGTGGAGGACTTTCGAGGTTTTTCTCATTTAACGGTAGCCAGGAGTGACAATGGAGTTAACGGTTGGGAAATTGATCCTGAACCAACATTTTTTCCGGATCCCGTTAACTATCCTGAAGAAATATACGGTATTGAAGACCCACGTATAACCTACATAGACGAGATGGCAAAGTGGGCTATAGCGTATACGGCTTTTTCGGACTCAGGACCTTTGCCAGCCCTTGCCTTTACAGAGGATTTCCGTAATTTTGAAAGAATAGGACCTATTTTGCCTCCTGATAACAAAGATGCTGCTGTCTTTCCTGTAAGGTTCAATGATAAATGGGCATTGTTACACAGGCCTGCACCTACTGTTCACACTATGAAGGCTAATATCTGGATTTCTTTTTCTACGGACATGAAATCCTGGGGAGAACATGAAATTCTTATGTATGCCCGGGAAGGAGGATGGTGGGACGCCTACAAGATAGGTTTATCCCCGCCGCCTCTTCGCGTACCTGATGGATGGCTGATTATGTATCATGGAGTACGCCAGACAACACCTAAAGTTAGTTATCGGCTTGGGCTGGCTCTCCTTGATCTTGAAGATCCCAGAAAAGTACTCCACAGGTCAGAAGGGTGGATTTTTGGACCGCGTGAAGCTTATGAGCGCAGTGGAGACGTCAATGATGTTGTTTTCCCCTGTGGGTGGGTTATAGTAGATGATGAGATCCGCATTTATTATGGGAGTGCGGATACCTCTATATCAATGGCAAGCGCAAAAGTAAACGACATCATGCAGTATATCTTATCATACTGAACGATATTGTATGCGCGTGGGTGGTATAAGGAAAATCTTTGATAAAATAATGACGAGACTATCCGTGAGTGGTTTCCAAAAAATTGGTCGGAAGAATTTGAATTTTTTGTCGAAAAGTTTATTGCAAGGTCAACTGCTTTGTCTAAATTTCCTTCTTCAGATTGCAGAGATTCAACTATAATTTTCAGGAGTTCCTCTTCCACTTTGTACTCCATTTATTGACCTACCTCAATGGAATCTTAATTGAGAAAACGATTTTTTATGTTGGATCAAAACACATAAATAATTTTTTATATCGTGCGGATTATGACGATTTATAGAAAAGCAAAAATATGTTTTTGTGATCGAATGAAAGTCCTGAAAACCCTCTCCCGCCTCTATGTAAATGACCTGAATTCAGCCCTTGAGTTCTACGAAGAACTCTCAGGCACTCCAACAGCCAGGCGCATCGAAATCCCGCAAATTGGCCTTGAACTGGCTCAGATAGGAGATATTTTATTGATTGCAGGTACTGATGAAGCTCTGCAACCTTTCAGAAGCACGCAGGCTACGTTTCTTGTTGATTCTCTTGATGAATTCAGGGCTTATCTGGAAGAAAAAGGAGCAGAAATCATCCGGGGACCAGATAAGGTTCCTACCGGCATGAATATGACTGTAAGGCATCCTGACGGGTCAGTGATAGAATATGTGGAACATTCAAAATCGGAGTGAAGAAATTATAATTTTTCAGCCAAAAACTGGTCTTATCAGTTGTAAAATTGTTTTATCAGCTGAAAAATATTTTTATATGCTTCAATTTGCTTTTATCAGTTTCAATCTATTCCTGTTAGTTGCAAAATACCTTTATCAGTTTCAATCTGCTCTTCTCAGTTGAAAAATAATTTTTTTGCTTCTGGAAAAGGCCGGCTACTCCGCAGCCGGTGAAAATGTCGGTACTGAGTAATAAATCCAAAAAAAGGTTAAGAGGGTAAGACTTCGAAAATAAAAACGCTCAAATATGCTCAACATTTCAGATGCCTGTCCAGAAATTCAAACACTGTATTCATGTTTTGGGCAGACTCGAACTGTTCCCCACCGTGGCCTGCTCCTTCAAAAAGGGTAAGGGTTACTTTGTCTGGGCCTGCTTTTTCTCTGATTGCTGCTGAGAAGTCAATAGACTGCTGAACCGGGACAACCGGATCCAGTGTGCAGTGCTGGATCAGGAATGGAGGGCAGTCTGAGGTTAAGTAGCTTGTGGGGTCTGCCTGTTTGCACAGGTCTGGAATCTGAGAAATATTTTGTCCAAGATATTTTGAGGAAAAGGAATCTTCCGTGCTGTGGGTCCAGACGCCTTCTACTTTCTCGTAAATGCCGCTTGCCTGATTTTGTTCGTCCATGACATAGAAGTTTATGGGCCCGAACCAGTCAACTACTGCTGTGACCTTGTCCGAAACGTTTTCGTTCCCGAGGGATGCATCATAGCAGGTGTTTGTGCCGCCTGTCGTGCCTGCAAGAGATGCAAGGTTTCCGCCGGCTGAATCGCCCCACAGGGCAATCATGTTCGGGTTCAGGTTATACCGGGCAGCGTTGACTTTAATAAAGCGGATGGCTGCTTTCACGTCGTTTATTGCTGCCGGGAATTTGGCTTCGTAGCTTAAACGGTAATCAACAGTCACTACTGCGTAGCCACGGTTTACGCCCTCAAGCATAGGTTCGACATCTTTGCTGTTCCTGCTGCCCGCATAAAATCCTCCGCCGTGAATTGCCATAATTACAGGAAAAGGGCCGTCTCCTTCTTCTGGCAGATAGATATCGAGTTTCTGTGTTTCTGATTCCGTGGCATAGGGAATTTCAACGAATTTGTTTTTAAAACTTGATATATTCATGCCATCGCTACCATGTCCATTTGGTTTTTCTGTTATACAGCCTGCAAATGCAGATCCAATGAACCCGACCAGCAAAACAAGTAAGAATAGTTTTCCGCACAATTTTCCGAACCCTTTGTTCATTCCCTTTCCCCAGTGACTATCTTTATGGTTTGTAATTTATCGCATTTCTTTATTTACGCCCTGTTATTAAGATGCATGGGGAAAATAAGTTGTAAAATCAATTAATGCGCTTTATATTAAGATATGAAGAATAAGGGAAATTTGAAGAATATAAAGAATATGAAAATAAAATAGTGTAAGATGAATACAGGAAAAACCCGGAAACTTTTGTGAAATTTCCGGATTTTATCCTGCTTCCCAACCTCTTTCTGTTTCTTTTTCTTAGTTCTTTTGTGAAATCTTCCAGATTTCACCCCAATTTCTTACTATAGATACCCACTTTTTGGGATCTCTCACTTTTATCGGGATCGGATATACCATTTTTTGACCAGTGGCCGGCAAGGAAGGCACCGGACAGGTTGTGCCAGATGCTGAAGATTGCGCCCGGAAGGGCTGCCACAGCTGTGAAGTGTTTTATTGCAAGGGCAACGCTAAGGCCGGAGTTCTGCATTCCGACCTCTATCGCAATGGTTCTTGCTTCGGCTTCGCTGAGTTTGAGGGCTTTTGAAGCCCAGTAGCCGCCTGCCAGGCCAAGGCCGTTGTGCAGGACCACTGCGAGCAGGACTAACAGGCCGCTGTGTGCAATGTTTTCGCTGTTAGTTCCTATAATTACGGCAATAATAACTACGATGGCTGCGGCTGAGATTGCCGGAAAAACCTCTTTGATTGTGCTTATCTGTTTTCCAAAGAAATAACTGATTGAGAGTCCGAGGACCACAGGCACGATTACTATCTTTACCACGCTCACGAGCATACCGGTGATATCCACGTCCACAGTTTGCCCGATGAAGAGCCAGGTAAGGAAGGGAGTTGCCAGAAAGGCGAGCATTGTGGAAACCGAGGTTAGCACTATTGAAAGAGCCACGTCAGCTTTTGCAAGATAAGAGATCACATTTGAGGCCGTGCCTCCAGGACAGCAGCCCAGCAGGATCACTCCGGAAGCAAGGTCTGAAGGGAGTTTCAGAACAATACAGACTATCCAGGCAGCAAGAGGCATAATCGTATACTGCATCAAAGTGCCCAGGAGAATCACTCCCGGCCTTTTGAAAACTGCAAGGAAACTGTCCACTGAGAGGGTTACTCCCATTCCGAGCATTATCAGGCTTAAAAAGGGAACAATAAGGTTTTGATGCGGGGCAAAATATTCGGGAAGAAAGTATGCAACTGCAGATAGAAGTACTGCCCAGAGGGGAAACAAAGATGTGAACTTTTCAAGCATTTTTTGATACACTGTATCACCGGGAAACAGGACAGGCTCTTGCCTGAGACGGAATAAAGATCGTTACGCGTTCTTATTAAATAAATTTTCACAGACTATATACGTTGTAAAGCTAAATTTTCTTTTTGAATAACTCTAAATTTTGATCAAAGAACTGATAAACCTCAGCTAGAAAATAAATAAAATTGTAATTTAAATAAATGCCTATTTCTTCCCAATAAATAATAAAACTGTAATTAATTTCGAAATAGTATATAATAGTGGATATGCATGTGTAAGAAAAGGATAAAGTGGTTACAACCGACAAAACCGATCCAAAATTCAAGAAGGGAAAAAGAAAACAACAGTTTCATTAATTTTTGATTTTTATCTTTCTGCCTGGATTTAATGCAAAATCTCCATCTGTTATCCTTTCGTTTAAATGAGTAACATGCATATCTTTATTTTCCTTTCTTTTTCTATCTCGCTCTTCAGTATCCATTTTAAGATCAGCACGCTTTGGACAGTAATGCAGGTGAAGTGACGCACTTCTCTCGTTTTCAAAAAGTTTACCACAGCAAGGACATCGTGTCATATCTAATAATATGCTTTTTACTGACATTAACTTTTCCATTAATTTAATTATGTTTGGGGGCTCATTAAAGGGAATAGTTATCTTCCTTAAAACAATCGATAGTATCTGCTAGTTGCTGATTATATTTGACAGAACTCAATTTAACTGACAATACAGATGGAGACGGAATAAATACAACTGACGATACAAACCTTGTTAATTCTGACTACAAAAACCCTGTTTATAGAATACTGCTCCAGGGAATTATACCTCAACTGACAGTAGGCAATGGAGACGGTACAACGAATTCCACCACTGTCAAAATAACTGTTGAAGAGGATACCGGGATGAATGAAACAAATGATTCAGAAACAATAGATGGGTGAATTACACAGAAACTGGAGAAATAATGGAGACTAATCTAAAGTCAATAAAAACAGAGAAGTTCGGTATTTAAACAGAGGTTTAAATTCCCATGTTGAATTTTTGTCTCAATCTGACTGTTTCTTTTGATCTATCTATAAAAACTCTGTAAGTTCCTTTCATATTACAGGAAAAGTTCTATTTTTCAGTAAAGTTGCATTATCCTGACTTGCTACCTATATATACAGGCTCTGCCGATACAATGCCCCATGAGACTGGATGCATACCTTGTAGAGATGGGACATTTCAAGTCCAGGGGACGGGCCAAGAACGCCATTCTTGCGGGAAACATTAAAGTTAATGGCGTGGCTGTAACGAAAGTCTCCAGAGACGTATCTACCGACGATAGAATCGAAGTTGTTGAGGGCCTGGACAAGCCCCAGGGGTATTTCAAACTGCAATTTGTTCAGAAGGAAAGCGGGATTCTCAAACCAGGAGACAGGGTTCTTGACCTGGGATCAAGTGCAGGCGGATTTCTCCTTTTTGCATCTGAGATCGCAGGCCATATAAAGGGAGTCGAGTTCAGCCGGGACTTCAGGAGTGAGCTTGGAAAAATCGCTTTTGAACGGGAAAATGTTGAAGTAATGTTTGGAGATGTCTTCACATTACCTCTTAAATCACTCTCAGAGGAGCCTGTGGACGTTATTCTATCAGATATGACCCTTGAACCTGAGAATTCAATTCAGGCTCTTTCGAGAGTACTTCCCTTGCTAAAAGAGGGAGGAAAAGTGCTTCAGGTCATAAAAATGCCTAAAAAGAAAAATCCCAAACCCGTCCTGAGCAAAATCGAAAATCTGGGACTTGAAATCCTTCAGGTCATCAGTTCGGAAAAACAGGAAATTTATGTGGTTGCAGGAAAGCCCCTTTTAGAAGAAGAAGAACATGAGGAAGAGCCCAGAGGTATTGAAGCCGATGAAGAATGATGAAATAAAAAATTCCTCTTCTGATGAGTCCGGAAAGACAAATCCGAACTCAAATTCAGACCCTGATCAGTTAGATTTGCATTTTGAATACACAGGTTCGTTTTCTGAATACTCAAACTTCTCTTCTGAACAGTCAGACTCTCATTCAGATTCCGAAATGAAGATTTACGGCAGGGGAAAACCAGTCCGCCTCTTTGTAGCAGGCTTGCATGGGGATGAGTGGGAAGATACAACCGAGATCCTTAGGACTATCAGACCTCCTGAAATGGGAACTCTGGCCTTGATCCCTCTTGTAAGCAGCGGAAAGTACGTCTCGACACTTGACCCGGATTACTACCCAGGCACAGGAAAAAAGATTCTCAAAGCCGTTGAAGGGTTAAAACCTGAGATTTACATTGAACTGCACTCCTATTCAGGGGAAAACTTTGAAAAGCTTGCAGGAAAGGACAGGCTTGACAGGATAGGAGTGCCTGCATATAGTGTTTTAAAAGAAGGAGTGCTGCTTGGCTCGGTTTCTCCCTGGATTAGAAAAAAATACTTTCCTGAAGAAGCTCTCTGTCTCTCTTTTGAGATCCGAAAGAAAAACCTGGAGTCAAGAAAATTTGCCGCCAGCATGCTTGATGTTCTCAAAGAAACTCAATCAAAGGATGCATTCATTTCATACATGAGTAAAGAATTTCCTGTACAGGCTAAAAAGGCTATTGAGGATTACAGACGCTTTTACGGGGAAATTTAATGTTATCTCCGTAATCTGTTATCTTATTATTAACTTTATTAGGACTTTTTTGGAAGCTTTCAGAACTCTCAAGAACTCTCATGAGCGTTCCTGAGATTTTCTTTTAAACCTCATGATTTTCATAATTATTATCCGGATTGCAGTAAAGCCATAAGTTCGGAATCGGTTTTTAAGAGTACCTTCTTCTTTTCTTGCAGTCTGTCTTGAGCAATTTCCACACTGCTCTTCATTGCAAGCTGTTCAGAATAGCTGGCGTTATTATATCTCTCTGCAAGTTTGTTATAATATGACCTCTCGTCTTCATAATCGATAATTTCCTTCTTCCAGCTGCGATAAAGTTCAAGGAAATTCCTGTAATCTTTAGGATTATTGAAGGTCAGGCAGCGGTAGTAGTTTTCATCTTCTTCGCTGTATACTACATATCCACCTGTGCATTCAATAGCCAGCCAGGAATCTGGAGAAATTTCAGCCAGGGTCCATGCATGGGTTAAGTTATCAATTGTGCTGGAGTTTAATCGGCCTGAATCATCATACGTGTAATTATATGGTTTAATTTCTCCAGGGCTTCCAGAGTTAAGCTTTTTGAGTATGGGTTTTCCTTCCTCTATTTTATTTTGAACTCCGGGATCAAAGTTTCCGACTGCTATTCTCGCGTTTATGTCTTTAGCTTTCAGCATGTTCCAGATGTCCTGGGCCATGTTGTCGCAATCATAAATATCATCTTCCGCATAGCTGTGGCTTTTGTAATATTCAGCTGCAATTTGTTCGCAGATTTCGATATTTGTTTTCTCCTGAAACTTATTGTGTGCCGCCGAACTGATTCCATAAGGATACTGACCAGATACAAGAACAAAAGTAGAGAAAACAGTTATTATGAACCCGAGTGCGCAAATTAAACCTATAATCCGGATATTTTTTTCAGGAAGATTTGCTCTTGATTTACTATTTTTATCCGGATAGTTTACATGTTCTGCAAAGCTAATTTTTTCCGAGGTAAACGTACAGCTTTCAGACTCATCGTTCTCGGGTTTGGATTTAAGTTCCTTCCCGCAACCTGAGCAAAAAACATCTTCTGGATCAACTTTCAGTCCGCAATTACTGCAATATATCCTCAACCGCCCCGGAATAATTTACAGAGTTTAAAATCAAAACTTAAAACTAAGACATTAATCTCAGGAAATTGACGTGACAAATTGGATTTTAACACGATTACACTTAAACTCCAAACTTGCCAAAAATATTTAATTCAAATCAAAAGTAGAGCTTTACTTTAATCGATATATAAGTTACTTAGTCTAATAATACTCCAATAATACAATTTTAAATGATTAAAATCATGAAACGACCAGATAATCTATTCATTCAACTGCCCATTCACCAAACAAGCTGGTTACTGTAAACTAATCCAAAAAGAGTTAAAAAGCAGTTTTCCCTGGATTTTCAAGCCTATATAAGAAAGGACATATGAAAAAGGGTTTCGAAAAATGCTGTGATGAAAAAGAGCCTGGAAAATAGATGTAATTTTAAGTACGGAAATATCGACAGCAAAAAATTATGCTCATATTTTATTTCGTTTAGCGCTGTCGATAGATCCTGATCTTACTTTATTTTTAAGATTACTTCGATTGATTTCTCTTATCTTCGCATGTTAAGTGCAGGAGCAGCCATTCCTTCGTAGGTGCTTGCCATATGTTCGGGCTTGACATTCTGCATTTCGGAACTCTGGGCACGGAGCATATTGTCCACACGGAGAATCATTTCTGCAGCTTCGGAACCGGCTTTGATATAATTGATTTTTACTCTAAGAGGGTCAACAATCCCTTTTTCAAACATGTCTTCTGCACCGCCTGTGAAGACATTCAAACCGGCATTTTTGTTCTCGGAGTGTTTTGCCCTGAGGTTTACGATAGAATCAATGGGATCCTGACCTGCATTTCTGGCAATTGTTCTTGGAATTTCTTCAAGAGCATCTGCAAAAGCCCTGATCGCCATCTGCTCACGGCCGCCTACACTGGGGGCATAGGAGCGAAGCCCGATTGCGACTTCGATTTCCGAAGCGCCACCGCCTGCAACAACTTTTTTGTCTTCTACCACGCATTTTACGACTTTGAGGGCATCATCAATTGCACGTTCAACATTATCAACTATGTGTTCGGTTTCACCACGGATGACAATGGATACGGATTTTGCGCCCTTGCAGTCTCTGAGGTAAGTTTTACCCTGATCTCCATCTCTGTCCTGTTCGAGGAGGCCGGCGTGTCCAAGCTCTTTTTCCGTAAGTTCCTTCATATTCCTGATAGGTCTTCCGCCTGTGGCATCAGCAAGGTGCTGCATATCTTCATTCTTAACCCTGCGAGTGGCATAGATTCCTTTCTTCTTCAGGTAGGCTGCAATCTTGTCGTCCATACCCTTGGAACAGAAAACAGCATTTGCGCCCGCCCTGATAATGTATTCCGCCATCTCGAAAAGGGCCGCATCTTCCTGTTTTAAGAATTCCTCGATCTCGCCTACTGTGCTGATCTGAAGTTTTGATTTATTTGCAGTCTTGTTAATTTCCATAGGCATGTCGATAAGGGCGATTTTTGGGTTCTCGATCCTGTGCGGAATTTCTTTCTCCAGGGCAACCTTATCGATTACGATGCCTTCTACGAATTCCGTTTCTTCGATCCTGCCGCCGATATCTTTTGCAATGATTACGTTCTTGAGGTCGATGTTTCCGTCCTCGCGAACTGCAAGCACTGCATCCACACAGAGTTTCGAAATCAAGCTGCTGTATTTTTCAGTAGCTTTGCCTGTAATGGAGGTTTTGGCAACCTGAAGAAGGAATTTTTTGTCTTCTTCGGTTGAAACTGCCAGGCTCTCAAAAAGCTCAATGGCTTTTTCAGCTGCAAGCCTGTATCCCTTAAGAATAACTGTCGGGTGAACCCCATTATCAATGAGATTTTCTGCTTTTTCCAGCAGGGCACCTGTAAATACAACAGCACTTGTAGTCCCGTCTCCTGCGGAGCTTTCAAGGGACTGGGCAACCTCAACTAACATCTTGGCAGCCGGATGCTCAATGGACATATCGTGTAAGATTGTAGCGCCATCGTTCGTGATGGTGATATCCCCCAGAGGATTAACTAACATCTTGTCCATACCTCTCGGTCCGAGAGTACTTTTGACTATGCTGGCCACTGCCTTTGCGGCCGCAATATTCATACTAAGCACTTCTTTTCCCTTTGTCTGCTCTTTTCTAGGATCTATTATTATTATTGGCTGGCCTGCTTTATCCATCGGAACCAAAACCTCCTCGAAATATCCTATATGTACTGAAGGAATTTTACTTGATAATTTGAATTTGTTTTTGACCTGGCTTCAAATTTAGCCCATGATTAACCTGAAACATGATTCTATGAATTGCCTTATCCAGAGTATAATTTGATCAGGAAATTACTGATAATACTTCTATAAAAACATACCGGTAGTACATCCCGATTAATAGGGATTAAACTTGTTTCCGCATCATATTCTAAATTAGAAAGAAAAAAGCAGTTGTCTGGAGTTCTTTCTCCTCAAAACCCTTTTTCCTTAAAGCTTCCTCCTCAAGGTTCTTTTCCTTGAAGCCTTTTTTCAATGGCGATAGAACAATCTATTGCTTCACGTTTATTTCTATTAATTAACATGCCTGATGATGTGTATAAACAATTATTTCCTGACAATCTCCACCGACCCGTCTTTTTTCCCAATATAGAGTTTATTCACATTGGAAAAAATCCCATGTTCTACGACTCCGGGAATTGACGATAGTTTAAGGGAAAGATCTTCAGGATTCTGTATAACACCAAAGCTAGAGTCAAGTACAAAGTTTCCGTTGTCGGTTATTACAGGCCCGTCTTTTCTCAGAGCAAGCCTCAGCTCGGGTTTTCCTCCAAGCTCCCGTATCTTCCTGATCACAAGTTCTTTTGCAAAAGGCAGGACTTCAACCGGAATGGTCTTATCAAGCTGCACACTCGTTTTTGACTCGTCAGCGACAACCACAAAAAGCTTTGCTGAAACCGAGACTATTTTTTCCCTCGTATGAGCCGCTCCTCCGCCTTTGATCGCATACAGATTCGAGTCTATCTGGTCGGCTCCGTCAATAGCAAGATCCAGTTCGGGGTGCTGGGCTAAAGTGGTTAGAGGGATACCTGCTTCTATTGCAAGCATTTCGGACTGGTAAGATGTGACCACTCCGAGGATCTCGAGCCCCTCTTCCCTCACTCTTCTGCCGAGCTCCTTTATGGTGTATGCAACTGTCGAGCCTGTGCCGAGCCCGACTACCATTCCTGATTCTACAAGTTTAGATGCTGCAATGCCGGATGCACGTTTTTCTGCGGAATCGGCGGATGCATTTCTTTCTTTCATATTAATTTCCTTCCGGTATGTTGTATTTCCTTCCGATTTGAATTCTGAAAAAAGAATAATTTTTAAAGAAAAATAATCCCTTAAGAATAATTCTCTTTAAAGAACAATGATCCTTAAAGAAAATTCTTCAAATAAGAAGTAAGGGATTTCAGGGAGAAAGTCTTCTCCTGTCCCTCGGGAAGATTACGGTGTCTCTGATGTTGTCGGTTCCGAGCATGGTCATGACAAAGCGTTCACAACCCATACCCCAGCCGGCATGTGGAGGCATCCCGTACTCGAAAGCCCTCAGATAAAATTCAAAGCCGTCAGGGTTCAGGCCCTGGGATTCTATTCTGCGCTTAAGCAGGTCAGGGATATGGATACGCTGGGCTCCTGAGGAAAGTTCCATTGTGCGGTGCATCATGTCAAAGGACTTGCTGAACTCAGGCCTGTCCTCGTAAGGCATTGCATAAAAAGGCTTAATTTCCGTTGGCCAGTCAATAATGAAATAGTGGGTTTCGCCTGTGGTTTCATAGACATAATCACCCACGAGATGTTCTCCGAGAGTCCCGAGGTCATCTCCCCAGTGCATTTTTTCTTCGGAGCGGGAGTTTATAATCTCAATTACCTCATCATAGGTGAGCTTCAGGAAAGGTGTTTTTGGAACCTTCAGTTCAACTCCAAGAACTTCAAGGGAAAGTTTACATTTCTCGATAACATCAGTGTAGACATAAGCCACAAGGTTTTCCAGGATTTCCATTACATCAAAATGGTCTGCAAAGCTGACTTCAACATCAATGGAAGTTGCTTCGTTTAAGTGCCTGCGGGTGTCGTGCTCTTCTGCCCTGAAGATCGGGCCGATTTCAAAAACCCTGTCAAACCCGCCGCTCATGAGGATCTGCTTGAAAAGCTGAGGACTCTGGTTCAGAAAAGCTTCCCTGTCGAAGTAGGTTATCGGGAAAAGGGCAGTCCCACCTTCGGTTGCAGTTGCTACGACTTTTGGAGTTGCGGTTTCGACAAAGTTGTTCTTTACGAAATATTCTCTGATTGCCTGAAGAGCCTGATGCCTTATTTTGAAGACCGCAGTAGTTTCGGCTCTCCTGAGGTCGATAAAGCGGGAGTCAAGCCTGGTATCCAGTTCGGCTTCTACTTTTCCTGTAGGGTCCATTGGCAGCGGAGAGGCTGCAGCGTTCAGGACAGTTATCTCTTCAGGAAGCAGCTCATATCCGTTAGGAGCTTTTTCTTCGAACTTGACAGTGCCTGTTACTGAGATTACGGACTCGCGGACAAGCCTTTTTGCAGTTTC
Organism: uncultured Methanosarcinales archaeon; assembly: GCA_964560735.1. Taxonomy (GTDB): domain Archaea; phylum Halobacteriota; class Methanosarcinia; order Methanosarcinales; family Methanosarcinaceae; genus Methanosarcina. The sequence continues at coordinate 6,807 of CAZLNG010000053.1, read as the reverse complement.
AAAGAGGTCTTTCTCGATTTTCTTCTTTACAAGTGTGACCTGAGCCTTTCCTTCCCTGTCCCGGAGCACTACAAAACAGATTCCTCCGAGGTCCCTTACTTCGTGGACCCAGCCTGCAAGGGTAATTTTCTGGCCGTTCTCAACCTTTTCGGGTCTGACATCGGCTGTATAATGTGTTCTGAGATTTGCTAAAGACATAGATTCACCTTAAATTGGGGGATAAATTAAATGAAAACGTAAGAATGAAGCTGAAACGTAGGTGAAATAGTCATAACTCATTATTAAGTTATTTGTTGCAGCAGAGTTGCGCCTCCCGAGTTTCGCTTCGGGAGCACGAGGTCCTTCTCGCTACACTCGAGAGGACTAATTTATGTTTAGAATCTTGTTGAGCTTCCCGAATTGTGTCTTGCCAGAGTTGCGTCCCGAATTGCGCCCCGAATTGCGCTTCGGGAGCACGAGGTCCTTCTCGCTACACTCGAGAGGACTAATTTATGTTTAGAATCTTGTTGAGCTTCCCGAATTGTGTCTTGCCAGAGTTGCGTCCCGAATTGCGCCCCGAATTGCGCCTCGGGAGCACGCGGCCCTTTTCGCTTCGCTCAAGAGGGCTATTTTTTGGTACAGATTATTAGTGAATCATTAATATGCGAGCTGTTCAGCAACTCTTTTCACTCGCTTCGCTCGCTCAAGAGGACTAATTTAGTTTTTGAATTTTGCCTGGATCTTTACCAATGATGTGTAGTGTGTGATTCAGCAGACTCAGGGTATGCAAATAAAGGACTTGAACATAAATAGTAGTGTCAATTCTGAGTGGGAAAAAGGTGTGATGGAAATAAAGCCTGAAGTTGTTGGGAGACAATCTTTAAATTTCATTCTAATGGCCGGGCATGCTGGAAATTTTCGAAAGATAGACGGGGGTAGGAAAATAGCAAAAAGAACGAGTCAGGCAGAATACGAGATATATGCCAATCCAGGCAGACTTAGAGATATTATACCTGCTGCAGAAAGAACCAGTCGAGATAATCAAGAAGTAAGCGACATGGGCGAGAATGTTATAGTAATGCAGAATATGTTTTATGGAATTCAAGAAAATTCACTTGTGGCTCTGGATATTAAAATAGGGAAAATTACAGCTTCCAGGTCTGAACTGTTAGAATCCATGGAAAAAAGCTGGGGAGGTGCTCTATTTAAGGAAATGAAGATGAAGTTCTATGATAATTATACAAAGTCTTCTACCCGAGGATGGCGCACTATTCCAATGGGTGACAGAAATAGAGCCAAAAAGGGTAGAAATTCTGAAGCCTTCTTGCGGGAACAACTTGATAGAATAAATGTAAGTAAAGGTGCTGCTTTAAGACGTATTATAACTCAGCTTAATCTGATTAGAGATAGATTGGAGCACTATCAAAAAACATTTATTGCATCCAGTATCCTGATTGTAATTGATCTTCAACATCCAGAGAATGCACGTGTAAAATTAATTGATTTAGCACATCCTGTGGATGTGAATAATAGATTATTTCAAAAATATAAAGAAAATTTTGATGAGGGAATAACTGCGTTTCTAACCTTTCTTGAAACTTATGCAGCAGAACAGGGGGTAAAAGTTAGAGGGTAAAAGTAGTACAGTAACATAAAGTTTAGAAACCGAATGCAATCTGGAAATTATTCCAGAACTCCCGCAATTTAACGTAATGTAAGGTTACAGATTTTGTTCTATTCCTTGATAATGATCTGTTCCCAAGCAGATAAAGAAGTCAATGACAAAAGTAATTTTTCTATATTGACCCCTCCTGAGCATCAGAATAGATTGCGGACTATGAGAGAACGTATCCGATTTACCTATTTTCGCTGAATCAGAGATTCATAGTAAATGTCACCGGATGTCTTACCCTATAAGGTCTTTTTTTCGTTTACTTCAGGAAAAAGTACACAATCGAGTGAACCAATCTGATAAACTTTAAACGAATACTCAAAGAATGTCTGTTGTAGTCAATATATGAAACACTCTTTGTTTGTATCAAAAAGAACGTTTTGCGGCAAAATGTGCCTGAAAAACCCTTCTATGTTTAACTGATGATGTAATTCCAGGTCTGGATGTTTACAAAATTCCTTTTTAATTGTGAACCATGCAAGAAAGGAAATCATGGATATAATCTAACTTTCTTATATAGCCTGATCAGACTCATATTTGCAGGTCATGCAGGTAGTAAAGGAGAAATCTCATTCTTATCTGTTTGATCCTGAGACTCTAAAAAGCACTTGAGTGTGCAGTAGATAGCCTTTTCTCCCGCACATTTTAAGACTACAAATTTATTCCCGCAAATCGGACAAGTTTTTCGGATATATTTCATTAGATACCACTAATCTCTTAGTTTTCAGTTTATAATTGTCCATTTATAGGATAGATTATTATGTTAACGGCGAGAACCCCGCAAGAATGAATTGGGTTATTGGAAAATCCCAATAACACCAAAATTCCATTAAATCCAGCAATATTTAACCCACAACTATTGTATATTTGGGTTCAAGTGATAAATAATTTTTCAAAAGTAATCCTTTTTAACAGACTCATATTATATAGATAGACTAAAAGAACACCGCTTCCACAGGAGGACTGTTCTATAATTTAGAGCAAGAAGATCAAAAATGACCAGATTTCAGAAAGCATATGGGTTCAGGAGCTCTATCGTTATTTTTGCATGAAATGAACCCTAACAAGAATAGTTTAGCCTGTGATTTACAGGAACTTTTCAGGTTAAACAACCGTGTTCACATGACTGGAGTTTCCTGTTCCTGTTCTCAAGTTAGGCGGTCCTGTTGCAAAAATAATTTTTCTACCCTTTCAGGATAACAATCCTTTTTTTTCCATATTTAATTTGTTTTATGGCTCCTATATATCCCAATTGTGATGTTTCTCTCTGGTTTTGTAAAATAACCGGATTTTTTGCAACAGAACCATTAATTTAATATTTTTTATTCTTCTATTGTTTTTATAATTTCTATGTTTTTCTTGTTTTTAATATACTTATTTCCAGTGAATGGATCAATTGGAACATCTACAAGAGTAACGCCTACATCACATTTAGTAAATGTGTTTTTAGTTACTTTATCAAATGATGGGGAGTTAAATATAGATTCTGCGTAGAGCCCTTTCTCACATTGTGAAAATGTATTTCCAACCACTTCGTTAACTTTTGTATCCGTCACACTAAGGCCAATCCCACATTTTGTGAACGAATTTTTAGATATTTTATCAACCTGAGTGTATCCAATGAGTAATAGTCCAACTGGACATTGTGAAAACTTATTACTAGAGACTTCCCCTAAATATGCCTCAGAAGAGTACACACAGTTCCCACATTTAGTAAATGTATTCCCTGACAATTTCATTATTGATCCCAGTTGAACCAATGCTGCTTTTTCACAATTTATGAATTTATTACCTGTAACTTTCTCATAGCTACTTTCATAAGCGCGGATGCCTGCATTAGAACCTATGAATTGATTATTTATTACACTGATTCCACCCTTACGCTCAGTAATAGTAATGTTACAGTTTAAGAAATAATTGTTCCTCACTGTTGTAATAGGTGCAGGAGAATGAATTGAATCGGTAAAGGTCACACCATCTCTTGATACGTTGAATCCATTAATATTCAAAGACTGAGTGAATTCAGCAAAATCCTCAGATTCAAAATCAAAACCATATACTGTAGGATATTTTGTACCCATTAATGAGATTGTTTTGTTATCGATTTTTACATTTTCCTTATAAGTTCCTGGAGCAACTCTAATAGTATCCCCATCTTTAGCAGCATCTACTGCTTTTTGAATCGTATTATATTTCGCTTTGGGTCCTACATCAAGTGTCGCAGCTGAAGCTGTGCTTATCAAAAGCAATAGCATTAAACAAAAAATTAGTGTCCTTCTAATAATAACCCCTTCCTTTGTTTTATGTGTAAATATCCCGACTTACGCACTTCAGATTCAAAATCAAGTACATTAACCACAGACAGAATTTGAATTTCAAAAAGTTGTAAGCTTAAAGCTCTTGATTTGGCACTTCAAGTGCATGAGTTCTAATTAAAAAAAATATACTCTTAATAAACATATCTATTTTTTTCATGAATTCCTGGATTATGAGAACTGCATAGTCCTGAGAATTGTAAACAATCAAAGAGAATAATAGATCCCAGGCCAGAGAGTTAGCCCATAATCTAACAGGAGAAACTAAAGAATTTGACTTTGTTAGCCCTGAATTTGGGGGTAAGAGGGTTGATTCCTATGAAATAAGGCAAAAGATCCTGAGTGTTTCTTATGCTGACTGGAAAAAGTTAGGGTTTTCTAAGGGGACTTTGCATTACATGAAGCAAAACGCAAAAAGTGATAAGCCCTTTATCCTCAACAGCCATGTTTTGGAGAGAATTAGAGCCTGGAAAAACTTGGTTTTGAGTGGGGGGTGAGGTTAAGGCTTAAGAAGGTTTTAATTTTTAAAAATAGGGGCTAAGTTTTAAGATTTGGGAGGCAAGTTTTAAAGTTTGGGGTTAAGTTTTAATGTAAATGGATTAAAGAAAAGAAAAAACAATGAGGTATCGGCATTAGGGAATAAGAAGCCCTAGTGTAAGTTTTAGTAAGTATTAACGGCCTTATAAGTTAGCAACTGTAAAGATCTAGGGTCTGATAAATATTTAATTTGTCACATTCATAGCATTTTCATCTTTTGTTAAAAAAGTCAAAATTCCTCCTATAAGAAGCAAGAGACTTGGAATAAGCCAGAATATAGAGATTGCTATGAAATCTAGTCTATTAGTCATCATACTAATCTTATCTAGCCTGCCTCATCAACTTTTTTAGCTCATCTCTATCAACTAAACCAATATCATTCGCTTTAGCTAACTCTACGGCAGGAGCAGTAAAGTAATTATTTGTCACTACCAAACCCGCAGTACATTTGTAATAACCTTTTGAAGCTACAACTTCCTGCACTGCTCCGTTTGAGACCTTAGTTGAATATCGTTTGACTTGGACAGCGGTTTTTGCTCCTACCTTTGATGTTAAAATAAGATCTGCACCTTGATCGCCTGTTTTTGGTGTTTTCTTTACCGAATATCCTAACCTTTCATAAATATACATCATGTGGTCTTCAAACTCCTCGCCTGTCATTTTATCTACTGTGGATAAATCAGGCATTACTGAAGCTATTTTGGAGTTTTTGAGTGTTCCAAACAAAGTTGTAATTGAGCTCTCTATCGATTCTTCCTGTTCTTCAGATTTGCTGGTTGTTGTATTCACCGAAGCATGTGCAAGTGAAGGCCATAAAATATGTTCTTGTGATTCACCTACTAAAACACTTGCTTGTGATTGATCTGCTATAGTACTAGCTTCCGATTGATCTACTAAAGTATTTACTTGTGCTTTCTCTACTAAATCTGCTCTAGCACGAGAATCTGCACCCATTTGTGAAAATAACTTAGCAAAAAAGAAACTCGTGAGAAGGAAAAAAACTACTCTCCACCATAGTCCTTTGTCCATTAAAACAGTGACATCAAAATATAAAAAAAATAAAAATAAACTAAAATAAACTGCTTTCTTGATAAGGCTCCATGTTGGATCATATGGGGCACTTACTTTTGATTTATCTACAAAAGTATTTACTTGTGCTTTCTCTACTAAGTCTGCTCTAGCACGAGAATCTACATACATTTGTGAAAATAACTTAGCTAAAAAGAAAGTCATGAGAAGGAAAAAAATTGCTCCACGCCACTTTTCTCCCGCGTCTACGGTGCTTAAAGCAAAATGTAGAAAAAATAAAACAAAGCTAGAATAAACTATTTTCTTGATAAGGCTCCATGTTGAATCATATGGGGCACTTGATTTCGATTTATCTAATAGATTACTAGCTTCTGATGGATATTCTACAAGATTCAAATCATTTTTCTGTTTTCGTAAAAGGTTTAGAAGAAAGATAAAAATAGTGACCAAGGAGAAAATAATTCCTCCAATAGGGAAAAATAACGCTGCAGTTAAAAAGAATACATTACAAAAAATAAAAATTCTAGGAATTTTAATCATTAATTTCGTTTCTATGTACCTTGTAGTAGAAGGCCTTGCTACAACGAATATAAAAATAGAAATTGCGGCTATCTGATACTCTCCTACAAAATTTTCCAAGATGCCAAATAATAGAAAAAAGGATCCATAAATCCAATAAATAGTTTCATTATCACTAATTTTCCTATGTATTTTCCTTATTTCTATTTCAGACACATATTCACCTCAAAAAATTTTCTCAAACAGATCGGTTAAGGTGAAATCTGAAGCCATTTCCTCTAACATAAACATTAATTTTGAGTTATTATTATCAAAACTTGATATCAACATATAAATGTTCTTATTTATGCTTGGGAGCGACTTTTAATTTAACAAAAAGTATTTTCGGTTTTTATTTATTGACTAGATTTCATCTATTATACTAATAAGAGCTGTTACTAAAATTAAATATCACGTAAAAATAATCCTTAAACTCTATGATTTGTACTTGAATTTTTTTGGATTTATCTATTTAAAAAAATGAATTCAATTTTCCCACAAAACTGAAAAGAGATGCACTCTTTTTATTAAAAAATTTATTATATAAAATAATTATACAGCATTGCAACTTTCTAAAATTTAGCGGTTGTGCATCACCTTTGCACTAAAGCACAAAATATTCGAGATATTTTTTTCCAAACGAATCTATAAAAAACTTTTATTTTGGCATGAAAGTCCGTGATGAGATAATTCATCACGTACCCTCTTGTTCCTTTT
>CAZLNG010000052.1:0-27029 GCA_964560735.1 uncultured Methanosarcinales archaeon | reverse complement strand
CCAGTCAGTTCAAAGTAATTTGCTTTCTTCAGTATTATGTTTATATTCAAGTTTTATCCATGATAGGAATCCATTTGGTATCTTTTATTTCCACCTGGAGAAATATAGAAAAGATTTTAGGATTTAGTAACACTTGGATATTTTTTAGTAGCTTTTGTCTCTAGCTGGGGTGTCTGAGTGTATTTACCCTTTTTGAGATCAGTCCTCACCCTGGCAAGTAGTTCCTTACGGCTCAGCTTATCCTGGTTCTCGTTTATGTTCTTACACAGATAATAGGTAAATGCTCCGTGCCACGTCCCATCTATTATGGCATCTGCACTGGTTTGATCAGACCTGCATCCGGCCCAAAGTATGTGCGAGTTCATTCCCTTCTGTTTAAGCGATTCAGCCATACCCCTGGACATGCACTCGCTTACCTGTTCGAAGGCTTCCATGGAGGGTGGTGGTAGGAATCTGGGCTTTCGGTCAAGCAAGAAATCGATCGCTCTCAAACCTGTGCCGCTGTGGCAAGTATCGAAGTAACACTCCAAAAGCGCTGTCTTGGGGAGTTGGGTGAATAGATTATAGAGTTCATCATCGGTGATAATGTGATCAGGGTCCCAGATAGTACCCTTCTGGATCAGGTCAGTCGGACAGAAAGCCTCATCTGCCTTATCGGGCTCATCTCCATTCTGATCTGGAGTCTGAGTACCATGGCTTGAAATACTGAATACCAGATACTTATATTTGCCTTCGTTTGCTCCGTTCACCATTTCGATCAGATTTGCCATGATATTTGCCTTTGTGGCCTGTTCATCTACAAGTCTTACAATATCTTCATTTTCAAAACCATTATAGTTTTTTAAGATAGATATCATATCTGCCGTATCGTTTACACATCCATTCAAATTTGATTGAGGAAGATTCTGAAATTTATTTATTCCAACACAAAGAGCTTTTTTATCTGTCATAAAATACCTCCTTTGATGTCTGTCAAGTGGTGACTTGATGACTGTAATTTAAAATTATTTAATATGTAGAACCCTGCTAACTGGTAATGTGCAGTGAAAAAGATCTCAAAATTTTCTATTAGTGAACCAGATAGATAATTATAGCAAAAACGGCCCAGTTCGTAGAACAAAAATAGCTTTACCCGAGCATTCGCCCCCACTCAGCGACCCGCACGACCCGTCGATGCTTACGCACGCAGCTCTCCATTTTATTGCAGAGTTGGTAAAGATTTTATCATCCCTTGATTGCTCTTTTTCCTAGAAATCCAGATAGACTTTGTCAATTCGAGATCCATTTTTGGAACTTCCAGTTCGAGCAGTTTCTGATCCGAATACTAAACGTACTCGTTATTTACTACTATCCATTCACTAAAAAATGCTTTTCTTAATCAAATAATTGTTAATCTCCTATCTCTTCCAGTCAGCATCAACTATTGTGACTCCCACTTGTAGGTGGATTTTAACTTAATGCTGTTATTACTAATGTCAAATATATCTCTTGAAAAGTTTCCCAGGGTCAATATTCCAAAATATCAAACCTATTACACTTGAGTTAAAAATATGGACTTTTTCTCTCATTACCTATTTACTATTCGGTTAGCTCCACTATTTATGAAATCATTGAACTGCTCTAAAAAAAGAATCATTTTAAAGTTATTAAAAAAAACAAAAATGTATAAATTTATTGTAAAGTATCTGAATCATCTACCGCATTTGATTCAGATTTACCTTGAAACACAAAAAGCAAAATATGCATAAGAATCTGCATTTTTCAGAGCTTGCTCGGAACTTAGGTGAGATACCTCATTACATAGAGGAGGTTCATCAAGGCTGGTAAAATACGCAATATCTAACCCTGCTCCACTTAGATGTGCTATCTCATGAACGATAACCCAAGGGCTTTCATAATCTACAGCACTGAGTTTATCAAAGAATGAAGGGCAGAGATAGATAGAGCGTGAACCATTTACAACGTCTGCACCAAAAGTTCCGGTACCCTCATGACTTCCCTGTACACGTTCTTTACTGTTAGGACTTACGCACTTGATGTTCAAAATCAAACTCAATAGACATCGTTATTGATTCGATGCTTTAGACAGTTGAAGGTATGATGCTGTTGATATTCAGTTCAACCGCGTAAGTCCTAACTGTTAAATGAACCCACCGGGCTTGCTGATTTGAGCTTTGATTACTTGGTCAGATGTCAATTTTCTCTGTAGAGTCTAATTGCTGAGACTATTCTGCTGTCATCGGCCATTTTAGCTGAATATCACGTAGTGGTCCCAAGTCAAGATTTTCCCCAATTTCGCGGTATACTTCGTTCAATACTTCTTTGGGGTTTTGCTTTACGTAGGATTCTATTGTGGTCCAATTTCGATCTTTGGCTGAATCTATAGAAAGAGACAGCCAGACTTTTGTGGAGATATCATCCCACATTTGACGCGCTTCTGGCTCTAAGGAGAGGTAGTTGTATGGTAATTCCGCCATCTTCTTGCTAATGCCATAAGAAACAAAAGTATATGCAAAAGCTGCTGCAAATGCATACCTTTCATTTACTGTATGTGCTTTTGAGGTTTCTCCAATAGTCTTGCGGATATGTTGAAGAGTTAACTGGCTATAAAAGCCCATTTTACCTTTCATGCCTTCTGTCAATAAGAACTTCAGAGCCCATGGTTTTGCTGCACTCCCACATTCTAGCCAATAGCGCAACTTCTCCGGTAAAAGTTGTTCTTGCAGACCCCTTTGCTTATCAGCTTCAACAAACTTGCGAATTTTTTCCACATAGCCTTCTATGGGTGGCTTTTGCTTGTTAAAAGGTACTTCACTTTCTGTTTGGTGCTTTTGTCCAATATCAGGTTCTGACTTAACCTGTCCAACAAATTCAATGTCGACCCTCCTGTTTTTGGCCAATGCCTCAGGGGTATCATCAAAACTCAAGGGGCTAGAAGAGCCAAATGAATTCACCCTCATATAATTCTTTTCGAAATGATAGCTGGATAGGAACTCTTTTACAGCTTCAGCCCTACGTTGAGCGAAGTTTTTGTTATTTTTTAGTGCTCCAGTATTACTTGCATGGCCTTCAATTATGATTTCAACATTTTGGTTGTATCTTTTGAACAATGGCCATATTTCTTGCGCTATCTCTTGTAGTTTTCCTTTATGTTCATTCTTTAGTTTAGTGCTTGCAACGTCAAAGTTCCACAAGATCCATCTGAAGGCACCAAATTGTTCAACCATACCGGATGGGTTATCAATTGACCACCGCCGTTCTGAATTTATATCAGGTGAGTGAGCTTGTCTATGGATTATACCTTCGTGGTATCCTCCCTCATTCTGTTGCATCACATGAGTCAGTTCATGGCCAATCAACCTTTTCCCCTCAGCAGACCCAGGAGAGTATTCCCATGTACCAAAAACCATATCTTTTCCCATCGTAAATGCCTTTGCATTAACTGCCTTCGCAGCCTCCGCTGCTTTTAAATCCGTATGTACTCTCACTTCCCTGAAGTTCTGCCCAAAACGTGGTTCAAAGAATGCACGCGTAGCAGGATCCAGTGGCTGGCCACCGCCTTGAAGTTCACTTATTTGTGATTCGATGGAAGGTGTGACGTTCGTAGATTGATCGACAGTTTCTTTCGCCTGCAAAGCTTCTTTCTCTTCGGCAACCTGACGTTGTATCAATGGTGTGACCTGGAGAGGCTGGCGTTGCATTATTAGATCAGGCATCCTCATTACCTGCTCTGCTACCCTGTCAGCTTCCTGCTCATAAATATCATTAGGCTGGCTGATTTTGAGCTTTGCCTGCAAGGCCCCTGATTCGATCATTCTCTGGACTGCCTGATTGCCTGCAGTCCTCTGAAGCTGCAGTATTCTGTCAGCAGAAGATCCTGAAGAATTGAAGCTGGACTTTTGCTTGCAAAAATTAGGGCATGTTTGTTTTTTTTCCTGTATTTTGGCAGTTGAAACAGCTCTTTCAGCCATATTCTTCCCCATGTTTGACAGATTAATTAGACTAAACGAATCGAGAATAAAGGTAATAGTTCTGAGTTGTTGAAAACCATAGGCACAAAAATCTCTTATATTAGTATCAATTGATGGGAGTGTACTTGCTTTTTTGAAAATGAATTAATAACTTATGGACATAGGCTAAATATATTTATTTTAATTTGTCTTAATGTATTCATGATTGAATACATAAAATAAAAGGTTCAAATATTGAGAATATCTTTTATAGGAGTTCCAGCCAAGGCACAATGTTTTTTCATTTCACATAACTCGTAGACCATGTGCTTTTGAATCGCCTCTCGATGTGGTGACTTTGAACACTGATTTTTTGAATATCTCATCTTGAGCCCGAGACAGAAAAAGCTTTTTTTATAAGCTCGACATTCCGATTGTTCATGCACTTCTATTAATTCTTGAGCTAACTTGTTGCACTTTCCTTTTTTTCCCCAGTCATTTCCAGCTCTTACATCACATTCATGTATCTTTTTTATGATCGGCTTGAGATCCTCTACATGAACTTTTTCGTGAGCCTCAACGCATTCTCGAACGCAAGGGTCTTTTAACTCGGCGTCATTATACTTGACAATTAATTCTCCAGTGAAACTTTCTCCCTTCGGGTCCATCTCAGGTCTGGTCTCTCCAAACCAAGTAGGACTGCATTCGCTTTTGCCGCTGTTTAAGTAGTGTTTACTGGCTCGACGAACTGCTTCCTTTCTGACCCAGTCTTCCTCACGCTTCCTTTCTTCAGTCGGTTGTAAGAGCTTTTTCCATTCCTCCATCAGGCGAGCTGCTTTCTCGATCCGTTCGCGTTCGTGCGGATCACGAGGTTTGTATATTTCTATTGCTCCTTGAACGTCAAGTCCCACCAGTAGACCCTGACCGTCAAACCGGAACAGCCGCCTTACGAACTTAAATGCCCGAGAACTCTCAGGAAAGACCTTGGATAGGGGCAAACCACCTACTTTCAAACCGTCAAGACCTTTCGTACTTAAATCTTGCCTGATGCCTTTTTCCATTATCTCATTGAGCAATTCACTGAAGTCATAACTGACTCCTTTTTCCATCACCCAATCTCGGCCTTTGTGAAACTGACGTTCCATGAAACTCTCTTCATTTTTCTGCCGCTGAATGATTGGCGGCATTATTGCAGGCATGACATTCATCGGTTGATTCGTACTTGTCAATGTGCAAACCTTATCGACTTCTGTCTCTAAAACTTGAGCTCCACCAACCGTTAAGTTGTTGTCCCTCAGTCCAAGTCCCTGCTGTACCACATGCGTCAGCTCATGACCTAGCAATCTTCTTCCTTCAGTTGATCTCTGTGAATACTGTTCAATCCCGAAAACTACATCTCTCCCCACCGTAAATGCCCTCGCATTCACCGCCCTTGCAACCTCTGCTGCCTTAGCATCAGTATGTACCCTCACCCCGCTGAAATCCTGCCCAAAACGTGGCTCAAAAAATGCACGCGTAGCAGGATCCAGTGGCTGGCCACCGCTTTGAAGCTCACTGATGCGTGATTCGATGGAAGGTGTGATGGTCGTAGATTGACCTGCAATATCTTTGGCCTGCGAGATTTCTTCTTTTTCTTCGAGAACCTGACGTTGTATCAGTGGCTTGACATGGAGCGGTTGTCGCTGTATTTTTGGCTCAGGCATCCTCATTACCTGCTCAGCAACCCTGTCAGCTTCCTGTTCGTAAATATCCCCTGGCTGGCTGATCTTGAGTTTTGCCTGTAATGCTCTTGATTTGATGAGTCTCTGGACTGCCTGATTCCCTGCAGTTCTTTGAAGCTGCAGTATTCTGTCAGCAGAAGATCCTGAAGAATTGAAGCTGGGCTTTTGCTTGCAAGAATTAGAGCATCTCTGCTCTGATTCAGGTGTTTTGGTAGTTGCGAGAACTCTTTCAGGCATTTCTATCTCCATATGAAATTAATCGTAGTCGTATGCCGAAAATAAAAAGACATTTTTTGAGAATCTACTTTGAATATTTTAGATTTCAGATTCTTTTAGAGCAGTTAGTGAAAATCACAGGCATAAGACTTACTTTAAATCTTCTAATACACAGTTAATGTGGCCATTTTTAAGATTTGACCCTCACTTAGATAGACCCAAGCTTGACTTATTAAGAAGGAACGTCAAAATAAACGAAATTAATAATTTGGATTTTTTGGGATACAGGAGGAGTACATTTTAGTGTTATTTTTTTAGTCTATTTCTTTTAATCAGAGATGGATCTTCTTATAATCGATCCAGAAATTCCACTGTTTACTATCCTTGGGTGAGAAATCTACATACCACGATTCTTTGTTTAGAATTCATCTTATAATTCCAATCATTTCTCAATTGGATAAAGGCAAAGTTACCTTAAACTAAGATGAGGTTTTGCCAAAATTGATGTTAATGCATTAAGCAAAAAAATAGTTTAAAATCGCGTATTTTACCAAAAAATTACATTTAAAGCCTCTAAAATAATACTGCAAAATATTTTTGAATACGAATTCCGCTTTAAAAACTTATATAATATTGCATATGCTTAAAAATTAGAATTTATTAGGATTTGTTTCCATAAATTGTGAAAAAACATAAATACTTATTAGTTTTTAAAGCTCATATAAAGTTTATTTTCTAATTAATGGAATATTAATTACTCAAATATAAATTACAGGTATATCGTTGTGTTAAACTGATGTTAAATTGTTATTAAATAAATTTTTCGCGAAATTAGCTATTATGTTAAATATTATTCGAAATAAAGGAATTCTACAGAAAATAGCAAAACCTCAGATATTAGATTTTTTCCGAAATTTAGGTCAAATTGGCCTTTTAGGATAGAGCTTTATCCCAATAGTATAGTTATGTAATACCTGAAGAATATACACACTCGTTATTTCTGCCTATTTTACAGATTACTTATAATAGTTTATTTAGCTCTATAATGTTCTTATTAAATTATTTTCTTTATTTTACTTACGATATTACTCCTAGAATTTGCCACCCAGATGTGCGTACCGTCAAATGCAATACCGGAAGAATAGCCCACTGCAATAGATGCTACCACTGTATTCCTGGCTATATCTATTTTACTTACATTACTACTCCCATAGTTGGCTACCCAGATGTGTGTACCGTCAAATGCAATACCTGCAGGACTGCCTCCCACTGCAACAGATGCAACCACTTTATTTCTGGTTATGTCTATTTTACTTACATTGTCACTTAAATGAGTCACCCAGATATGCGTACCGTCAAATGCAATATTCAAAGGATGGTTTACTGCAACAGATGCTACCACTGTATCTCTTGTTATGTCTATTTTACTTACATTGTCACTCCCATAATTGGCTACCCAGATGTGCATGCCGTCAAATGCAACACCTGAAGGACTATATCCTGTTAGAACGGATGACATCACTTTATTCTTGGCTATGTCTATTTTACTTACATTGTTACTCTGATTAACGGTCACCCAGATGTGTGTACCGTCAAATGCAATATCTGCAGGCCTGTCTCCCACTGCAACAGATTCAACCACTTTGTTCCTAGTTATATCTATTTTACTTACATTTTTACTCATATTATTGGCTACCCAGATGTACGTGCCATCAAATGCAACACCTAAAGGACTGTCTTCCACTGCTACAGATTCTACCACTGTATTTCCTGTTATATCTATTTTACTTACATTTTTACTCATATTATTAGCTACCCAGATGTGCATGCCGTCAAATGCAATATTTGAAGGATTGCTTCCCACTCGAACAGATACTGCAGGCACACCTCTGCCAAATAGAGTCTGCTGAAGCAAGGGTACTTTATGTATTCTACTTAAATCGACAGATCGGGCTATTGAATCTCTTAAGTTCATGCCAGCAAATCTCTGGTCTATAATATTTTTACTGCTTATAGTTTTATCATTTACATAGCGAATCAGAGTAGCTAATGTATAGTAACAATGTTCTGGATCAATAGGAATATTCGCAGGTTCACCCGAGCCTTCAATCCCTACAACCACTCGGACAACCCATTCACGCTTTATTCGTACACACGTTTCAATGCCTATCTTTGGATTGACAAGATCGGGATCTTTTTTCGAATCTACTTCCCTTTCCCACACATCCAGGTAGACTGTATCAATTCGAGTATTATGTTGTGGAGCAATCAGTTGAGTTAATGGCCGATCCGCTAAGTCTTGATCTGGAAATGGCTGATCTGAGTATCTAAAATCCCCATCATTATACACAACATTGCCATCCATTAAACAATAACCTGGAAAAATTACGAAATTATCTTCACCATTAAAACCACCAAATATACGGAAATCGTCATCACCTAGTACGCCATCTCCGATAAAGTTTTTTATGAAGTTTTGAAGCTCATATTTCCTTATATCATCCATTTCATTCCAATCAGCATCCACTACAGGAATTCCCATTTGTGAGCGGACGTTAACGTAGTTTTTGTTCCTGTTTATTTTATAGGTATCATTTGAATAATTTGCCATCTATTAGCACTCCATTCATCAAATTTAAAATTACACTGTAGGTAAAGCTGCCTAAAAATCAATTCGAGGACCAATAATATGTTTGTTAACGCACTAAAGCAAGAAAAGAGTCAATTATTGTGAGTTGATGTATCAGATTTCCATCTATTCCTGTCTTTATAAGAATTATGGTGCATTTTTTGTTCAGATAATTTAGCGGCTACAACAGATCTCTAGCTTATTCTTCATTTCGGTCTCTAAAGAATTGGTTAAAATTGTGAGAATAAGAATGAAAATTGTATTTTCCAAATTACCTAAACAGGCTGTCCGAAATTAAATAATTTCTATCGTTGGACGGTAAGCAATTCTTGTTCAAAATTAAATGGTAAGTTATTCAGAAATTCAGAGTAAATTGGTCTTATTTAAATGTCTCATTTCAATCATCGCGTCAAAAGTGGTTTTAAGAGATATCCAGATGCTTTAATCCTAATTTATATCGTAAAGTCAGTTCCGAGAATCAAAAGAGTGACTTTTAAATTTAATAAACATAAACAACTAGACAATTTTAATTTGGTCAAGACTCACTGGCTAGACCAGAAATATCAATACTTAATTAAAAACTACCAAAAACGTTTTCGTTAATCTTCTCCCTAGTAAAATTTACCTATTTATTTACTCATGTGGGAATGTTAAACGCACAGTCCTTGTAAAATCAGTATTATTATTATCAACATTCTTTTGGAATATTATTGAGATTGGTGGATGAGCAACATAGTTTATAAAGAATATATCTTCGGTGCCATTGTAAGCCCCTATCCCAAGTAAGGAAAACTCCTTGAATTCAAGAGCCCTTCCTGACAGATCATTTTCGTCCTGTTCAAAAATGACATTAATCTGCAGCTTGTTTGTAATGACAGTTGATTGGTCATCTTCCTCATTTAAAAAATTAATATCTTCGATTTTTTTTGCCCATGCCCAATCATGATCATTATTATGGTCAAATTTTGGTTTTTCAAAATCCAACGAAGGAAAAACGTTGTCTCTTATCCGTTTATAGAAAGCATTTGCGCCTGTTTCACTATTTTCTGCAGTGCTGCTTGAGCCAACTGCCATATGGGTTATCCCTTTGCTCATAAAATCTTTATTTCTCATCATGGCAGCGATTAATTTTCCCAGATCTTTGGATATATTGTTAGATTTCCATCCTCTATCCTCAATAATTTCATTGTTCTTTGTTACAACATCTCTATATTCTCCTTTAATTTTCATAATCACAGATAACACCTCAAAATAAGTGATAAACAGAATCAGTGATAAAAGAGTCAAATAGAATTAAAGTGGGCTTTCGTTACCTATTCCTGAATGGTGCGTGCGATATCTTACGTTGTTTGTAACTTTGATATCATTATGCATATCATCAAAAGAATAAATCCAGATCCAGTTGGTTTCATCTTTGTAAGATCCAAAAACAGGAGTAAACTTCTCATCCATATATGAGTGAACAGAATCTTTGTATTCTTCAATGACTCTGTTTATACCGTACCTTTCAATGTAAGGAATCACGACAATGTGAATGTTAGCCCTGACGAAAACAGGCAGGAATGAATCAATTATCTTATGCAGCTGCCTCACATATTCTTTCTCGTTTATTACAAATCCTTCATTCTCTTTAAGGAAAATAAAAATGCCAATCACATTCGGGGAATAAGTACCGTTGTCATTTGTATCAATAACGTAATGCACCTTATCGCAATATTTGTTCTTACCCATACTTTCCAATAAAGCCTGATCTCTTGTATCCAGTGTTCTGGATGTTTCATGGTAAAACTTGGTGCATGGGTGTTCAGAATTTCCTTCATACTCAACGCATCTGTTCATCTGTTCATCCGAGTATATTTCCTTTTCATGCTCCATTCCCCAAGAGCGAAATACATTATTCTTGTACTCTTTGATACAACATTTCTTCCCAGTGAGAAAACTAACAAGATCCTCTAGTCCGGATACTGTACCCTTCTTCTTGTAAAAATCAACAGCTTTTAAAATGTACTCACGTCTTGTTTTTTCTTCTAATTGGTCGTAAAGATCAAGCGACAACCAGTCAGCCAGCCACCTGTAGAAATTCGGAGGGGCTGCCATTGGGTCAAAAAACATGGGTATATTGGATATCATTTCCTCGCTGTCGTACATCGAGGATTCGAATATCGATAAAAACCGTTCAAGGAATTCCTTACTCTCGCTGTTTTCCTGGTATATTGCAGGAAGGTACCTGAGGTAAGAAAGCCTCTCGTAGTATAACTTCACCTGTCTCAAAATCGGAGATTTCTCACCTTCGCAATGAAAATCTATCTTAAGTCGGATGTATTTACCAGGCGGTGCTTGAATGAGAGCATCTTTTGCCTTCGTAAAAATTCTTTCATAATCGAAGGAACTTCCAGTTTCTTCAGTCTCAGAAGTGATGAAAGAAACAGTAATAATGGAATTCGGAGGTATGTCTACATCAAGAACAATGCGGTGCCAGTAGCAACCTGGAGTATCACTGTCAAGAGGTTTAGAGAAGTATGTGCCGTCTCTTTTAGTGTCTTTGAGTCTCAGACCTTCTTTATAAATTAGATTATCATCAATGTCTTTCCAGTCTTCGCTCGTTAAAGCTCTGAATTTAAACTCAGAAGACATGGATTTCCTCCTCGGCAGTAATCTTTGTCTTTTCCATATCTAGATAGACTAGATCTTTTGAAGGAACATCGATCTCGAATTTTTGAACATTACCGTTTTCCTTTAAGATTACGGAGTCAGGAATGACGTAATCTACACCCTCAACACCATCTATTACTTCATAAATTTCCGAAATATATACATGCCTTCCAAAAGGCCACCCTTTTCGGTCGAGACCTCCTGAAACCGGATCAAAGAACTCTTCTAACTTCTCCTCAACATCTGTTTTCACTTTATCCCGAAGGCTTTTGGGTTTTACTATGACCGTGGCTTCCACCGAAATGTTAACATATTCCGGTGCGAGAACGAATAACTCAGTCGTAAGCAGACGGTATTCTTCTAAATGCCTGTAAACAGCCCTCAAAAAATCCTGACTTGGTATTGGGTTTGGATTAACAGGAGAGCTTGTTTGAACAACGACAACGCTGATAATGCCCGGCACTTCTCTGTCCTGGCTGGGATGATATCTTGGTAAGGCCTTAGCCCTTGCAACCCACACTTTAGGAGTTTTCAATGCAAGTTGTTCATAATCAGAGGAAGTAACAGCTCTTGTCACCTCTTTCAACTCATTCCTTGCACGTTGTTTTGCTTCCTCTAAAGTTTCAGCATCTGTACCACCTGAAGCTGCTTTTGCGTTAGTAACAGTAACAATGCCAATAAGTGATTCACTCAAAACCCTTGTTATGGTTCCAGCTTTGACATTTCCGCGAATACCTCCTCCTGAACGGTAGGAGACTGTAATATTATCTACTCCCGTTGGCGGGATTTTGCCGTTAATACCATTACCAAAAGTTACTCTTCCTGATATCAGATCCACAGTATAATGTTTATCTCCCGGTTTTGAAGCATCGAAGTCTTCTACCTCGATCCAAATGTCGTCCTTTATATTGACAGTGAGAGTTTTATCCACCACGGGAGCAAATTTAATATCTATATGGAAATCAGGCAGGCCACTACTTGAAAAAGTGCATTCATTTGAATTCTTACGTTGGATGGCATGAACTGCAGTAACTGAATTTAGTTCTGTACTTACTACATTTAGATCTTGCTCGGTTTCAAATAGTATATCTTCTCCAGTTTCTGGATCAGTAGCAGCTACTATTGTCCCCGCCGGAACCTCCACCTTCATGACATCTAATAATAGAGAGAAGGTAACGTCCACCTTTGCCGCATTTGCAGATTTTAGTTTAGGAATTCCCATGAGCTTTAGAAACTTCCTGTAACTTCTGTCGCTAATCCTGTTTAGGCGATAGATCTGCATCTCAGTTAACCAGGCGAAAAGTTCAATAAAAGTGATTCCAGGGTCATGTACATTATGGTCTGTCCACTCGGGTGCGTATACAGGGATGCGAGAAATAGCTTCTTTTAAAAAGTCGCTAAACGCCTTATTATCCAGGTTTTCTTTGGGCAGCGACATATTACCTCCCAAGTCTCATTGTTATTTCGTGTTCACCAGAACAGACCGTTTCATACTCCTTTATGGAAATATCCTTGTAAGCGTTGTTAAGCGTAAGATTTTCCACGTGGTCCACGCCTTTTATACTCTCAAGCAGTGCATAGATGTCTGAAATATGTACCCCTCTACCAAATTTCCATCCAGTTCCTTCATTTCCTCCTGTAAGAGGATGCAAATATTCTTTCAATCTTTTTAAAATCGCTTTTTCTAAAGGAATTGCCTGGTCAATGGACACAGGTATAACGTCAACTTTAACCTTGATCTCTATATATGATGGATCTGTGACCACTAAGCTTTCTTCAAGTATCATATTCAGGCTGTGTTCAAGGAGGCTCTTCCTTACAATATCCATCAATCCCTTTGATGGTTCCGGCTTATCTTCCTCCCCTTTTGGAATTACAATAACTATTAACTTATTCTCTTTTATAACACACTTTGTTCTTGCAATATAGCTTGATGCTGCCTTTGCTAATCTTTCGAAGTCTTCTTTAGTAACTGCCCTATTCCTGTGTTTTATTAAGTGAGGGCCTCTCTCAAAAATTTCAGAAAGCAGTTCTGTATCAGACCCTCCTTCGGCAGGCTCATGATTTGTGATGTGATCGATGCCAGCGATCGATGATTTCAAAGTCTTTATTTCATTTTCTGCAACATTCCCCAGCACCCCACCACCTGTTTTGTATGTGGCTTTAATATTGTCCTGTCCTATAGGAGGAATCATCCCGTGCTCTCCATCCCCAAACTGCACTGTCCCCATGGCATTGTCTATAGTATAATGCCTGCTTCGTGGGCCGGAATCGGAGAAATCTTCTACTACCTTCCATCTGACCCACTTTTCTATGGTTTTCCCTATATCGTCCTTTATCTCCTGTATATCCTCATTGTCAGGAGTATCTTCCTCATTTTCAGAAATAATATCCTCGTGTCTTATCCAAATCTCAGATGAGATTACTGGTACTCTGAAAAAACTGTAACTTTTGTTTTTTTCTCCATCACCCGAGCCTAAAATCTCATCCTTAACTGTCTCTACTTGTTCTGCCCATACAGTGTTCGGATATATGCCTTTTATTAACTGCTCCCCACCTGGTTTTATGAACTCGCCCATGAGCCAGTAGCTCTCTAACCCGAACTTATATGTTTTTAATTGATCAGGCGGTCCTATAAATTCAAGCGTTCCTGTAGTGGTGAGATACTTAGTATCATCAGTCACTTCAAGATTTGTTCTCTTGGATACAAGTGCACCTTTAGTAAATATGTGGTTCAACTTGTCTACCAGAGTGATTGTTCCATCTGAATTGACAGAGTGAACTATTGCTGTCTCTGTTATAGTTTCGGAATCAATCTTTTCCTCGAATAGGAGTTCAGTGCCACTGCTTATTCCTTTAGTGTCCACAGGAGTTATTACACTTGTATCATTTGTGTTTATCTTCAAATTAGGCGCTTTGCTCCAGTAGGTCCATTTAATTTTCTGTCTGGATTCGAGGGTATAATCCTTATCTTCGAGAGAAAAAAAGATGCTGATGTTACCTTTTTTAAAGGCATCTTTAAAGCCTAAATGCAAAATTCGATTTTTTTCAGGCAGGGGAGTAAACAGTTTAAATCCTGTACCATCTTTGGTTTTCTGGGTTAAATCGTGATATTCAAGGTTATTACAAGAAAGACATTGATGTAACTCTGTAATCCCATTCGTGGAATAATGGATGTTAATCTCATTAATAACAGGTGGTTTAAAGGTTGAATTAATTATCCAGTTTTTACATTCGCCAGCACCTTCCGGAACAAATTTATTCTGCCCATAATCTCCTTCTATTAACCTTATCCTTATCCAATAATTTTTTTCACCGTTAACCTCAATTTCTTCGATATTTGCAGGGCAATCAAATTCTATACTGCGAGAATAATCATTTGTATTGTCTGCTACAAAATTATTTAATAATTTATCATCAGGTGAAAAAGCAGACCATATTTTACCGTTCCAGTATTCCCATGAAAATGTTCTATTGCCTGCGTCTGGATTTTCATTTTTGTCCTTGTTTCTTATAAAAGTGATTTTTATTTTTGCATTTCTCTTTGAAAATGCTTCTCGACTTGCAATATAAAATGTATCAAATAACCTAGGTTGCTGACCGAAAATGTAAAATTTTCCTTTTTCATTTAGAGCTAGAGGTACTTGATTGAAAAAACCAATGTCAGGTTTAATAGTTTGACCATCACGAAGTTCCACACTTTGTATTCGAATTTTGTAAATAGGCAGGATTAAGCTTTTACTAACCTTATCAGTTCTGCAGCATATCCAGCGAGTTCTCATTCCATTAACTTCTTTTTCTTCAATTGCCTTTCCTATTGGTAATATTAAGCTATTACTTTCTAGTTTTATTGTTGAGCTGTCAACTGGTATTATCTCTTCATTTTTTCCCCAATATTCCCAAATAAAGTTTTTGAGTTGTTGAACATCACTATTTCCGAAATTAAGTTCTATACTTGCTGGATCCTTCAAATCGAAGAGTTCTTTATGGCCAAGATATAGAGCATGTCCCTGTTTATTAGGGTAAGAACCATTATCATTCGAATTAGCTTCTTCCTTAGTTCCTTCAGTTTTAAAAATAAAAAACTCTTTTTTGTTTACAAAATCTTCAGTATAATTATATATTATATCATTATCAGGATCTACGCCGTATATATGTTCTATTGCAGCACTTGTTGCAAAAATTCCATTTGTAGTTTCAAAGTTCAGGACTTTATGTTTTTCTGTTTCATCAGCAGCTACTTTCGTGCCTGCTGGTATAAAAACGCCACCTGAAGAGTTCTCTGGAAGATAAAAGGTCACTGGTACCTTTGCTGGCTGGGCTGGCATTAGTTTTAATCCGTTCATCTCTAGGAAAGCAGTGAAATTCTTTTCAGGCACTCGGTTTAGCCTGTTAATTATCTCTTCCTGCATATGAGTGAAAATTTTAAGGAGAGCAACACCAGTATCCCTTTCATCTGTAGCGTCCCATTCTGGGGTATAAAGTGGAGCAATGTTCCTTTTTTCCTCTAAGAGGCTTTTAAAATTTCTTGGATCTATTCTTGGCGTTAGCATGTTACCTGCTTTCCTTCAAATAAAATGGATAAACAAGATTGAATCGGTTATTGGTGGTTCTGACCGTATAATCAATACTAATAAGGAGTTTTTCTTCCTCAGTATCATCTGTCACTGCTTTTACGCTGGTAATTTCAATTCTTGGTTCCCAGAAGACAAGTGCTTCTCTGACACTAGCTTCTATCAGCATTATTGTGGAGGTATTAATGGGAGAAAAAATGTAATCATAAATTCCGCAGCCAAAATCAGGGCGCATTGCCCTCTCCCCTTTGGAAGTGCCAAGAACAATCCAGATAGCTTCCTTTATATCGTCTTCATACGAAGACATCCCTATTTTTCCTGTTAAATCGACATTAACAGGGAACTGCCACCCTTTTCCCAGAAATTCCCTTGCCATACTTTACTCCGTCATCCTATCAATACAGTAGGGCAGCCCCCAGTAATTTTGTTGGGAGGGCCATTCTCAACGATTTCGTCACCTTGGCGTGCTGCATAAAGATTGTTAATCAGAACTGTGGCGCTACCCTTTTGCACCATTCCTCCTACGTGAGGTATTGTTCCGGTCGCAAGTGAACAGGTATGTAAATCAGAAGTTGCCCTCCAGGCAGGCATGCCTCCGATAAAGACATTCCCACTTCCTGGACCTGAACTCAACGGAGTTCCGTGGCTTGTTGTATCTCCTACTCTTGCTGCTGGTGGCACATTGATATCTCCCTAATTAACTATCACAATTAATTTTTACTTGATTGCCATTAATGTTCAAAATACGATCTGAATTAATGGTCATTTCCTTTGTAGCATGGATCTCGATGGTCTCTGAGTTTATGCTGAATTTTGCCTTGCTGGTGATAGCTATTGAATTCTTGGTGAAATCTATTAAAATCGAGTTATCCCCGCTTTGATCACTTATTTCAACCCTTTCTTTGCCGTTTGTGTCATCGAGAATTATCTTGTGACCTGCTTTTGTATGAATTTCTATTCTTTCTTTCCCCTTTTCATCGTTAAAGATAAGCTCATGACCGCTTCTTGATTTTATTTTCCGTATGTTATTCTTGCCATCAGAGTTAGTTTCCGGAGGCTTTGCTTTCCCGTTCCATAGAGCTCCTATAACATAGGGGCAGTTAAGATTCCCCTGCTCAAAAGCCACCAGAACTTCATCCCCTACATTAGGGAGAAAAAAGCCTCCCATGTCTGGACCTGCCATGAACGTACTGACACGAACCCAGTCAGTTTCATTATCATCTGATAACCACGGGAATTTTACTTTGACTCTTCCTAGTTTTCCTTCATCTTTATTGTTAGTAACGACGCCTACGGCAACGCCAGAGACCTTCTTGCAATCTCCCTCATCAGCTTTCAATTCGTCAAAGATGCTCGTGTTATCATCCCTTTTTTTTATCCCTGTTTTGTTCTGAATTTACTGAGTTTCTCATTACTGAAAATCGCGTCCTGTAACCACTGTCATTTATTGTGTGAGTTGCTCCCGTTACATAGTAAACTCCAGAAAATTTATATCCTACTTTTTTAAGGCCTATCTTGACCCCGGGTCTTATTTGAGGTATTCCTAAACATTCTCCAGTTCCCTCTATAAGGGTGCTGTTAGCTTTACGCAATTCTGCTTCTGCTATTTCTTTTGCATGATCCTCAGAATTTACCGGTCTGCAAGTTATGACTTTTCTTATGTCTCCAACTTTTTCTTTTGCTAATTGGCTCCCCGTTTTCGTGTCTGATGAAATATCACCTTCGTCTCCTATTTTTGCCATGCTGACAAATGGTTCTTCAGGGTTGTCAGGGTTACTCCATCTAACCTCTACCTCAGTTAGTAATTTGGTAGTCTTTATATGGGGACGGAAGCTGATTATGTCTCTTCCCAATTCCAATGTTAGGATTTCCTTCCTATTATCTTCCATTTTAACAAAATATAGGATGTCCCTATTAATAAAAAAAATAACTTTTGCCTCTTTAGCGATATCTTTAAGAAATTCGAAATATGTGGTATTGTTATCTTTTTGTAAAGGTTTCTTAAATTCCTTAGTTTCGTCTATTACAGAATCCAAATGAGCTTCCTGAGCTATTTTTTTTGCAATATCACTGAATTTGTTTTCTTTAAATTCTTTTGCAGGACTCCTCCTTTTGAGACTGTCATAAGAAGAGGCGTGTGCCTCAATAGTAAAAGTGGGAGTATCGCCTACGAAAAAACTTGGCTCAATTCTGGTAATTGTTCCCTTAAATACATCATGTAATTTGTTT
Organism: uncultured Methanosarcinales archaeon; assembly: GCA_964560735.1. Classification (GTDB taxonomy): domain Archaea; phylum Halobacteriota; class Methanosarcinia; order Methanosarcinales; family Methanosarcinaceae; genus Methanosarcina. The sequence goes on along the minus strand of CAZLNG010000052.1, from coordinate 9,058 downwards.
TCGTAACCTATCTTCAAAGTAATTTTTTTACCAATATCGAAAAGAGGATCATCAAGATACTTAAATTTTTGAGATGACATGTCAAAATAGTCATAAACGGTCAGAGTGGAACTCACTCCATCCGCTATTCCCTCTGTAATCTCTACATTAAGAAAAGCTTTTGATGTAACAGGATCCAATTTTTTGCCGTCAATTTCTACTTCAAACCTTGGGACATAAAAATCAAGTGTCTCTAAAGACATATTCTTATTAGTCACTTAATTCACTCCTTCACAGGAATGATAAGCCTTTGTCCTGGACTCAAAACTCTGGGATTATCAATGTTATTTCTCTCAGCAATAGGTCTCCAGTCTCCCGGATTTCCATATTCTTTAGCTGCTATTGCCCACAGGCTGTCCCCTTGAGTTACCGTCCAGCTTTTAGTTAGGTCAGCTGATTGAGTATTATTCTCTTTGACCTGTACTTCTACTTCTCTATATTCCTTTAATGTAACATTTAACGTTGCTCTGACCGGAATTCCTTCCGGAAGGAACATCGTGAACCTCTTGGTGACCCTTTCAATAATGCACTGGAACATAAAAGCCCCCCAGATAAAAATACAAATCGGAGGAGCATGTAAATCAGAATCAATATCCATTAAGCCCTTTGCTGTTTCGGGTAGATTACTGAACGTGATCCCAGCATCCCATCCTGTAATTCTATCTGTAAATAAGCGTACATCTGTCCCTTGCTCATATGTATCAAAAAATAAATCCAAGGTCACAGACCTTGCGTTCCCTCTTACGAATTGAAATACTGGAGATGAGAGGCCAGGGATATTTACTTCAGCAAACTGATTACTTTTTTCGACACTCAGCTCTTTGGGATTGAATAGACATGGTACTACCAATGAATGGTTATCCTTTCTTAATGAAGGGTTATATTTTCTTGTCAAAAAAGCTTTTACCAGCATTTATATTCCCCTCCGTTCTCTTTCCATTCTTATTTTCCGCTCAAGATTTTGATAGACCTGATCAGAAATGCGATTAATGTCAAGGTGTCTTTTTATATCTGCTTCTCCGAAAGCAGGCGGTATTTTTTCTAATATTGATTTTTTTGTCTGGATCACTACCCTTTTAATCTGTTCAATCTCCTGCTCTATGTTCCTGGAATCCTGAAAGTGAAGAGTTTTACTGCCTATTTTATAGGCATATGTTCTATGTACAGAGCTGGATAATTCACTCCACAAATTGTGATAACAACTTTTTATTAAATGTTTATTGACAACAATCCAATCTGTCTTTTTATAGAGAGAGCTGGACTCAGGATTCAAGATAGGACTGGAGGCAGGATTACTAAAATTGCCATAGTAACTTTTTATTAAGGGTCTGTTGACAATTACCCGATTTATTAGCTTAGAAAAATATTTTTTTTCACCAAGTGTTGTACTATTGGAAACTAAAATCTCTCGTTGCAATATTAAAGGGAATTTATATTGATTTTTGCGTATATTTTCTTCACGAATAAGAATAGAATGATCGACAGCATGTACAGTTAAGAATTCTGACCCAATCTGACACTTCTGTGTAATCTTAAATGATGTCAGAAATGTGTTCGTTACATTGCTCACAACTTGAGTGCCTTTTGGCTTTACTATCGATTGAAAGGTACTTTTTTCAGTATTTAACTCTGGAAGCATTCTCTTAAGAGTAAAAATTTTTTGTACAGTTAAAGAAGGTAAAACATTTTGCTTATCTGAATGAAGTCGGAATTTGAGGACTATGTTAATTTTTTGGGGAAAAAAATATCCTTCTTTTTTGCAAAAAATTATCCTTGGAAACCTAGAAATATTCTTTTTGCCAGTCTGATATTTTTGTACGATCTTTTTATAAAAGATAGGATTAGAGAGAGTTACTATAGGTTTTATACTAAACCTGTCCATTCTAACCCTTCTTGATTCCATTATGCGCGAGTTCAACGGCCTCAAAAGCTACTGTACTGCTATCAGCTTTGAGATCCGGCCCAGTCCATTTAACAGGATACGCCTCGTGAAAATTCCAGCGCCATTTTTCTTGGCCAGTGACATCCATCAAAATGATTGCCCCGTTTTTACGACTGAATTTTCCACTGACCACTTCCTGGTACCATTTCCAAAGATCATCCCGGTCTGTAATACCTCTTTTGAGGGTAATATGTTGGTATTTTGTCCTTTTAGGTAATTGATGTATGAAGTCATTGACGCCCCCTTCTTCATAAGGTTCAGTCTCAGTTTCAATCTGAAATCCGGTCACTTCGGAAGCATGAGCTGTCTCTATTCCATCGATTTCCACCAGAAACCGGAAAGACATTAGAGGGTCTATCTTTTTTGCTGTGTACATTTGCTCCCCCGTCATTCAACTTCAAGGATACTTCTCTCTTTTTCGCCTGATAGGCGCCGGTTGATTTTTGAGATTTCTTCACACCACCTGTGTCGATCCCGGTGTTCCATATTCATTATCTCTTTGTGAGACCAGTGGAAATAGTATGCAATAAAGGCTACCTCCTCGTAAATTTTGCCAAGGGGGTAGCCGCTTATTCCCCCTGGGAATTTTCTTTCACCCCAAAATCGTGTCCGCATTTCGGACAGATCGCTTTAATATTTGCATCTCCGTTATCGTTGATCCTGCTGTAAAAATCTTGCAGGTATGAAAGATCTGAAGCAAAGAGATTTTCGATAACCTTTGTATCAATTACTGGCAAACCCCCAAGCTTGACTATTACCCTCGAAAGCAGGATCACAGTCAGGTATGCAGGATTTGCCTGTACTCTCGAATCTTTGAGGGGAAAAATCTCATCTGCAGCTGTTGCAAGCCTCATAATTCCTTTCTTATGGAGATTCCCCTCACCGTCTACGTAACCTTTGGGGAGCGTAAACTCAAACTCAGTCTGAAATGTCATAGCATTTAACTCCGATTAAGAAGCTGTTTTTTAAAAACTAGAACAAAAAAGATGCTGCAAGAAGAATTCATTTCAGGAATCCCTTTTAAAACCTTCATGCACTATTTCAAGAGTCTCTATTCCAACTTCATTGCCTTTGGCATTGAAGTCCATAGGATCGTATTTGCTTGGCCAGGCTCTTATGATGTTCCAGCGGGCTTTATCATTTCCAGCTTCGTCCATCAAGATTATGGACATATTTTTCCTCGCTCCCTCAGCCCCAGAATCTATAATTTGCTGCCTCCACTTATAAAGATCCATGGAATCAGTGATTCCCCATTTTAAGGTAATATTTCCATATTTGGTCAGACCCGATAATTTCCGAAATACTGGCGTTTCGTCCCCTTCCCTATACTCTACGGGATCGGTCGTAGTGTCAGCAAACGTGCATTCACTGAACCCTGCCTGGTTTATCCCCTCAATCTCAACTCTGAATCTGAATTGTCTGTACGGATCCTGTCTTACCATACTTCTTCCTCAACTTTTTGTTTTCTCCCGCATATACAATTAGTGTTTATTCTATAGCTGCGCTTCCACCTTGCCACTGAGCCAGGCGGAATATCACAAACTCTGCTGGCTTTACCGGGGCAATACCGATAATACACACCAATTTTCCATTATCGATTTCATCCGGGGTCATGGTAGTCCTATCGCATTTTACGAAAAAGGCCTCCTCAACCTTTGTTCCCATAAGTGCCCCATCTTTCCAAATCGTTGTCAAAAACTGAGTTATAGTTGCCCTTACCCTCGCCCAGAGCTTTTCATTATTTGGTAGAAAAACGACCCATTGGGTGTCTTTTTCTATAGACTTTTCAATATAAATGAAAAGACGCCGAATGTTAATGTATTTCCACAGGGAATCACTGGAGATTGTCCTTGCACCCCAGACCCTTATTCCTCTTCCCTGAAAAGCCCTGATGCAGTTAACCCCATCAGGATTCAATACTTCCTGTTCGCCTGCGGTAAGGGTCCTCTCAAGCTCTATGACGCCAGAAATAACCTCATTGGCAGGAGCTTTATGCACTCCGAGCTCTGCGTCACTTCTAGCATAAATTCCTGCAATATGACCCGAGGGCGGTATGAATCTAGAAGTGCTGTTCTCAGCCATAATAGGATCGCTTACTTTTATCCAAGGGTAATAGAGAGCTGCATATTTACTGTCAAGATTGTCTTTTCGCCATGCCTTTACTTCTTGCACAGTACTATTTTTAATAGGATCGAGAATGGTAAATCGGTCTTTTAATTTTTCGCAATGTGCGATCATTGCCAGCTGGATCTGTTCAACGTCATCAGGCGAAAGTTTACCGTTTCCGCCTCCAAAGGATATCATAGTGTCGGGAATTGCAAGTAGACTTATTTCATCCACAGGTTCCAAGGCAACTATGCCTGTACGCTCATCTTTCTCATTTATGGTGCCGACATAATCTGAGACTGCTATGCTGCTGATTCCATCTTTGCCTCCTAACAAATTCTTAACAACTGAGGTAGGCAGATCGTTCTGATCATCAGGACTCTCCCCAGGGTCATCTCTATCATCCTTAATTTCGATGAGCATCGATCGTTTATTAATCACTCCTTCTTTTGCAAAATACCTGTCACTTGTTTTGTCGATAGAGAGTTTATCATAAGATTCTACTAATTCGTTGTCCCCAAGAATCGTAGATATCTTGAATTCCTTGGATTTCACAGAAGTAGCAACCCATTGCTTTACAGTGATATCTGCGTCATAAGTACCGGTTCCTCCTAGAGGCAATTCGGCGCCTTCAAATGTAATTCTGTTTTGATTAATTTTAGAAACTTTAAAGAGTCCAAGGGTTTTTTTATTTATATTATCATAAATTTCAACTAAATCGTTGATCGAGAAAATTCCAGGAAGAGTTATAACAATTGTGTTTTTGTCCTTCAGAGTAAAGCGAACTATAGTATTATCTTTTTTATATTTTGCTTCTTCAGGTAAAGACTTCAATTTTATCGTCTTTCCATCAGGGCTAACACTCTCTATCTGGAAATCTTCACTATTACTATCTTGAGTTAATGTAATCCAGTCATCCTCATCCAGCCCTATTACACCGTTGTCAAATGTTATTGAAGCTGTTTTACCGTCATCACTTTTTATGAAGTTTTTTGCCTGGTAAGTATCTTTGAACAAAGTGGTCTTAGAAGAGGTCATAGCCTCGAATGTTATCCCAGGTGAGTAATCGTTTTTGAACACCTCAATAAACGTAATGTCTTTATCGTTTATATCCGCCACTGTTAGCGTTTCTTTCTGATTGCCTTTTTTTGTAAAGGCTACCTTATCACCCTTTTCAAGTGAATCTAATGGCTCTACTATATTCGATTTAGGAATGGATCTTGCACCACTATTTATAGGGCTTGAACCCAGGGTAAAAGTTTTCCTTATTCCCTTAAAATCTATGCAGGCTGCACCGTTGATATCCGTACTAATTTGCTGTGTCCATTTGAGCAGATTTTCTGATTGTTTAACTGTCTTTAAAGTAACATAGACCGGAGAGGAATTAGGAGGTGCAGCTTGCTGAATTAAAACTACAGTTCCTGCACTAAAACCTGTTGTAGATTTTACATTCGCTATTGTGGTCGATGAAGGTATTTTTGCATAGACACGGGTATTAACTGTCTTAAAGAGATTTTTAATTTCATCTTTTAGATTAACAATACCTTTATCTCTATCTATACCTTCCACAATCAAATCAGACTTTTTAATGCCGTCATCAATAACAATATTACTCCCTTTTGACAAACCCGCGGTACTGTCAAGCTTTATTGAGCGATCTGTTACCCCCACATCTTTCATAAGACTGGACAGGAAGAGAGTAGTGGTACCAGACGAAGATTCATCGATCTTAATGGTAATTTCATCTCCCCAACTTCCTTCGTTAAGGGCATTAATAGTCATAAGGCGCTCTGTACGCATATTATCGAAAGATCCAGATGCTTTTTTTGCAGCATCTGGATTAGCAGGATCAGTACTGGCCACTCGTACTATGAAGCATCTCTTTCCTCCGTTCCTGAAAAAGCCATCTACAGCATAAGCAAGATAAGAATCTTTGATATAGCCTCCAAAGGTGCCAATAAAGTCCTTTTGATTTGTAACAAGCGTTGGTTTGTTCAGTGGTCCTTTCTCGGCAATACCTACGAAAGCTACCGTACTTGTACTCACACCCTCAATGGGCTGGGCACCGAGTTTAAATTCTTCCTTATATATTCCTGGTGACAGATATTCGGGCATTTCAAACCTCCTTTTTAATATTCTTGATGATTTAAAATTCGTTTATAACTCCATAGTTTTCAAAAAATCCCCATTTTTTGGTAAAATTCGAGAATGAAATCTAATTTGTGAACAGTTTGAGGAAAAAGTCAAAAATAGGCTAATTCAATACTGGCTCAATTCCCCATACTTTATACATTCGTATCTTTTACAGTATATGTATTAGATCAAAACCCAACAGGATCGCATTATTTTGTTGATTTTGGTTTGAGTATAAATCCAACAACAGGATTTTTTGGATCGAGAGTATATGTATTGACATTTACTCCAATAGGATCATACAAATTAGACTCAACCTCAACATAATTTTCCCCAGCTATTGGGTTGTTGAAGATGTAATACCCACTCAGGTTTTTAACTGCCTCTTTATTTACTTCTTTAATTCTAACTTTAATGCAGCCAAGAGGCTCTTGCTTTGAATCATCAGCAATTAACCAGACTGCTATCCTGAGGTTTGTTGAGATGATATCTTCTTCGAGATAAGTAAATTTGTCCGCAATAGAAGGATGTAAAAGAGCCATTTTATCCTCGATCCGGTATCATTTGATAATAATTCATTTCTTTGGAGACCACTCTCTGTACATCTGTCTCACGGGTTGATTTAATCAAGACTGGAGTTACAAGAAAGAAAACTGAAGTCCGAAAAGGCTTTCCTTGGAAAGTCGTCCAGATCTTGGTCATATCATCCAGGTTCATTGAAGTTAACATAATATGTATTTCATCGCTGCTACCAGAGCCAGTTAGAACTGAATTGTCGTTCAAGATCTGTATGGCTCTACCCAATGTCTCATGTGCTTGTTTTGTCCTTTTTGTTAAAGTAGAACCACTTAATGTTATATGAGATGTCATCATATAGTACAGATCCAAAGCTACAGGCGGGAACCTTAGAGTCGTAGTATCTTTTATCAGCATTTCCTGAGTTTTCATATGAGTATTTTCAACAATCTGATAAAGAAATAGTGATAGCGATACATCACCTTCTGCCTCAATCTCCCCTGGTGAAGCTAAAACTATCGAGTTATCTGTCATCCCCTCCATATTATCCTTCAACAGTTCAACAAGAGTTTCTCCCACGTCTGCTATTGCTCCATAATCCAACATAGATTTTTCCTCATATTCAAGCTTTTAAGAAAAGGTAGCACTATGTTAAATCTAGAAAAACAAGTGTTCCTATTCACAAATTATTGCAAAATTTGTAGTAATCTCCAAATTCAGCTTCAGTAAAGATCTTTCCAATTTTTTGATACTCTCTTTTTACAGCCCTTATTATATGTTCCATTGATACAGCCCTAAAATCTTCTGCAGCCAAAATAGAAGCTGAAAGGATTATATTTTTAATGTTTCCCCCTGTTAGATTGAGTTTTGCAAGAAAAATAAAATCTATATCTTTTGCTTTTGGGGTTTCTTCAGGAAATGTTTTTAGCCAGATGTTCTCTCTTAACCTCTCATCAGGAAATGGAAACTCTACTGTAAAATGAAGCCTTCGAAGAAAAGCATCGTCCATATTTTTCTTGAAATTGCTGGCAAGAATCACTATTCCCTGATGCTCCTCCATTTTTTGAAGCAAATACGATGTCTCGATATTTGCATAACGGTCATGCGAATCCTTTACTTCTGATCTTTTTCCAAAAAGGGCATCTGCTTCATCAAAAAAAAGAATTGAATTACTCGTTTCAGCTTCATCAAAAATTTTCTTCAGATTTTTCTCAGTTTCTCCTATATACTTGCTGACAAGGCTCGACAAATCTATTTTGTAAAGGTCCAATTCTACCTCATTTGCAAGAATTTCAGCAGCCATAGTTTTTCCAGTTCCAGAAGGCCCTGAAAAGAGAACATTAAGCCCTTTACCAAGAGACAATTTTTTTTCAAAGCCCCAGTCAGAATATACTTTTTCTTTATTTTTTATAAAACCAGAAATTTCCTTCAAATGATCCAGCGTATATTTTGGAAGAACAATATCTTTCAATGTATATTTAGGATTAACTTTCAAAGCTAGAAAGTTTAGGTTCTGGTTGGATTGAGCTTTACAACCTTCATAGAGATCTTTTGAAGATAATACGGGGCTTGCAGGATTATTTTCACCTGCAAAACTGCATGCAATAAGGGTAGCATCCAATATTTGACCTCCACTGAATCTAAATTTGTTTGCAAGCTCATTTGCGTCCACCTCTTTGGCCAGCTTGTAATCTTTTAGGCGGGATCTCCATAATTTTTTGCGAACTGGATAAGAAGGCAGAGGAAAAGAATAAGGGATAAAACCATTATTTATTAATCCATTGCTAAATTTCATTGATTCTTTTCCTGTTAAAAATATCCAGCCTGAAAATTCCTTTAAGACTTTGATTAGGGATTGAGAGTAATTATTTGGTTCTTTATCTTCAAGAAGCCAGTCAAAATCTTGAAAATAAATTGCAGAATTCTGCAGGAGCGCTTCTCTCACTATAAAAGGTACTATACCAACACATTCTCGTTCAAGCAAGAAATTTGAATCCACTATAAGAAGATTTATTCCTGCTTCCCTGCAGACAGCTTCTGCAGTGCTCTTTTTCCCGCACCCTGAAGTACCACAAAAAAGAAGCCTTATTGGAGACTTATTTTCACTGTACCAGTTTGCCATATTTGTTAACTTGTTTTTGAAATCTGCAGGCAGAATGAGACCTTCAAAAGATCTTTTTGGTTTTATAAGATAAGAGAAATCACTAATTTTCAAATCAAGCTCATCAAACCCAAGTAAAAAATTAATTATTCTTTCGTCTACTTTTATAAAATTCGATATAAGTGATGAGTCTGCATTTACTTCTCCTTCCAAAAGATATA
>CAZLNG010000051.1:0-27659 GCA_964560735.1 uncultured Methanosarcinales archaeon | reverse complement strand
GCAGCTCTCATACCAGTCATACCTGAAGCCATTATGTGTGCGATCGGCATACCCAGAGGGTCGCCGACCCCGACCTATATGCCGTCTACGCCTGCAATCTCAACCATTGCTTTGCTGGCCCTTGTAACAGCATCAATCGGAGGAGTCTCAAGCATTGGAATTCCGCCAACACCCATACCCATGTCAACGTGACAGGGAATTGGGGAAGCTTCCACAGCTGCCTTCATGAAGGTAACTGCGCGGGCAAGGTTCCAGGCTGAGGTCTTGCTGGTATTCGTGTTACACACAGGTCCGAAAACGTTTGCTCCTGCTTTTGCAATCAGAGGTGCCTGCTGGTGTGGCCAGAGGCCTGCAAGGGTTACGCCGTCATACTGGAGGTTTCCATGCATACCAAGTACGCATTCTCCTGCCATACCTGCTTCTATGTACATGTCAGGAAACTCTTTTCTAAGAGCCTGGATTGCATGGAGAGTTCCATACATATCGGCATCTCCTGCTGCAGCAGTTGTGTCGAAGTTAACCCCATCTGCTCCGGAGGCAAAGAGTTTCTGCATAACCCATACGGTGTCCCTGGTGAGGTGCTCTGCAGCGTGTTCCATAGATTCCCAGGCTTCCTGAATCTTAAAAGCCTTCATCAGGTCTCCGGGATTCTCGAAAGGACCGTCAGGAGTATAGTAAAGCCCCATGTTGGGCATTGCTCCGTAGAAGAGCGGGATGATCATGTTCTGCTGACAGACTTCCATTGCCTGGCACTCGTTTGAAACAACAGGCTTCACAGGCTTGAAACTGTAGTCGATGTGCCCGAGTTCCATTGTGTCTGCACCAAATGCCCTCTCGTGCATCATGCAGCCAACAAGCCGGCTTGATGGGATTCCAACGCCGCTGTTACCCTGGTCACCATCAAGCCTGATAGTACCAATGTCATGAGTGACAGGAATTTCCATACCCTGCTCGACACTAACAGCCTTTCCTGGCATCATCAGGATTTCGGCAAGTTTATCGAGTTCATCAGCACTGAGGACAGGGATCTCGCCAAGATCTGCAGCATTTGCAGTCCCGGCTTCGATCTCTTCCATAATTTTTTCTCTGGTGAGGAAGACACGCTTACCGTCTCCCATTCTCAAAGCATATTCAGTTGCCATTTTTTCACCTATATTGTTATTAGAATCTGGAAAGCTGTATTTTGGGGGTTCAGAATTGAGATACGAAGTTTCTGGCTTGCCAGAGGGCTATTACCGCCAGAATCAGGATGAAGACCATCCACATGATATCTGCTGCCGGTATGAAGGAATTTGCCCAGTATGCATTGTAAGCTTCAAGAGCTATTGCTGTTTGCGTCATTTTTTACCTCCGGTTACACGTATCTGAGACAGGCATCAGAGCCCCGGACCCTTCCGAAGTCTGTGATCACATATTTATGCAGAAGGAACCCTTTTTTGTAGATCCCTTCATCATCGACTTTCTGATCAAGGTCCTTCAGCATCCCTCCGGATGCCAGCTCGATGATGTCAAAGTTGATACTGTCCCTGTTGTAATTTCCCTGCATGTTATACTCTTTCTGAACCTGGGAAACAATCTCATAGTTCCAGCGCTCATTCCCATCCAGCAAGAGTTCAAGAATCCTGAATTTTATAGGACGGTTCCCGCTCACTTCATTCACCTCTCAGAGTTTCAAGTGCACTTGCGTCTTCAGTAAACATGACAAAACTGCCAATAACACAGAGAGTACCTCCGACAAGGATAGTCCATTGAGGGACATCTCCAAAGAAGAGGAAAATGAAGATAATAGAACACAGACCGTAAAGATTTCCGATACCCTGGCCTCTTCCAACCCCAATGAGCGGGAAGGATTTGTACCAGCAGACGTAACAGAAACCAAAGGTAATTCCTGCAAATATCAGGACCAACAGAGTCATAGGTTCAAATGCCTGGAGTGCAAACGAGTACATCGGGAAACCGAAGAGTGCAAGCACAGGAACAATAATGACCCACCAGATAATGTTTTCTCCAAGGAAGCGAAGAGTAAGTCCAGCATCAGGCTCTGAAATATCAAGCCCTTTGCCTGCAATTGCACCTTCAATTCCCCAGCCTGCCGCAGCCATTAAACCGCCGAGATATCCTATCCACTGAACATTACCTGAAGATAGATCAGACAGAAGCCCACCACCGAAGATCGTAATGCCTCCAATAATGATAACTCCTATGCCCATTGCTGCCCTCTTTGAGATTTTTTCTCCATACCAGTAGTAAGCAAGAATAGAGCCTACCACAGGGTAAAGAAGCCCGGCAACAGCTGCAAATGCTCCGCCAATAAAACCCATAGCAATGAAAGAACCAAGAATTGCTATTGGACCTCCGAAAATTGAGGCAAGGAAGAACCACTTGGAACACGGATGGAATTCTTTCAGGGTTCGAACAAGTTCCCCGTATTTGCCAAGCGTTCCATTCCAGATCATAAGAGCAAGCATGACCGTAAGGGCATTGAAGGCCGTAATAAGTACAGCAGTTACAATAAGGGCTGTACTGTCGCCACCAGTTTCAGCAATAGCTGCATACATTTCATCGAATGGGTTAAGTACCCACACAACGGTGCCTGGCAGATACCAGATACCCCAGAATATAGCACAGAAAAGGGCCCACATGTACCCTTTACTGATCTTTCTTTTGCTTTCCTGTTTTTTTAAGGTTTTCAGATCCACGAAAAATCCTCCATTTTTCAGATATGCTGTGAAACTCCCTCAGAGCAGAGACCGTCTCAGCTCAATTCCACAGCCTGAAATTGCAGCCTGCAAACCCATTTTGCGGGAAGATCTACGAAATTGTTTTTAATCCTTTTTTTGACTGAGGCAACTATAATTCTAATACCGTTTTTCTAATACCGTTTTTCTAGTACCGTTTTTTAATACTGTTTTAAAAATTGCCTCTAACGGGATATATTAATACCTGTATATTAACAGCGTTATATTAACAATCTCATTATATTAATCCTGATGGTATGACCTGCAGGAATTTTCCTGCTTACCCAGACAACTATGGGTTTGGAGAACTGCATAAAATAAATTAGGACAGAAAACGCATTCTTAAGAATGCATTTCCTGAAGCTTAAATTGGCTCAGGCTAAGGCTGCTTTTACCTTGCTGACAGCATCGTTGGCGCTTTCACCATAGATGTCTGCACCAATCTTGTCTGCCCAGTCCTGGGTAACAGGAGCGCCACCAACCATGGTTTTTACCTGGTCGCGGATACCTGCCTCTTTAAGCTGTTCTTCAATCTGGATCTGATTGACCATTGTGGTGGTCATAAGTGCGGAGGATGCTACAACCTGGGGTTTGAGTTCTTTTGCCTTTTCGACAAATGTTTTGATTGGGACATCTCTTCCAAGGTCCACAACTTTAAAACCTGCAATGTTGAGCATGGAAGCGAGGATGTCCTTTCCGATGGAGTGGATGTCGCCTTCAATGGTTCCAACAACTACAGTTCCGAGGTTCTTGGTCTGAGACTTGCGCTTTTCCATTTCAGGCGTAATTACCTCTATACCTGATTTCATTGCCTCTGCAGCTGCAAGCACATGGGGGAGGAAAAGGGAACCCTGTGCAAATTTCTCTCCTACTTCTTCCATGCCTGCGGTAAAGCCCTTCTCAATGAGCTCTACAGGGTCGATCCCCGCAGCAAGAGCTTCTTCTGCGATTTCTGCTGCAAGTTCGTCATCGAATTCGGTAATTGCTTCTTTTGCTTTTGCAATTATTTCTTCTTTGTTTGCCATTTTTAGATCTCCTGAGTATCTCGTATCTTAATTACATGCCTCTGAAAGCTTTGTCAGCTCTGTCCACAACAGCTTGCATGTCTTTGAGGATGTCTGCATCTATTTTTTTGACTTCGTGGTTTTTGAGGACGTCCATTACTTTTTCGTGTGCAACTGCTGCAAGGTCTTTTGAACCAGCTGCTGCCCAGTCCCCAAACATGCGCCTGTCAATAAGCATTGGGTTGGATGGGTAGTCTACAAGCTGCCTGGTCTGTTTCAGGGCAAGGAAGTTGTTTCCAATACCTACCTTCTGGATGGATTCGACTGCGAGGGTTTCTTCAGATACAGGAATTCCCTGCATGGCTTTCTTGACCATGCTGAAGATATCGTTGTCAATGACGAGCTGTTCCATTGAGAAAGTCATTCCGAGCTCAAGCATCCCGGCTCCGTAAATGGTGTTAGCACCAGAGAGAGCAGGCAGGAGGGTTGTCATGGTTTTTTCGTGGCCTGCCTGGTTGTCCGGGACCTTGGAATCAGACTAGGAACCTGCCACATAGGAGGGAAGGCCGTAGAACTGGGCAAGCTTTGCTACTGCACCACTGATAAGACCGAGTTCAGGGGAACCAACAGGTGCAGTACCCTTCTTCAGGTCGAAGGTGGTTGTTGAGCTTCCGTACCAGACTTTTGTTCCGGGTACTGTGAGCTGTGCAAGGGTGATACCGGAGAGAACTTCGGCGTTGTGAGTAACAAGGGTTCCTGCAAGGTAGACAGGAGAAGATCCACCGGACATTGCCATGCTCAGGACGTTAACCGGGATTCCAAGGCGGGCACCCTTAATGATAACCTGACAGGCATTGACACTGAGTTCAAGAGGGCTGGTCGGGCAGAGAAGCATGGAGAAGATAGGTTTCTTTCTGGCTTCTTCCTCATCGCCGCCGTAGTAGGCTTTTACGATATCCCAGTAGTACTCAACGTTTTCGCCGACAGGGTCAATGTGGTGGAAGTGCTTTGAAGTGTTTGCAATAGGGGTGAGAGTCTCGTGGACATCCTGTGCGCCCTTGCCTGCAATATCCCTTGCAGAGACAGGGAGAGAGAAGTAGTCGATGTTTTCAGCCCAGTCACAAAGTTTTGCGATGTCTGCAATGTCCTGCTCGACGGAGTCAACGGTTACGTACTTGCCGTCCTGGTACTTGCAGACCTTCACACCGGTACCGAAACAGGTCCAGTGGACTTTTCCACCGCATTCCTGAACTGTGTTGTTTTTCTTGTCGCGGCCCCAGAGGACAAATCTGGAAGGTGCGAGCTGAAGAGCTTTCCTTACAAGATATTCAGGGATCTTTACAATATTGGTTTTTTCATCAACCTCACAACCATTTTCCTTGAAGATCTGTCTTGCCTCGGAGTCAGAAACCTGAACACCGGGGTTCATAAGAACTTCCATGGTTGCGTAGTGAATAGCTTTGAGTTCGTCAGTAGTAAAAAGGTTTAATTCCACACCGTTAAGTGAGTTGAATCCTGCAACTGCATTACATTTTGCCATTTTTATACCTCCAAGAAAAATAAGTTACAACAGCAGTTCTTTTGCCTTTGCAACAGCCTCGCTTGCGTTTTCAGCATAGCAATCTGCACCGATTTTGTCAGCCCAGGCCTGGGTCGCGGGAGCTCCCCCTACCATGACCTTTACCTTTTCCCTCATGCCTTCTTCCTTAAGGAGTTCGATAACGTCTCTCTGTCCCTGAAGGGTTGTGGTCATAAGGGCGGAAATCCCGATCATGTTAGCGTCGACTTCCTTTGCCTTCTCGATAAAGTTTTTGACAGGCACATCACGGCCAATATCATACACTTCAAAACCGGCAGACTGGAGCATTGTGGACACGATGGATTTGCCGATGTCGTGTACATCGCCTTCAACAGTACCGTTCACAATGACGCCCATCTTTGACTGGGTAGAACCTTCAGGCATCAGGTCTTTCAGTGAGTTTACACCGGCAGTCATTGCGTCGGCGGCCATCATTACGTGGGGTAAGAAAAGTTTGCCTCTCTCAAAGAGAACACCCACTTGATTCATGCCTGCTGCAAGCCCTTTTTCGATTATTTCGGCAGGCTCCAGCTCTCCTTTAGCTTTTTCAACTGCAGCGAGTACAGTATCCTTTTTACAGGAGATTACAGCGGCTGTAAGTTCCTGAAGCAATTCTTCTTTGCTAATGTTGCATCCTCCGTTTTAGTTTTTGACAATGGAGACTCCTCTTCCCCGTGTATCACAAATAATCGTGATAAATGGAGTGCAAGCTCATGCCTTTCATAAGGTCACGAAATGCAGAGAAGAACTCATGATTATCGTGGGTGGGAAACCACAATCACCACAAGCGAAGAGATGGAATCATGAGTTTTTCATGATTGTCCTTGTTTGGGTTCATGAGTATTTTAGCTACGGGAATTGTTTTTGGTGCCATTTTAAATCCCAGCTGTTAACTCATCTTCACAGATGTCTCCGATATAAGAGTTCAATTTACTCGTATAAATATTTTTGTAAAAAAGATTCAACAAAAATAGGGGTTCTATAAATAGTTTTCTATCTTGTCATTTTTTAGGTCAATTTTAGGAAGAAAATAAAAAGAGAAAAACAAAAAATATAAATACAATATCTTCAAATAGGAATTTTTAGAGAGATAATAGAAATAAATAGACATGAAACTTCTAGAACCAAAAAGAAAAAAATTTCATGCAAATTTAGTATAATTGTAGTATACTAATAAAATAAATAATTTCCTAACAATTTTATTCAACTAAGTCATTTAAAATAAAAAAAGGCAATTTGAATCGTTTACATAATTAATTAGATTACAAATTCAAAAAAAAGTAAAAAATTTGTTTTAGAAAGGAAATATTCTGTTTTAGAAAGTAAAAAATCTGCGTTAGAAAGGAAATATTCCGTGTTAGAAGGGAAGTATTCTGTTTTTGCAAAACATATACACCTCGTTAACTAAAAATTAGAAAAAAAGGAAAAATAGATATAACCGTATTTTACCAAACCTCCCTATTATAAAAGAGGGAAGAGAATCAAAAAGACCACAAGAGATCAGGAGCGTAAATATCAGGAAGTATCTGACTCCCTATAACCTGAAATGCAGATCTTGTAGGCCCTGTTGACAAGCTCAATCATTTTCCGATCTTCCCGGCTTATTTCTACTCCGCAGGCAAGACAAAGGTACTCAGAAAGATCAAAGATCTTTATCTTTTCATCCGGCCCTGCCTCAACAAGGTTCTGCATACAACCCCCGCAGTTCGTGATGATGATATCACAGCCCAATTTTTCTGCAGCCCTGTAACGATCAGATGCAAGTTCTAAAGATTCGGAAGGATAATTAACCCTTACTCCCCCGCCAAAGCCGCAACAAGCTGAATTCTCAGGGGTTAAATTGGTAAGTTCGGTGCCTGGAATGAGTTCAAGCACATTTCTTGCCTCCTGATATACCCCCATTCCCCGGGTAAGGTGACAGGGATCATGATAAAATACCCTGTGGTTGAGGACGGTTTTAGGGCTAAGTTTGCCATTCTTTAAAAGAAGCTCAAGGTACTGGGAGACCTGCATAACCTGAAAATCAAGTTCTCCGAACAGTTTCGGGTAAATATCCTTAAAAGCCTTAAAGCAGCCTGGACAGGCAGTTATAAGGGTTTTTGCTCCTCTTTTTTGAATTACTTCTATATTTCGATGACCGTTTCTCCGGATAGGGCCCGGATTTCCTGCACCTGCTGAGACTGCCCCACAGCAGTATTCAAACCCACTCAGGACAGTATAGTCTACCCCGGCTTTCTCCAGCAAGGCAACAGTGGCTTTTGACATGTTTGTATTAATGTAAGTTCCGGCGCACCCGGGAAAATAAACAACAGAACCCGGAATTTCCCTATAAGAAGGAATTTGATCAATTTCAGCAATTTTCTTGAAAATATTGTTTTCAGCCTCAGGGTCAACCATGGTCTGCCTGTCAGTAAGCCCATTTTCATTCACCCATTTCTGGCGGGCAGGAGAGATCAACATCTTGAATCCAAGGCCTTCGGGACAGGAGGTTGCGCAGAGCCCGCAGGTAAGACAGCGCGTGAGATACCTGAAATCAATGTCCGAGTTCCCTTCCAGATATCCGTAAAGGTGCTCAATCAGCTCGATGTCATTATAGCGGGGGCATACTTCAAGGCACTGCCCACACTGTGTGCATTTTGCCCTGTGTGCTTCTACTAGATCCATTTTTCAACTCCATATTATTTTAAACTCATCTGACTTATCCTATCCATAGAAAAGGATTACTAAAATTTCCTTTTGAATATTCCATGCCTGTATAGAATTCAATGAAGGAATTAAATCAAGATTAACCTTTAAAATAGAGAATATTTCAACTGAAGATCAAAAATAGCAGCTCATAGACCTAAAGTAGCAGCTCATGGACCTGAAGTCTGGATATCAGGGATCTTTCTAAAAAAGATAAGACTATATCCAGAGATAAAGTATCAATAGCCAGATAAAAGGAAGGGATAGAAATATTCGAAGACTTAAAAAACAATGTAAGAAAGCTGATAATTCCAATTGCCCGATTAATTCCTCTGTCTCCTAACACACTCACCTTACTGGGATTTGCTATAAGCGTTGCTGCAGGTGCGACTTTTGCCCTGGGGAAACCTTTTGAAGGAGGTCTTCTGATTATTTTCAGCGGAGTTTTTGATATACTTGATGGAGGAGTCGCAAGAGCAAAGGGAAGAATAACTCCTTTCGGAGGTGTGCTGGATTCGGTTTGCGACCGATATTCCGATGGACTCATGTTTCTCGGGATTATGGCAGGAGCGATTTACGGCAGGCTTAATTTCACACCCTTCCTTGGGATTGAGGGCTGGCTCTGGGCAGGTTTTGCCTTAATAGGCTCTTTTCTGGTAAGCTATACCCGCGCCCGTGCCGAATCCGCAGGCTGCAGAAAATTATCTGTGGGCATTGCCGAGCGTACTGAAAGAATGATAATCCTGGCTTTAGGAGCGCTTTCTGGTTTTCTTGGATGGGCTCTTATACTTATAGCCGTGTTTTCCCATATCACCATGATTCAGAGAGTTTTGAGGGCGAAAAGCATACTCAACCAGCCTTCAGAGCCCGAGATGCAAAAACCATAGAATATAAGATTGTAGATATCCAAACCGCAAGTACTGGTGATTAAAAGCAAAAAAATCCAGAATAATATCAAATCTCTCTGAAATTGTAAGATTAAGACTCTATAAAAATTAAAGAAAAGACAATAAGATTACTCCATTATTCTCCTACCGATACTCATTTATACTACATATTTGATTACAATAGTTGACGATGGCAAAGAAAAAGGATTGCCATTAAAAAAGCATAATCTGCTCTGCGGGGCCGTAGGGTAGCTTGGTCCATCCTGCAAGACTGGGGGTCTTGCGACTTGAGTTCGAATCTCAACGGCCCCACCAAAATCCTATTTTGCTGTTTCAGGCACTGTTAAATGTTTTTACTCATTATAAAGAGTTATTCTGACGCAAATTCCTTTTTTCCGGAGAATTCCCTTCGTTAGATTTCATTCATAATTTAGAACTAGCTAATGGCTGTATCCAGGTTTTGAACTGGTTTTTAGATAATACCCTCATCGACTTCAAAGCTGGTGGCATTTTCAAAATAGCGACTACATATAAAAAGTATGGAATAGGGAATAGTTATTGTTTGATATGAAAAGTAATGAAAAAATCAGAACAATCATGCAAACGAGTTTCCAAAAAGGTTTAAAGAACCATGCCAGGGTTTAAGGGAGAATGTATAATTAGTTTTATATCTCTTCTTTTCTTTTTTCACGCTTATACTTTTCCCGAATTTTCTCGAGCATCTCCTCATTAGCTTCGACAACGAAAGCTCCTATATACCCGCATTCTTTACAGTGGTAAATTGCACCTGTATACCCGCCAACCTCATAATATATATCCGCGTTCCCGCAGACAGGACATACTTCAATAAGCCTTTCAAGACTCAAAGCAATTCCCCCTTTGAGATAGTTTACAGTATAGTATTGTTAATTATATATAAGAAAGATGATTTTAATAAAGATATAGTATCTAAGGAATTTGAGATATAGAAAAAGTAAAGTCGCTTTCCAGATTAATTTCGTCGAGTAAACATATTCAATAACTACTCCAACACACATATCCAATAATCACTAATCAAATATCAGCTCAACAGGCATATCCGAAAATCGCACAAATTCCTGATTTTACACTTAATGACCAAGGCTTACAGTGAGTAAAAAAATGACTGAAATGATGACCCCTGCAATGCGCCAGTACTATGAAGCCAAGCAGGCATACCCTGACACTCTTATCTTCTTTAGGATGGGAGATTTTTACGAATCCTTTGGAGAAGATGCAAAAACCATTGCAAAAGAGCTTGAGATTACACTGACAGCCCGGGGAAAGGACAAATCAGGGGAGAGAATGCCGCTCGCGGGAATCCCTTACCATGCTATTGATACTTACCTGCCAAGGCTTATAAACAAAGGATATAAGGTAGCTATCTGCGAACAACTCGAAGACCCAAAACAGGCAAAAGGAGTTGTAAAACGAGGGGTTGTCAGAGTAGTCACTCCGGGAACAGCAATTGACTCTTCCATGTTTTCGGATGCCTCGAACAATTACCTGATGGCAGTTGCAGGAAGAGAAACAGGAAAGTCCGGGAAAAACGAAGACAAAGGAATGGAAATAGGCGTTTCTTTTCTGGACATTTCTACGGGGGAATTTCTTACAACGCAATTCAGGGACTCGGAAAATTTTGAGAAACTTTTTAGCGAACTTGCCCGCATGCGCCCTGCAGAATGCATCCTGCCCCCTTCGCTGCATGGGAATTCAGAACTTATAGAGGCAATGAGGGGGCAGACTATTGTTCAGGAGTTCGCTCCTGAGGTTTCAGGAAGTGAAGAGGCCGGAGAAAAACTGAAAACCCATTTCAAGGTTGCAACGCTTGAAGGGATGGGCTGTGCAAAACTGGACTTTTCAGTTTATTCAGCCTGGGCTGCTCTTGAGTATGCACAGACCACGCAGATGCGGGATCTTGCCCATATCAACACCCTGCAAACCTATTCGAACTCAGAGTTCATGATTCTGGATTCGATTACCCTGAGAAATCTGGAAATAGTTAGAAATGTGAGAGACGAAGGCGATGAAAACTCCCTTTACCGAATTTTGAACTGCACTAAAACACCGATGGGAAGCAGGACCCTGAAAAAATGGCTTCTAAGACCTTTGCTTTCTGTAGAAAAAATAAATCTCCGGCTCGATGCCGTAGAAGAGCTGGCAGCAGGCTCCCTGCTTAGATACGATATCCGAAACTGGCTCTCCGACGTAAGGGATATAGAACGCCTTGTAGGAAGGGTCGTATACGGAAACTCCAATTCAAGAGACCTGATTGCCCTGAAAAAGTCCCTGGAAGCAGTACCCCCGATAAGAGATCTCCTTCTGGAAAAAGCAGAGGCAAGGCTCCTGAGGAAGATTGCAGAAGGACTTTCGGCTTTTTCAGAACTTGAATCCCTGGAGGAGATGATCGAAAAAGCGATTGTTGAGGAACCTCCGGTCTCGGTCCGGGAAGGGGGAATGATAAAGCAGGGGTACAGTGAAGAACTTGACGAACTCAGGAATATTGCCAGCAACAGCAAGCAGTGGATTGCAGCCTTTCAGCAGAAGGAGAAAGAGAGGAGTGGAATTAAGTCCCTGAAAGTGGGATATAACAAAGTCTTTGGTTATTACATAGAGGTCACCAACGCAAACAGCAGCCAGGTGCCAGAAGACTACATCAGAAAACAGACAATGGCCAATGCAGAGCGTTTCTTTACGCCTGAACTCAAGGAAAAAGAAAGCCTTATCCTGACAGCAAATGAAAAGTCCATGGCGCTCGAATACGAAATTTTTCTGAAAATTACTCAAATTATCTCAGCACATTCAAGAGAACTTCAGGAAACCGCCGAGAGAATAGGGATTCTTGATGTCCTCTCAGCCCTTGCTGAAACTGCAGGAAACAACAATCACATCAGGCCTCAACTTACAGAAGACTGTAAGATCCTTATCAGAGATGGAAGGCATCCCGTAGTTGAAAATACCGTATCAGGCGGTTTTGTCCCGAACGATACCGAAATGGACTGCAAAGAGAACCAGTTTTTGCTGGTTACGGGCCCGAATATGGCAGGAAAGTCCACCTATATGCGCCAGACTGCCCTTATAGCTATCATGGCTCAGGCGGGCTCTTTTGTCCCTGCATCCTATGCTTCCATAGGGATTATTGACCAGGTTTTTACGAGAATAGGAGCCTTTGACGACCTTGCAAGCGGGCAGAGTACTTTCATGGTAGAAATGGTGGAACTTGCAAATATCCTGAACAATGCAAGCCCCAGAAGCCTTGTCCTGCTCGATGAAATTGGGAGGGGAACAAGTACTTACGACGGATACAGCATCGCAAAAGCTGTTGTTGAGTTTCTGCACAACAAAGGAAAAGTTGGGGTAAGGGCATTGTTTGCAACCCACTACCATCAGCTTACGGCTCTTGAAGAGAAATTGAAAAGAGTTAAAAACTACCATATCGCAGTAAAAGAAGAAGGGCACGAACTTGTCTTCCTGCGAAAAATAATACCTGGAGCAACTGACAGGAGTTATGGTATCCACGTTGCAAAGCTTGCGGGCGTCCCGGAAAAGGTTATCGGAAGAGCGAACGAGATTTTGAAGGATCTCGAAAGAGAAAACTCACTCGAAGAAGCCGAAGACAGCGGCGAAGATGGAAAAAAGAAGAAAAGCAGAGCAACGGCGCGCTACACTCAGATGATGCTTTTTGATCCCGGAAGCAGTGAAGGAATTCGGGCACAGGAAAATAAGCCAAGCCCTGTGGAAACGGCTCTGAAAAAACTGAATGTGGAAGAAATGACTCCAGTAGAAGCCCTCAATAAGCTCTATGAGCTCAAAAAGTTGCTCAATTGAGGAAATAAAACGATTATAAAGAGAATGAAACGATATTAAAGAGAATAAAATGATGCTTAAAAGAATTAAGAAAATTATGGATAATTTATAATTTTGAAGAGTTCAGAGAATTTTCAAAGAGGGAAAAATCATTTAAAAATCTTTTTTGTTTTGATGGAGTAGAGGAATGAAAGAAGAAAATGGTGAAGTAGAGGGAAAAGTACAGGGAAAAGCGCAGAGAAACAGGATCCGAATTCTTGACAAGGATACGATAAATAAAATTGCGGCAGGAGAAGTAATAGAGCGCCCTGCATCTGTGGTAAAAGAGTTGATAGACAATTCTATCGATGCAGGGGCTACCGATATCAGGATTGAAGTAGAAAAAGGCGGAAAAAATTCCATCCTTATTCGGGATAACGGCTGCGGGATGAGCAGGGAAGATGCCCTTCTTGCATACAAAAAACACGCAACAAGCAAGCTTACTCGAATAGAAGATCTCGATACTATCTCTACAATGGGTTTCAGGGGAGAAGCCCTTGCTTCAATCACAGCTATTGCAAAAGTGGAAATTCTTACCCGGCAGCCAGAAGAAATTTCAGGTGCCAGAATAGTAATCCATGGAGGAAAAGTGCTGGAGACGTCTGATGCAGGTACAGCTCCTGGAACCTCAGTGCACGTAAAAGACCTTTTTTATAATACTCCTGCAAGGCGCAAATACCTGAAAAGTGACCGAACCGAACTTGCCCATATTACCGATATGATTACACGGCTTGCCCTGGCAAATCCGGAAATTTCCTTTACCCTGCTCAGTGAAGGAAAACAGGTTCTCAGAAATTCAGGCTCAAGTGAACTTTTCAACAGCATTGTAAACCTGCTGGGCCCCGATACAGCACGTTCGATGTTACCTCTGGAACAGAAGACAGAGGATTTTGAAATTAAAGGATACATTTCAAAACCAGAAACTACGAGGGGAGAAAATGACCAGCTTTTCCTGTTCGTAAATACCCGTCCGGTAACTTCGAGAGCTATTACCACAGCAGTCCGTACAGGTTACTATACAAAAATTCCAAAAGGACGGTATCCTGTAGCAGTGCTCTCTCTTATGCTTGATCCCGGAGAGGTGGATGTGAACGTACATCCTCGCAAAGCTGAAGTTCGTTTCAGGAGGGAAAAAGAGCTTGAGAATACCATCACAGCTGCTGTTGAAAAAGTTTTATCCGAACATGGGCTTGTGCCCGAGATAAGAAAAAAGGATAACGGAGTTATTCAGAAAACCTTTGAAATTTCAGGTTCTTCTGGAAGATTGCAGCAATCAGAGCAGGTATTAGAAGCCCAGGAAGTCTTTCAGATAAGTAAATCTGAAAAAGCCGCAGAAAAAACGGCTGAAAATGCAAAAGAGCTTTCGGAAGGATCAGTAACTCCTGAAATCAGTAACAAAGTCCTGCGAGATAAGGCTGAAACCTACACCTATCCTGTAAAAGATACTGAAAGGAAATTGAAGAAATCGGAACGTCACCTGGATTTTGCTGCTGGAAGACCGCAGAAAACCCTGAGAGAAAAAGAGCAGGATGGAAAAGAGAAAGAAAATGGGGTGGAAATAGAAGAGATAATAACAAAATTGGGAGAAAGGGAAAAAGAAACAGCAAATACGCCAGAAAGACAGAGGTTAAAACAAAAAACAAACACAGAATCTCTTGAAAATCTGAAAATCATAGGACAGGTCTCCAAAATGTATATTCTTGCCGAAAAGGGAGAGGATCTTGTGATTATTGACCAGCATGCAGCCCATGAAAGAATTCTTTACGAGCAGGTCCTGAGAGTCAAAAAATCCAGAGTTCAGGAGCTTATATCTCCCGTGACCATAGATCTTACCCCAAAGGAAAAAGTGCTGATGGAAGAGTATATTCCTTACCTTGAAGAGCACGGTTTCGGAATTTCGGAGTTTGGAGACAACACTTATGTAGTCACTTTTGTACCTGATGTTTTCGGGAGGCTTGAAAATCCGGAAGTTGTCCATGACGTGGTCTCCGACCTTCTGGCTTCGGGAAAGGTGAAAAAAGAGACCGGAATTTCAGAAAAAGTCTGCAAAACCCTGGCATGCAGGGCTGCAATCAAAGGTGGGGCAGCCTGCAACCTGAGGCAGATGGAAGAACTGATAGATCAACTCAAGAAAGCCGAAAATCCCTATTCCTGCCCTCATGGGAGACCTACTGTGGTTACTTTAACAAAAGGTGAACTGGACCGTATGTTTGCAAGGATACAGTGAAGCTGGCTCTAGCTGCAAATTTTAACAGTTGATTCCATTTGAGTGAAAAGAAGAAACAGCAGAAAGGATATATAGATGGATATAGGCAATATACCACTAATGAGCCAACCGGCGCCTATATTGAAGAAATGAGTCTGAGTTTCCTATACATTTATATAATATAACTTAAGATCTAGTACTGAATGTCAGACGTGTGCTGATATTCTAACAGGCATCATTCCACAAGACTATTTTTTACACACCAACCCCAAACCCCCAACTCCAGAAAGAACGTTACCCCACGTTCCAGAATCCAGGAAAAACCCCAACTTCCAGAAAAACAAAACCCTACTCCTGGAATGATGCCACTTTTTCTATAAATTAGAGGAGAATTCATTATTAGATTGATTTTAACCATGTTTTAAAAAAATTTCATAGATCCTGAGATGGGGATATTATCTCATAAAGTAGCTCCATATTAAGAAATTTTGTTATCTGTTAGTGGATCTCTTTTTCGATTTTCACGTCAATACATTTATAATAAAAAACCTCCGAGTATTCTTCCATGATAGATCCTGTTAACAGTTTCAAGATCCCTGAAGAATGGATTGCCCGGACAGGGCTTCCCAGGGAAGAGCTTGAAAAAAAAGTGGCATCTGGAATGGTTGTGGTTTTGAGTGACGGATCTGTACTAAAAAGAGGCTACACGACAGGAACCACAGCAACTGCTGCTGCAAAGGCAGCAGTTCTTTCCCTTAAGAAAACCATTGTCAGCGTATCAGTCCCTACTCCTGTGGGGCTCAGAGCCTATCTCGAAGTCAGTGAATCTTCCCCTGGGCGTGCAGTAGTAAAAAAGATACCAAACGACCATGAATCCGATATTACAAGGGGACTTGAGTTTGTGGCCGAAGCCAGAGAAGCTGAAGGGATACAGATTCATGGAGGAAAGGGAATAGGAGTTGTAAGAAGAGACGGGCTCCAGGTTCCAAGAGGCCAGCCTGCAATCAACCCGAAGCCAATGGAACAGATAAAAGCTGCAGTTCAGGAAGCCGTAGAAGAACTTGGCCTGACGGGAGCTGAGGTTACAATCTATATTCCTGAAGGAGAACGGATCGGAAGAGAAACCCTGAACAGCAGGATAGGCGTCGAAGGCGGAATTTCCGTTCTCGGAAGCACAGGTTTTGTTGAGCCCTGGAACGATCATCTTGGAGAGATGAAAGGGGATCTCATCCGCTGCACAGACAGAGTTGTCCTGACTACAGGCAGAATAGGGATGCGCTATTCTCACATGCTTTTTCCGGACTACACTGTTGTAATGGTAGGAAGCAGGATTACAGAGGGCCTTGAATACGCTTCAGGAGACATAATTATCTGCGGGCTTCCGGGCCTTGTCCTGAAATGGGGAAATCCTGAAATGCTTGAAGGCAGCGGATACGTAACTGTCGTAGAAATGCTTGAAAAAGCCCCTGAACATGAGCGCCTGAAAGAAGCCTTCGAAATGGCAGTTGAAAAAGGAAAAGGTGCAAGAATCGTGGTAATTGACAGGGACGGTTCTGTCCTTATGGACAGCAAGAGTGAGAGTTAAGTCAAGAAGCTAAAATGAAGAAGTACTGAAGAAAATTAGATAAAGACCGAAACTGAAGAATCCAAACTGACAAATCCAAAAGGAAAAACCGAAATCGAAGAGAATTAAAAGTAAGATTCAATTAAAAATGATGGCCGATAAAGGGGAAAAATAATGATTGTGGTAGGAGTAGGAGTCGGGCCCGGCATGCTCACGGAAGAAGGCATAAAGGCAATAAAGCAGGCTTCAGTGGTTTACGGCGCAAAAAGAGCCATTGAACTTGCACAGGAATATATTACCTGCGAAGCAAAGATGATTAAAGATTATAAATCATTCCATCTCCTGCCAGCAGATGCAGTTGTTTTATCTACAGGAGACCCCATGTTTTCAGGACTTGGGAAATTTGCAGGAGAAAAGGACATCGTGATTCCGGGGATTTCTTCAATGCAGGTTGCATGTGCCCGTACAAAAGTTAACCTGACCAATCTCTGCGCAATTACAGCCCACGGAAGGGACTTTGGACCTGCAAAAGCCGAGCTGATCCGGGAATTGAAGAACGGAAGAAATATCTTCCTGCTGCCTGAAGAGACATTCGGCTCCCGTGAGGTTGCAGAAATCCTCAAAGAACTGGGAATGGAAGCTGACCTTTATACCTGCGAGAACCTTGGCTATCCCGAAGAAAGAATTGCAAAAGGCACCCCTGAAAATCCCCCTATTCCGGAAACGATTCTCTACGGGCTGCTTGTCGTTCAAAAAAGGTAAATTTTATCCAGATTAAAGCGGCAAAGCCCCCAGGTGCCATAAATTCTGTGACCCCGGTAAAACCTTTGAAGCCGATAAATCCTATAAAGCCTCTGGACCCTGTAAATCGCATGAATCCTGTAGATCCTATGGAGCATATGGGACATATGGGACATATGCATCAGATAGAACTGGGGGAAAACTGGGGGAAAGGACAGGATCAGGAATTTTTACCTTTTATTCAGCCTACAAAAAGCCTCATCACAAAATAAAAGACCAGATCTCCGAAAAGAACTGCGGTAACGAAGCCCCCTGTGATTGAAATCATGAAAGGCAGGCCAGGAGTGACCCAGATATCTTTTCCTATAAGTCCTTTTTTCATGTATTCTTCAAGCTCGGGCTTCTGGTTCGCATCAAAGTTTAATCCGGCCCGCACATATCTTCTCTGGAGGCTTCCGCTTTCGTTAAACTCAAAGTTCTCAAGCAAGCCCAGATGTTGCTTATATTTTAACGAAGAGATTTCTGTCCTGTACCCTATAAACATGTAAAGCGGTTTTTTCATCATTTCAGGCGAGAAGTGCAGGAGATTGTAAAAGAACATCCCTAAAGGAACAGCTACAGTCAACAGAAGCGCATTTTCAAGAACAGTAAACGTAAAAAGCCCTATTGACGGAATTCCAAGCAGAGGGAAAACATTTCCCGATAAGCCGAAGACCGGATACAGAGGAAAAAGAAGTGAAAGCACCATCAGCCCCTTTGCATCCCCGCCCCCGAAAGCTCCAAGCTGAAAGAGTATGTAAATAGAAACAAAAACGATAACCCCGGAAAGAACAAGAGCCTTAAGATAAGAAACCCCCCCTGTAAACGCTTCATAAAAAACAAACACAGAACCCGATGCAAGCATATATTTCCAGACCTTATTCGAAACCCTGCGGGATTTCAGGTCCGTATAACAGGAGTACAGCAAAAAAGGCATAGTGAAAAGTATTTTGAGAATTTCTATCATTTTGACCCCACACCGAAATTATTTAGATAGTGATTCACATTTATTACTTATTTACTTTATTGCTGGTGTGAATAATTTTCAGGCAAAAATATAAGATTCAGTTAGAAAAAGAAAAAACCTCTCAGTTAGAAAACGAAAAATCACTTTATGTGAAAATGATTAACTCATGAGAAAAACAGGGATAAAAATCCCCCAGATAAATTAAGAAATAATCCTGTAACGAGCCCAGAAAGCTCTTTTTCTCAATCAGCAAGCGATAAGCTTATACATAAGAAGTTCTATTTTATGCTTGCTTACCCTTTTTAATTTTAGAATCCGATCATGGGCTCGTGGTCTAGACGGTTATGACGTCGCCTTCACACGGCGGAGGTCCTGAGTTCGAATCTCAGCGGGCCCACTTTCCTTTTTTGTCTTTATTTTCGTTATTTAAAGGCTCTATCAAGGTTCCTACAGAAGATCTGCAAGAATTTGATAAAGGACCTGGATACTCAACACATTTGCTCAAAAAGGTCATTAAACTGCTGTCAATACGGACTCAATACCAGAACCTCTTTAAACAATTCAGTTTCGTAAGTATACTTTGAATAAGTATGCTGCTAGTTGACGTTAATTCCATAGTTCAGGCAATCGGTTTAACTGATTACAGACAGGCTATGGTTTTATAAATTTGATTGATACTCTTTTAGCAGACGGTCCGCATTTCTGGTATGGTTCTTGCATTCGTCTATTTTCTTAATTGCTAAATCAATATGCTGTCTATATCCATAAGTTTCTTCTCCAGAGGTGTCTAATTCCTCTACTCCCAACATAATCTGATTACCAGCTTCATGCGCATAAGACATAGCCTGCTCATATTCATCTTTTGTTGGCTGAAGTTCAGGGGACACGCCATACATGGAGCTTTCATTAAGAGCAACTTGGCTGTCACAGTAGAGTTCTTCGGCGTAATAAGACAGTGAGTCATAATCAGAAGTATCTGCAGCATTTGATGTCTCGTACATATCTTCTGCTACCAGTGGTGCATTTATTCCGACTGCATTTAACCATTGATTATCATGATACCCTGAAATAGATGCTTTCAGATGCGGAGAAGCTTCTGAGATTTGCTCTAGACTTTCATCTGCTGTGTACTCGACTGTACTTCCTGTACCCCCAAATCCAATAAATAAACAAAAAATAATAATAAATCTTACGGGGGCAGATATTGATACATTTAATTTTTTTTCAATAGGATCTGATATTGCAGGAATTAATAAAATTCCTATCAGAGAGAACATATCGCAGGGAAAGTATCACCTTCTAAGAACCACACTGTCCCCGTTACAAAGAAAAAAAAGCCAATAATGTACAGAAATATATTTATTATCTTTGATACTGTGCTCTTTTTTTGATTCTGTCCATAAATATCCATATTACCACAAATAGAATACTTCTAAAGGGAATTTATTCTTTTTTATTTGTACTTACCCCCATTATACGTGAAAAATAACTTTTATTATTAGATTGATCAGAATATAGTGATGTTAATGGTAAGTAATGTGAGTTGATACCCTATTTTTTTCTTTTTCTCCCGAGAATAATCAAATGAAAAGGCAAAACAAAATCTGAACAAATAAACTCAAATTCCAAATAATCAAAAATTTCTCTCACTAACCTTTCATCAAAAATATGTTGATGTAATGCTCTATTTTTATAGTTCTCAAGGGATCTCTTTTTGAAAGAGTCAAAAGACCCTGCACCTGGATCTCTGGACAAATCATGCAGTTTTAAAATCTCTGGTAAATGTGTAAGATCGTCTTCCTGGATATTATTCTTGTAATCACTTATGAGATGGTCTAAAGAGACAGTATCCCTCATATGATCAAAAGTACCGGACTTTTCAGGAAGGACTAAAAGAAGATACCCATCTGATTTTAAAATTCGCTTCCATTCTAAAAGAGCCCTTAGAGGGTTTGCAATGTGTTCTAGTGAGTGACATGACAACACAAAATCATATTTCTCCGATTCAATGGTATCTAAATTAACAGCATCTTTAATATATTGATATCCTGGAGGCAGGGCAGGAGAATAAGAATAATTTTGTCCTTCTCTTAATGAACCTTCCCAGATTGTATCAATTGAATAATTACATCCATCTAAACGAACGTAAGGATAGAGGGGAAGAACATTCCCTTTTGTGAAAACATTACTTGGTCCTCCTATCTCTAGTCCATATTTTCCCCTCAGTGCATCGAAATAAGTAAGTAGATTTTCACATTTGGGAACGGGTTTAAATTTTTGCATTATACAAGCCACAAGATTTACCAAGACTTATATCACTTCTTTATTTTTTTACACAATAACCATAGGATACTATCATTTAACTGCTATATAATATTTATTCTGTTGTGTGCCTTTATACTGTTTTATCTAATTTTTTCCGTTGCCTTCACATATTCTTCTTTGGTTCTTCTAGCAATTTCATAGCTCAAGACCATTAGTCACCGAAAAATGAGCTAGATAAATTCTGATAGAGAGATAATAATGAAAATTTTTTCGACCTTTAAAAAAGTCGGTAAAGCTTTATTGTTCCTATAGTGCTTGGCATGGTAATGTCAATATTTCTGGTGACGATTCGGCTGAGAAAAACACAGATGTAAAAGCAACTACAAACACAGATGTAAAAGCAACTACAATAACTGAAAATGAAGTTACTGCTACTAAAGCGGCAGAAACTCCTACTGAAGTAGCAACTCCAAATAGTAGCTACTCCTGAAGAAACTCGCCGACAAAAGAGGAACTTTCTGATGAATTAAAGCGAAATTGAAAGAACAAGAAGCTGAGGAACCCTTAAAAACAGAGGAAGCTTTAGAAGATGAGAAATCTTCAGAAGCTGAGGATACTCCAATAGCTGGAACAACAATGCAGCTTTCTGAAACAAATGAGGAATTAATTGGAATCGTTAAAGAATATTCTGGTTCAGATGAAGTAGAAATTCTTTATCTTTCACCCACAGAGTCATCGTTAACTAACTTTGGATAGCTGAATAATTCTTAAAAAAGGAAAGGGAAAGTGAGGATTTTTCTCCTCTCGATTCTTCTTTCTTCAAATATATTTCTCTGCTGATTATGATTTACTCTGTTTTATCTTCTGCACAGGAACACACTAAACAAGCAGACAATACCACAGGCCATTTCAAACCCAGGAGTGCTCATACTTTTCTTCTCAGAGGTGCTTGTATTTTCTTCACCAGCAGGCTTTTGTTCAGTTTCTGTTACTGTACTTCCATTGCTTTCCTTAGAGTCTTCAGTTTCACTCTGCGTTTTAGCATCAGTTTCTTTTGTTGATACTTCACCTGTTATTGCAAATGGTGAAAATCCAGGAGTTTAAAAGTCATGTAAAAATTGGAGGTCTTTTCACAGAAGCAAGAGTTCAGAAATCGGAAATTGGTAGTATGAAAAAAGTGAACAGCATGTGGAAAACATCATTCCAGTACTCAAATAAAAATTTTTCATAATTATTAAAATAAAGAAATCCTTGATATGATTGAATCCAGAAAATATGAAAAAAATTGAAAATAAGTATTTGA
The DNA here is from genome assembly GCA_964560735.1 of uncultured Methanosarcinales archaeon. Lineage (GTDB taxonomy): Archaea > Halobacteriota > Methanosarcinia > Methanosarcinales > Methanosarcinaceae > Methanosarcina. The sequence goes on along the minus strand of CAZLNG010000051.1, from coordinate 5,817 downwards.
ATATGTTTCCAGAATCTGAAGGAACGTTAGTGTAACATTACCATCCTTAACCAATTTTGAATGGAAGAATGATTCTTAAAAAAAAGGAATGAGGAAGATCTCATTCTATTTCTAATTTTACTTCACTGTGATATATCCAGACATTATCTTCGTATTGCTTCCAGCAGCGTTCTTTGCTGTCAGGTAAACAGTATATTTTCCTGCTTTACTGTACGTATGTGAAGGGTTCTTGGATGTTGAATAAGTTCCATCTCCAAAGTTCCACTTCCATGATGTTGGACTGTTAGTACTCTTATCAGTAAACTGAACTTTTAATGGAGCTTTTCCTGAAGTCGTAGATGCGGTGAAAGCAGCTACAGGACCTTTTACAGAAGCTGCTTTTACAGTTATGTAATTTGTTTTTATTTCTGTGTCTTTACCTGCATCATTACTTACTGTTTCTTTCACTGTATATGTCCCAGGTTTTGAATAGGTGTGTGTTGGATTGTACTCAGTTACCAGGGCAGATCCGTCTCCAAAGCTCCATTTCCATGCAGTTGGTACTCCTATGCTCTTGTCAGTAAATTTTACCGTCAGCGGTGCGTATCCCGAAGTTTTGGAAGCGGAGAAATCGGCAGCTGGAAATTCTGAATCAAGAGTAGCCATGTAAATATCACAATTCCCGTTACCACAGTTGCTATACACTATATTATTTCCATAAAAAGCCGGATCTGGCAGAAAACCAAATGGGGAATAAATTTCTTTTTGTGTAGAAAAATCATATATGTGTGTAGTGGGGGCATCACCGTCATAATTATCGTCATATTCGTTCCATATTATACGGTTGCCGGAAAGTACAAGCCCTAAAGGAATTTCACTGGATTGAACTATAACAGTTTGGCGTTTAAGAGTCAGGTTATATAAGATAATCTCACCCTTATCATCAATCCAAACTACTTTATCACGAAAGATTGATGGTTCTGTGCAACATATACCGGGTGTAAGTCTGGATTCTTTTTTAGATGAAAGATCAAGCAGGTAAATTTCCGGATTTCCGTTACGTTGGTCTTCCCAAACGATCCTGTTTCCATACACGCTTGGAGATACTTGATCTGCGGTATCCGTGGTTATCCTGGTCTCAATCTTAGTAGAAATGTCGTACATATAAATGTCTAAATTTCCGTTTCTGGAATCCTGATATACAACTTTACCATAATCCACACAGGACATGTCTGCTGTACCGCTTTTGGTGACCCTTGTTTGAACTTTCGCTACCATATCTGTGAAGTAGATATCGGTTCCACCGTTACGAGTATCAGTCCAGGTGATATACTTGTCATATAGCGAAGGATTATACTGGTCAGATGGATTGGTTGTGAGCTGAGTTTCTGTGTATGCAGAGCCTATTCCACAGCTTGTCATGCACATGAAAACTGCAAGAAATAATAAGACTAAACGACTTTCCATTTTCCACACAAGAAAAACCCCTAAATCAATTTATTAAGCAGACTGTAATGTAATTCAATGTTAAACAATTTTGAGTTTTCGAAAATTATACAGTCTTAATCCCCAAATATTTACATTATTATTTAACGTTGCCGAAATTTTTCTGTAAGAATGTGCATTTATTTTCAAAAAGAGTTGGGGAAAGTTATCTTCCCCGAGATTTAAGGAACGCACACAATAGAGAAACAAGTCCAAACACCAATTCAAATCCAGGCGATTTTTCGCTTTCTTCGGCTACCTTACTTGCAATATTACTTATGCTGTCTTTTGTACTGCTGGATGTAGATGTTGAAACAGGTTCTGGTGCCAGTGTGCTCTTCTCTTTTTTCTCTCCGATTATTACAAAGGAAGAATACCCGGGCACATTGGCTGTGAAATGTAGGAATTCATTGTCTTCATTTACCAGGTTTACTGACAGTTTCTCCCATTCTTTCTTCTCGCCATCATACTTATACAGCAGAATAGAAGATAGATCTATGTCATTTTCCTGGGTCCAGGACTTATCAACCTTGAAACTTATAGCTGCATCCAGAATACTGTTGGAATCTCCATAGCCAGCGTTTCCTACCCACATGTTAAAGGATTTGTAAACAATTCCTTCTGGAAGCTCGGAAACAAGAGATGATTTGTTCTTAAGGTTCTCAACAATTGCTGTGGTTTTGCCCACAGTTTTCTTAGAAGTGAAGCTAATATAATCAACAACAGTCACATCATTAGTAAAGTTGAAATATACAGGCTTATCACCAGAAATGAAAACTTTTGTTGTGTCTTTGGCTGCAACATTCTTTTGAGGTTCAGGGGATCCACCGGTTCCACCGCCAGAACCTCCTGAGTTATGATGACTGCCACCAGAGCTATGAGACCCACTGCTACCTGAATTGCTGCTTCCACCGCTGCTTCCGCCGCTGGAACTTTCCTCAATTGCAGTAATTGTAGTGGTTTTTATAGAGGTTCCGTTTTCATTGGTTGCAATAAGGTTAACATTATAGGAACCTGGTGCCGTAAACACATAAACAGGAGCTGCATCAGTGGAATCAATCTGCCAGTCATTATTGAAGTCCCAGCCTCTTATGATCAAGTTTTGAGAAAGGTCTGAAAACTGAACAGAAAGAGGAGCAGAACCACTGGTGATATTTGTGCTGAAATCAGCTACAGGAAGATCCTTTGGATCCTGCACGATTATTTTTTGAGTTGTTGAATTATTGCCATTTTCGTTGCTTATTGTCAGCTTAACAGTATAATTTCCAGGAGCTGTGTATTGATAAACGGGATTCTGGTCAATAGAATCTTGTATTCCATCATCATTAAAATCCCAGCTCCACAAAACTGCATTCTGCGAGAGGTCTGTGAATTGCACAGAAAGAGGAGCATAGCCGCTTGTGGAATTTGCATTAAAATCTGCTACAGGGAGAATTATTTCTTGATTCTGTTCTCCCTGCACAATTATATTGAGAGTTTTTGAGTTTGAGCCATTTTCATTGTTTACAGTCAGGACAACAGTATAGTTACCTGCTTCAGAGTAAGTATGCTTCGGGTTCTTCTCTGTTGAAGCACTTCCGTCTCCAAAATTCCAGGACCAGGAAGTTGCACCTGTACTTTGGTCAGTAAATGCTACATTCAATGGTTCTTTTCCAGAGGTAGGCGATATAGAGAATGCAGCAACTGGCAGGTTTGAATCGTTATTATTACCGCTTCCATCGGGGTCCCATCTTGCATAATACGGCATTCCGTCTTTATACACGCCACTAATACTTTCGGTGGCAACTAATTTTGTATCAAAAGAAGTGTCTATGAACTGTTCATTTCCTATGTATATTCCCACATGACTGACAAGCCAGTAATTTCTGTTGTTTTGCGTAATGTCTTTTTTCCAAAAGATTACATCTCCCGGCGTGGGAGAAGTTGTATTAACATAATATGCATTTTTTTTCATATTAGGTACAGTTTGGAACACTATGCCTTTAGCTCCGGCTTGTTTGTATACTTGAAATACAAAGTGAGAGCAATCAATGCCCGATTTGTTGTCGCCGCCGTGCACGGATTTAACTCCAATCCAACTTTTCGCGGCTTCTACTACTGTGGATTCTGATGTTCCTGAAGGAGCTGCTGCTACAAGGGGTATGAATGCTATTAAGATAGCTACAAGGAGTGTGGCAATTAATTTTTGTTTATGTATCTTCATTTTCGCTCAATGTCCGTATTTTTACTATATTAACTATATTAACCATATTATCTGCCGAAGAAGGAAAAAGTGAGGATTCAATCCTCAAGTTTCTTTCCTTTAAACTAACTTCACATACTTTTTCACCATAATGTACCCAGAAGCTGTTTTAGTGTTGCTTCTCTTTGAGTTTTTAACTGTCTATGTAACAGTATATTTCCCAGCTTTACGGGAAGTGTGAGAAGGAATCTTTGAGGTTGGATATGTACCATCTCCGAAATTCCACTTCCATGAAGTTGGACTGTTTTTGCTCTTGTCAGTAAACTGAACTTTCAGCGGAGCTTTTTCTAAAACTGGTGATGCAGTGAAAGCTGCAACTGAGAGGTAACTAATAATACCCATATAGAGAGAGCTTTTTTTCCTGCTGTTTAACTCTTGCTTCAATATCAAATTTTACTTCTAGTTGTGCAGCTTTAAGTTCATAGTTAAGCGCTTCTTCAAAGCCGATTACATAGACATGCTTACCATTGTATTCTGTTTTGAATATATGTGCAGTTTCTCCAGTAAAGTCTACTTTTGATTGCGGAAGCCTACTAACGGAACGTAATTTTCTGGTTTTGCCTTATGTTTTATGACCTTGGACTTACCTAACAGCTTCATTTTTCGATATATATAACGTCAAATAAACATTATCAAACTGTTATGCAACTTTATATTTTCCATCATATAGAAGAAGAATTAAGGATAGGTCTAATGCACCCCCATCTAAATCTTACAAAACTTTTTCTGTGAAACCGTAGTACAGGTTATTTCGCTCAAAAACTTGCATAAATCATATTAATAACTGTTGTTTAAAATGGCACTTTAACATCTAATGGCTATACTATTGTTTTTCAGTTCAAGTACGAGAGTTTTATACCCATATGCTGATGACTTGTAAGCTTCTCTATCTGGAAGACTGGATATTAAAGCAGATGTTTTTCAGGTCCTCTACAATTGTAGTGGTCTTGCCTGTATTCTAAAAAAATAGCACTTTTGATACTATGAATCTGTGGAAAATTTCACTTACCAAGGTAAATATGGATAAACTAAAACAATTAACTTAATCTTTTTATTTATATTGGATTCTTATTTATATTTCTCTAACTATTATATTACATGAATATAATATTCAAGTGATACAATTTGAAACCACTTTCATTGGCATATAAAGTTAGAATAGAATCTACTAATAATGTACCCTCCCAGGAATAAATCTGGATAATAATTAGCACAATTATTGGCCAATTTTAATTGTACAGTGATTTTGCTGATTGAGAGTAAATCGAAAAACTGACAGCCTTAAAATTGTATCAAATTAATCAATATGTTGGCGAAAAGGCTCACAGAAATAACACAAAATACAAAAGAGGGTACAATAATAGGGGGAGAAAACAAATGCAACAAGCAAGTTCATCAGAAATCCAGAATGCATTTCAGAAGGCTTCTAAAGCTTTCCAAGAGATGAATTATCCTGTAACGAAGAATCAACTTATCAGTAAAGCTAAAAGTCTCAATGCCCATAGCGAAGTAATAAAAGCTATTGAGAACATTCCAGACAAGGAATACCACAGTACTGCCGATGTCCTCAAGGAATTTCAAGGTGTTCAGAATGTGGTACAAGCTTTCCGCGATGTGAAATTCCCTGCAACTAAGACGCAGCTTTTACAGGAAGCTAAAAAACTTAATGCTCGGAGCGAAGTAATAAAAGCTATTGAGGCTTGTCCAGAGAGAGAATACACAAACTTTTCCGATATCGTCAAAGAATGCAGAGGCAAATCGAATTGGTAAAGAAATAAATACCTGAAGATGTAGAAGAAACTATTCAAAATAAAGCAATGGGTATTGAACAACAGACTGCAGATAATAAATACGAAGAGAAAAAGCATCCTGGATTTGAGTTAATTTACGGAATAACTGGACTGCTTAGTGTATTTCTGTATAAGAAAAGAAAAATAGAATGTATTGTAATCAAAGACAAAAGTGTTGATTAAATTTTGGCAAAAAAGTACGTTCTTTGCCAGAAGAATCAACAATTTCACTTTTTTATTAAATATATACCCGTGGTCAATAGATATGTCCTGAGAATCTTTCGGCACGAATCTGTTACATTCTCATTACATAGGTACTAT
>CAZLNG010000050.1:0-27749 GCA_964560735.1 uncultured Methanosarcinales archaeon | reverse complement strand
TCATTTCTTCCAGGTTGTCAAAAAGTTCAGATCCAAAATCTTCAAAGAAATCCTTTTTTTTTCTTATGCCCACCATTATTACCTCTGCTTTTCCTCGTGCTATGCACTTAAGTGCAGTTCCCAGAAACTCTCCGATTTTCTGTAATCTCTAAAATCATGCAATATTGATTGAAGTTCGGGAACTGGATTCCAGCCGCTTAAAGGTAACTTCCAGCACACCGTTTTTGTATGTGGCTGTAGCACTCTGGGGGTCCACCTTTACGGGCAGTTCCACACGTTCGGAATATTTTGGATTCCCATCTATTGTTTCGATGTCAAGTATTAAATCAGTTGCGTTCAGTTGGATATTTTGTTTATCGATGCCAGGCATCTCCGCAATCACATGTATTGTGTCATCGGCTTCCAGTACATCAATAAGAGGCTTTCTTATGTCAAGATATCTTTTTTCTCCCGTCTCCCTCTGTTCAAACATGGGGATATTTCCAAATTCGCGGATTTCAGGTTCTTCTCCTGGGCGCTGGGTTACGGAAAATCCATAGACGAAAGGATGCTCTCCAAAGTTCTCTACACTCATACCCATTGCCCTGCTAAGGCGATCAAACATTTCATCCATATCTTGTAAAGGGTCGAGTCCGAAAATTTCATCGAAAAAACTTCGTCTCTTTCTCCTATCCCTGTCCATCTCATCACTCCACATTAGTTATCCACTCTCAGTTTATTATCGTGTAAGCATTAATTAAATCAATCGGTATTCGTAATAGTTCCAATTGTAGTTCGATTTTAAAAATTGGAAAAGGCTGGATTTACCTGCCCCTATCAGGTAGCAAGTTTATTCAGCCGGAGAGAAACCTGGAACGTTTTTGTGTTCTGGTTCCTTCTCCTGCTTCTCTACAAACTCGGAAACCTCTTCTTCAAGCTCAGCTTCTTCAAGCTCAGTTGCATATTTGGCAAAGAGTTCAGCACTCTGCTCATAGGCTTTTAGAGTTTCTCTGGATGTCGTGGGCTTTACGCGGCGGATTGCACGTTCAAAGTGCTTCTTTGAAATCTTAACGCTTCCTGCTTTTTCCTCGATATCTTTTCGCCCAATACCCGGAGTAACTATCTCCCTCAGGGCTAACATAGCAGCTTCCCTGCAGATACCCTCGATATCTGCACCCACATATCCTTCGGTTATATCAGCAAGTTCAGAGAGTTTAATATCATCTGCAAGTGGTTTTCCCTTCGTATGAATTGCAAAGATCTTTTCTCTGCTTGCTTTATCAGGCGGCTTAATATAGATGAGCCTGTCAAAGCGGCCAGGCCTGAGCAGGGCAGGATCTACCATATCCGGCCGGTTTGTGGCTGCAACTATGATCACGTCCTTGAGTTCTTCTACACCATCCAGTTCGGTAAGGATCTGGCTGACGACTCTTTCAGAAACATGTGTATCGGAAACAGCACTTCTTTGAGGAGCAATTGAGTCAATTTCGTCAAAGAAAATCACGGTCGGAGCAGCTTGCTTTGCTTTCCTGAACGTTTCCCTTATAGCACGTTCGGATTCACCCACATATTTGCTGAGCAGTTCCGGCCCTTTGATACTGATGAAATTGGCTTCACTTTCACTGGCTACAGCTTTTGCGAGCAGCGTTTTACCCGTACCCGGAGGGCCGAACAACAATACACCTCTTGGAGGCTTTATGCTCACAGTCTTAAAGATTTCAGGATATTTGAGGGGCCATTCTACAGCCTCAATAAGTTCCTGCTTTGCCTTTTCAAGTCCGCCAACATCATCCCAGGCCACATGGGGAACTTCAACATAGACTTCCCTCATAGCTGAAGGCTCGACATTCTTCAGGGCTTCTCTGAAGTCTTCTTTTGTAACAACCAGATTATCAAGGATTTCCTGTGGGATTTCCTCCTCGATATCGATTTCTGGAGTTATCCTTCGAAGGGCATGCATAGCAGCTTCCTTACATAGTGAAGACAAATCAGCTCCCACAAACCCATGAGTTACATCGGCAATTTCACCAAGGCTGACATCCTGTTCAAGAGGCATACCTCTGGTATGAATGAGCATAATTTGTTTTCTGCCGTTCCTATCAGGGATACCGATTTCAATTTCCCTGTCAAACCTTCCACCACGGCGAAGAGCTTCATCTATTGAGTTCGGACGATTTGTAGCTGCAATTACGACCACTTGACCTCGAGCCTTAAGCCCGTCCATCAAGGATAGCAGTTGGGCGACTACTCTGCGCTCCATCTCCCCTGTTACTTCACTCCTTTTAGGAGCAATTGAATCAATTTCATCTATGAAGATAATGGAAGGTGCATCTTTTTCAGCTTCCTCGAAGATTGCACGAAGCTGCTGCTCACTTTCACCATAATACTTGGAAACAATTTCAGGACCACTAATAGTAATGAAATTGGCATCAGTTTCACTTGCAACTGCCTTTGCAATCATTGTCTTGCCCGTGCCGGGCGGCCCGTGAAGCAGGACTCCTTTAGGGGGCTCAATTCCGAGCTTCTGGAAGAGTTCAGGATGTCTCAGCGGCAATTCAATCATTTCCCTTACAAGCTGAATTTCCCGCCTGAGCCCGCCGATATCCTCATATGAAACACCTTCAGGTGCTCTGATTTCTTCAACAGACTTTTCCTTGATAACGATATCAGTGTCCTTGGTGACAACTACAGGTCCCGCAGGTCTTGTTGACACCACTACAAAAGTCAGAGGGTTGTTTACAGTTTCCACTCTGATCTGCTGACCTTTATTCAGAGGTCTTCCTTCGATTATTCTGAGGATATAGTGAGCGCCCCCAACAAGCCTTACAGGCTGGGAAGGAGCAAGTGTAACTCTTTGAGCGTGCTTTGCCTGGACTTTACGGATAGTGACTCTGTCGTCAATTCCCACCCTTGCATTGCTTCGCAGATTTCCATCTATACGGATCCTGTTTTCCTGCTCACGCTCAACGTTTGGCCAGACAATTGCATAGGTTTTAGCTCTTCCTGAAATCTCAATTATATCCCCGCTCACAAGCTCCATCTGCTGCATCAGCCGGGTGTCAATTCTCGCAATTCCCCTGCCCACGTCTTTGTGGTAAGCTTCAGCTACTCTCAAATTTATTTCTTCAATCATTTATTCTCAACTCCAGTCTCACGTATTTTCCAGTAGTGCTGGTTATTCTTGACACTGTACTCGATAATTCCCCTCTCAGCAAGATCTATCAGATTAGCGTTAACAATGCTGGGGTGCAGGCGCAGGTTATAGCACAGGGCTGCCAGAGTGGTTTCATTTTTTAGAAGCTCAAATAGCAGTTCACACTCTACAGGATTCTTGGTAAGCTCTTCAATTGAGTCCAGACAATGGTCCATCAATTGGGTGTACTCTACCTGTAATTGCTGCTGCATCTTTGCAAGCTCTTCCTGTTTTGCTTTTAGTTCTTGAAGTCTGCTGCTCAGTTTTAGAAAAAGAAAAGAAGACTCTTCTCTGACAGATAACCCTTTTTTTTCAGCCGCAGAAGACCCGCTTCCCTTCTCTCTGTCAAAAGCAACGTCATGAAGCGTCACTGTATAGGTATACGGAGACACTGAGACCTCAAGTCGCATGTTGTTTACGATATTGAAGTACTTTCGCCTCTGCTCATCCACGCTGCATTCTATAAGCCCTGCCTGTTCAAGAAGATTAAGGTGACTGATTATGGCTTTTGGGCCTACTCCCAGCCTGCCGGAAATTTCACTGACATAGCAGGGACGGTTTGCAAGAAGTTGAATGATCTTCCTGCGATTTTCATTTCCCAGAATGTCAAGTAATTTTGCTGGGTCCATTTTTCCCCCTTAATATTTTTCTGAATCTATGAGGTATTGAAATTATTGAAATAATAATACCGGATTTTCTGTGTTTTTTGCAGATAATTATATTCTACTCTCCGGAACAAATTCTGACAGATAAAAAAATAACCTGCCTGAAATTTATCCTGAAGACTAACTGCAGAGTACACGTAAGATAGTAACCAATAGTTATCACTAATATTATATAAACTTTTTTATGGATTTAGATTTGCAGAATAGTAGAATAAAATGGTGAAAAAGAAATGGGAGAAATAAAATGCATGAAAGAGAGTAAAATAGAGTTTAAGTGAATCAGCATAATGTGAAAGTCCGGAGTTATACATAGATAACGTAGATAGAATACTTTTGACACCGTATTCAGAAGAATTCATGAAACTTAAGAAAAGAAAATTATTACTGATAGATGTTAGCGTCTGATTGAAATGCTTTTACTATTAATTCTGTGTTTCCGTAGTTTGAAGTTTCGACAGTAAGTTTCCACGCCGGATAATATATGGTTTTACCTGAGTATCTGTAAGGGTATTGATCAAAGCCATTAAAATAAATTAATTTAATGTCAACAATTCTGGTTCTTCCCAGCGAAACCATCTGGAACTCACCTTGAGGAATAAAGAAATTTTTGTTTCTTATCTGTTGAATGATGAACTCATCTGAATCATTTATATTTATAAACTTTACAGGCTGAAATCCAGCCAGTGTACTGGTAGAGTTAATTCTGCTTTCTATAATCTCCTTCTTATCTATAAGAAAACAGATGTCTTCATTGCAGCTGTTGTAAGCTCCAATGGAGGAACTAAAACTAACATTCAGGATACCTGAGGATGACCTTCCTTGATAAATCGGAAGCTGATTTACAGGAATTTGAGGAAGCTCAGTATTCAGAGTAACCCTCTGATTTGTAAAAGCACTCCATACCAGTTCACTTCTCCTGTAAGGTTGGCCTTCTTCAATAGAAGGAGAGTAATTTAAAGTGTCATAAAATAGAGGCAAAAAATAATAAAATAGCGCCAGGAAGCTAATGATTACAACCATAATTTTTGTTTTTCCCTGCATGAAATAAAGCCCCTCAGACAAATTAAACTCCGATATCAATAGGACAATGTGATATCGGTTCTCACATTTGCAGTGATTCCTAAGTTTTGATTTTATTACAATCGATTTTGGAAAATTCCAATATTGCTAAAATGGAATGATGCAGTTACAGAGCTGCAAGGATCCTTACGAGCGCTCGTTGGAAGTTACTCAACAGGCTATTTTTCAGAATCTGTGGAAATGCTCTTTGTTATTATTACTGGTTAAAGCGAGAAGTTCTGAAGAAGCAAAGCAACAAGACTCAAAATATTGTTCTGTAAGCTTATTACCGGCTTTCATATAGATTTTTCAACTATAGACATCAAATAACAAACTATCCAATATAATATAAAAGTTTTATTCTTATAAAAAAACATATTTAATATAAATTTATAGTTTTTAATTATACTAATTAATGAGAATTGAAAATATAGAAGGAATATAAAAATTAACAATATAATAATATATAGAAGCACATATGTAAAAGAAAGGCTTATCAACTTCTGAAAAATTAAAAAGTAAATGAAGAGAGGCTAAAGAAGAAAAGTAAAGAAGAAAAGTAAAAGAAGGGTAAAAGAGAAAATGTAAAAGTGGATATGAAATACAAAAAATAATATAAAAACTAACTGATCATTGGATGATATAAGAACTCGATAAGCGTTTTATCCAAGAATTCAGCAAAAAATTCAGTAATCTCAGAAAAATCCAGATTACTTCTGCTTTTTCGGTTTTGCCTTCCCTTTTTGCCTATCCTTCTGCTGGTTGAAAACAGAAGGCAAATGAAGAGCGTAAGAACCTTCTTCTCTGATTGCCATAACGAGTTCTTTTCTCTCAAGAAGGGAATCCAGGTTAAGTTCGTAAGAACCAGGCCCAAGAATCCTTACGGATTCTACTCGTTCTTCCTCAGTTTTTGTCTCAACTTCAGGTTCCTGTTTTTTGTTTTCCTGCTCGGAAGCAAGAGCCTCATCGATACTTCTGACAACTTCATCCAGAGAGGATTCCAGATCCAGTTTCTGCTCTTCCAGAGCGGGCCTTCCCTGATTTTCCGAACCTTCTAACTCCTCTTTTACATAAAGGAATTTATTCCAGCCGCAGTTCGGGCAGCCGCTAAGGATGACAGAATCTCCGTCTTCAAAAATGGTTCCGCATCTGGTGCATCTGTGGGGCATGAATTCACCGATTAATAGATGATATGAACTTAATTTGTTGAGAATAACCTGATCATATAGTTGGTACCTTTAAAAGATACTTTAAGTTATTCTGAATCGCATATATAACGGCATCTTATGAGTACTTTAAGTAGATACTCTGAACAGATATGTATATTTGTATTTACTTTTATTTACTTTAAACGAGAGAACCGTTTTAACTCTTAGAAGTAAAAAGCTCTTTATCCTGCAGATCTCTTCTGACTTCCTGACGGAGAGCAAAGGTTAGTGACCTGTTTATGAATTTGTAATTTATAACAAAATTTCATTTTATAAAAGTTTCCAATACTTTTTTCCATCAATTATTCCGGAACTAATTCTGCGCACTCTTTCCATCTCTTCCAGTACTTCCGGAATCCGTCCTGGCTGCGTGATTTCAAAGACAACAGGATCAAGAGCATGGTTTATGTAAAGACTGTGTTTAAGATCATCAAGACTCCAGCGCCTCTTAGGATCTTTTCTCATGCATTTGGTCAGTATGCTGATCATGTCTTCCATAAAATTCCAGGGATAAACAATCCAGGCCCAGTCCTCCAGCCTCTCTCCGACATAATCTGGATCAATTTTCGAACTTCCCAGATACTGCAGTGAAGCGGTTCTGACATCTATGGGGTTTCGCTCCTCTACATAAGCCTTAGCACTCAGCATACTTTCCCCGGTATCAACAATATCATCTACGATAAGAACTTTCTTACCCTCCATAACTTTGTCTGAAAGGGGATATCTGATGAAAGGTTCACCGCTATCAATAGCTGCAGATCCTATATAATGCTCGATTTTCAGACTTGATAAATCATCCAGCCCTAGAAAATCACAAAGCACGCGCCCGGCAAACCAGCCTCCTCTGGCAAGTGCAATAATGACATCCGGTTCATACCCGGAAAGTTTAACTTCAATTGATATTTTTCGACACAAATTATAAATATAATCCCAGTTGGTAAGCACACATTTGAACGATTCTATACAAATTCCTCCTAATTCGGAATTTGGCGCATATGGTCAGGACACTCAGGTTTTCAGGAGCATATATTTTCAAGGCTCCATCTTCGAGCAATATAATTTGACCATAGACATTAAGGTTTCTTTTCTTGTTAAGGGATAATATAGGAAAAGATAAAAAGAGAGATATTTAAAATGTACATGTGAAACTCTAACTATCTTTATTATTCACTAAAACCAAATTTAAAAAGCTTTCAGGCTACTGCTCTCAGAAATGCAAATCCGTTAAAAAATAATCCTTTCTGAAGAAGGAAGCAAATGAATCACCAAGATACGTGTTAAAAGTGAAGTGAAACCATGGATAAATCTCTCATAGACCTGCTTTTCATGTCCCAGAAGAGAAAGGACCTTTTACTTCTGCTCAAAGACGGAGGAAAGACGATAGAAGAGATTACTGAGAATCTTAACGTCAAATCCACAGGCATGCTTCCTCAAATTAAAAAATTGAAAGACGAACATCTGGTTCTTCAAGAAAATAGGGAGTACCAGCTTACTCCACTTGCAGAGATTTTGGTCGAAAAAATGGAACCTTTGCTTAACACTCTTGAGGTTATTGAGAAAAACCCATATTACTGGCAGGAACGCGATCTTAGCGATTTGCCTCTCCCATTTCTAGGAAGACTGAATGAATTAAAATCATGTTCAGTTATTAGACCCGATCCTAACAGTATTTTTGAGCCATCTGCAGTATTTCTGGAAAACATGAAAAAATCAAAAAATATACTATCTTTTTCATCAATCTTTCATCCCATATTCCCCGAAATATTTCTGAAAAATGAGGATGAAGATGTCGAAATAACCCTGATAATAACAAAAAAAATTTATGAAAGACTGGAAATAGATTTCGGAAAAGAACTGAAATTTTATCTGGCAATGAAAAAGAAGAGGCTTTTTGTCTGTGCAAATGAGATAAAAATAGCTATGCTGATTAAAACGGACCGTTTCATGACCGCTGACTTCCTTACCTCAAAAGGATCTTTTGATCAGGAGGCATTGATGGGTTTTGAACTTGCACCTATGAAATGGGCTGAAGACCTTATTCTTTACTATAAAGATAAGGCTCAGGAGATATAAGGATAAAACCATGCAAAAAAATTTGCAGCAGAAAGTCTGAAACCAACATAAATTTTCCCATCTTTGCAAACAAAAAACTGTTTTGAATTCTCCTTGTATAATTTCCCGATTTTATATCCTGATGTATCACATTTTTCTCTATCTAAAATTTTAACCTGGAATAAAAACCTGTAGAGCCTATTTTTATTCAGCAAAGTGCTATGATACTTCAAAGTACCACTTAAAAAATGAAAAACCCTCTCAACATCCCATTCATCCCATTTTATAAGTCCAGAGTATTCCTCAGGTTTGATTTTTCTGGCTCTGAGAGTGGGACTGGAGATAGGCTGCTTTATCCTGGAGATGTTCCCCCCTTCAAGGTCCTTCATTAGCTTTGAAATCAATTTTGCCCCTGTAAAAGATAAATTATGGTTAACTTCCTCAAATTTCTCACCCGATTTAATATGAATCCGCGTCTGATAAATTATATCGCCGGTATCTTCCCCTTTATCGAGATAATGGACAGTAACCCCAGGATTCAGAACGTAATCATAGTATTCCCAGAAGACAGGAGTCGGACCTCTGTATTCCGGTAAGTATGAGTAATGGAGATTAACAGTTCCGAGCTTAGGAATACTGAAGATATTTTCCGTTAGGAGATGAGACATGGAATATACAACTATCAAATCAGGCTCTAAACTTTTCATCCATTTTTCCAAACCCTCAGCTTCTCCTTTCCTGAAGAAATAATAAGGAATCCGCATTTTTTTGGAGAAGAGTCTCAAGTTTAAGGGGTTTAAGGTAAACGAATAATGAAGACTTGTAAGAAACGCGCCTGCCTCTTTAAGAAAAGGATTTAATTCATATACTGGAGAGGATTCGATGATTCCTACTACTTCATGTTCAGATTCCAGAATGGATTCAAGAACTGTAGAAGTTCCCTGCGTAATGACAGCGACTCTCAACAGAACCCCACCAAGATCTTAATATAAGACCTGACAGAAAAAAAACTTTTTCCAGATAATTTTTTTAACCTGTATATTATGCCGATTTTATCCATTTTTTTCAAACTCAAATTGAAATCTCCTTAAACCAGCTTTTTCTAGTTTCTACTCTGTTTACAAATTATTTGCAAAGAGTGATCCTTTGTGAGGCCGTATAGTTGAACTGAATGCTGTAAACATAAAATGAGAGTTAACGCTGTTATATAGCTATATAACAATAATATCGTATATGATTTTTCCGCAAAGTTTACTAAAAATAGACAGTAAGTTTCCAATATTTGAGCATACAGATCATGCTATGAGGTTTCATGCAGTCAGATTCAAAATTTAAATTAAGTAAATTCAAAATTCGCATAAAGTAATTTCTTTCTGTAACTTCGATTCTGTTCGAAGTTTAAGGAAAAGATAAATCCAAACAGACACATCTTTTCATAAACGTATTAGAAGGAGGCAGAGGGAAATAGATGAAAAGGTTAACAAATGATAAATCTCTGAAGTATATGAAAATTCTGGCAGTCTTTCTTCTTATCTGTGCAGTTGCTCTTTCCGGTTGCGTTGAGGAAGGACAGAACAATACGGATACAGAACCAGCAAATAACACATCAGAAGACCAGAACACCAGTGGGGAAGGATACGTATATGACACTGCAAATGTCGATAGTGTCCAGATTATGATCCTGGAATCTTTTCCAGTACAGATACAGGTAGTAGCAGAAGGCTATCTGCCTGACGGCTGCACCGAAATTGACAAAATAACTACTGAAAGAGAAAAAAATACCTTCAACGTTAATATAACTACAAAGCGCCCGAAAGACGCAATTTGTACACAGGCAATTGTGCCTTTCAATGAAACAATACCTCTTGAAGTCCAGGGACTGAAAGCTGGAAACTACACTGTGAACGTTAATGGAATAACGGGTTCTTTCGAACTTACAGTTGATAACACATTAGATGAGTCTCCCAGTTCTATGCCGCCAAAACAGCAGGTAATAACCGAAGCTGACAATGGAACAACCATAAATCTTGAAAATGAGGAGACTTTTTACCTTAGGCTTGAAGAAAACCCAAGTACAGGCTATTCATGGCAAATTAACCTGAGCGAAGGACTAAGCCTGCTTTCTGACAAATATTACTCTTCTGAATCGTCTGCAGAGAGGCAGCAGCCTCTTGTTGGTGCTGGAGGAGTTCATTTGTGGGAAATTAAAGCCAATTCCGAAGGCAGCCAACAGGTAAATGGAGTATATAAAAGGTCCTGGGAGAAGACAACCGGTACGGAAGAGAACTTCACACTGAATGTTGAAGTAATTTGAACTGGAGTTTACTTTTCATGCCTTTCCTTAAATTTTTACCTTCTCTCAAGTATCATTGGGCATGAAAAGTTCTTATTACCTCCACCAGAAGTTCAAGATTTTAAGCTATCTGATAAAAGCCCAAGCGCTTCTTTCAGATCCTTGAGGCAGCTATCATATATATAGGACGTTCCGACCTGCGTACATCCAAGAATGTCTGCACTTTCTCGATCTTCTTTTTCTCCCTGACTTTCCTGATATCCCTCACAATAAATTCCGCACTTCACTTCACAGTAAGATCCACAGAATAGACATCTTGTCATGATATGATCTAGGGCTCCAGATTTCAAATACGTTTCCTGAAAAATGGAGAATCGGAAAAACAGCAGATAGAAGAAGAAATTTGACAAAATTATGAGGAAGTTATATATCTCCTTTGATAAAAATTTGACTTCCTTAACGCTGGAGAGAAGAGATTCAAGCGAAAAGTATATAATGTATCGTTAGTATGTTCTGATAGCTGTCTCAGGCAGAGAAGCCTAATATATAAAACCCTGTAGCGGGGTGGGGTAGCCAGGAGATCCCGACGGGCTCATAACCCGTAGACCGATGGTTCGAATCCATCCCCCGCTATAAAGAAGGTTTTTCCAGATCAGTTTTCTTTTACCCAGCATGTCAACAATTTAGCGGGGTGGGGTAGCCAGGAGATCCCGACGGGCTCATAACCCGTAGACCGATGGTTCGAATCCATCCCCCGCTATAAAGGAACCTTTTTTTTAATCGGTTTCAATTATGTATGATTTTATACTCACCTATTATCCCGGTTTGAATTTTGTCTTTTTTTGAATTCAGCTCTCACCCATATCCAGAGAGTTCAAATTTACCCTGATTCAAATCCACTTAACGAAATTTACTTAATGTTTTTCAAGCGCAGAAACTCAAAGGCTTATTAAGTAAAGATCACTTTCTTATACAGGATAAAAACAAATGCAAGAAATGATCACTTTATTATACAAGATAAAAACAAATGCAAGAAAAGATCACTTTCGTACACCAGATAAAATAATTTAAAGATGTTCAATTTATCAAAGAAATATATTTTATCTTTTTATCCATCCTCAAAACCAGACAGGACGATTATCAATGGTAATGGAAAAACTTGGAGACTCCTTGCAGGGGGCACTCAAGAAGCTGATTGGCGCAGGACGAATTGATGAGCGCACGGTCAATGAAGTAGTAAAGGATATCCAGCGGGCCCTGCTCCAGGCCGACGTGAACGTAAAACTTGTTATGGGAATGTCCCAGAAAATCAAAGAGCGTGCAATGAAGGAAGACCCTCCTGCTGGTATGAATCCAAGGGAGCACGTGATCCGTATTGTTTACCAGGAACTGATGGAAATCATCGGGAAGGGGGCCGAAATACAGCTTAAACCCCAGATAATAATGATGGTAGGGCTGCAGGGAAGCGGAAAAACCACCAGCACTGCAAAACTTGCCCGCTACTTCCAGAGAAAGGGACTTAAAGCAGGAGTCATTGCCGCAGATACTTTCCGGCCGGGAGCCTACCACCAGCTTAAAACTCTCTGTGAAAAACTTAATGTCGCATTTTACGGAGAAGAAGGAAATCCTGATGCTGTTGCTATCACCAGAAACGGACTAAAAGCCCTGGAAAAATACGACATAAGAATAGTGGATACTGCAGGCAGGCATGCTCTTGAAGCCGAACTGATAGATGAGATGGAAAGAATCCATGCTGTTGCCAAACCAGACCACAAGTTTATGGTCCTTGATGCGGGTATCGGACAGCTGGCAAGCCAGCAAGCTCACGCTTTTAATGATTCTGTAGGAATTACAGGCGTTATTATAACGAAGCTGGACGGTACGGCAAAAGGCGGTGGAGCCCTTTCAGCTGTTTCTGAAACAAAGGCTCCTATAGCTTTCATTGGCGTTGGCGAAACTCCGGAAGATTTAGAGAAGTTCGAAGCTGACAGGTTCATTTCAAGACTTCTTGGAATGGGAGATATTAAAAGCCTGATGGAAAAGGCTGAAGAGAGCCTGAGTGAAGAAGATGTGAATGTGGAAGCCCTGATGATGGGGCGCTTCACTCTAAAGGATATGTATAAGCAACTTGAAGCCATGAACAAAATGGGCCCTCTAAAGCAGATTATGTCTATGCTGCCCATGGGAATGGGAGGCATGGGAGGCGTAAAACTCTCAGACGAAATGTTCCAGGCCACAAGTGACAAGATGAAGAATTATAAGGTCATCATGGACTCAATGACAGATGAAGAACTGACGGACCCAAAGCTCATTGGTGGTTCAAGAATAAAAAGAATATCAAGAGGCTCTGGCTGCAGCCCTGAAGAAGTAAGAGAACTCCTGAAATACCACAAAACCATGCAAACAGCTCTGAAAGGTTTTAGGGGCGGAAAATTCAATATTCAGAAAATGATGAAGAAAAAACTCGGGATGTAATATATCCCGGGTTATTACTTTTTTAATTTAGCACTTTTATATTTTGTTTATTAGCTAATTTTTCAGATATTAGTATTTATCACAGACCTCAAAGAAGTTCATAAGCAGTTCTTCTCCTTTTTCGGTATGAGAAACCTCAGGATGCCACTGAACTCCATAAATAGGTTTTGTAGGGTGCCGCATGGCTTCAATCTCACAGATATCTGAGCGGGCGAGATGGATAAAACCCTCAGGCAGAATGGCAACTTCATCTGCGTGCGAAGCCCATACAGTAGTTTTTGGGCCAAGCCCTTTGAGAATATCATCTTCTTCAAGTACTTCTATCTCAACCTCAGCATACCCTCCTTTTTTACCCGCATGCACATGCCCTCCATAAGCCAGGGCAATCGCCTGGTGTCCGAGGCAGATCCCAAGGATAGGAAGGTCAATTTCCCTGACGTAATCAAAACATAAGCCTGCACGATCCATTTCCGGTCCACCACTGAGGATAAGCCCGTCTGGCTCTTCTGCAAGAATATCCTCGATAGGTGTTGTATTGGGGATGATCTTTGTATCCATATCAAGATCCCTGACAGCCCGATGGATAAGGTGGCAGAATTGTCCATAGTTATTAACAACAAGAATTTTAAGCTCTTTCATAATTCCTTCCGCTTCTGTTTTGGTATTGTAATGTAATTTTAAACTCTGAGTTTACTCTATTAGCCAATCTTATCCTATTTTAATTCTTGTATCTTTCCAGATTCAAAGCTTATACACTGTTTCGCAAGCTAGAGGCTTTAAATCAAAATTAAATTCATGTGATAATGCTGTATTTTAGTGAAGTGAGGATAAATATAAAACAGATGCCAAAACAAGGTTACCAATGCATTAAGTAATACAGAAAGGTTCAAAAATATTCATTGCCATTAGAGTGCAGGGTAAATCTGAAAGCTGAGTGGAATATATTTAAATATATGTAACATGCTAGTATGCTACACACTAACACGCCAGAGATAATAAATTGATACAGATCATAAAACGAACTTAGAATTAAAAGAATAAAGAATTGAGGGGAATTATAATGTCAGAAATTGGAAAGAAAATACGTATAGAAAGGCTGATGAACAGGGAAAGCAGAAACATGGTCATCATTCCCATGGATCATGGGATTTCCGATGGGCCTATTGAAGGGCTGATAAATGTCACCGACACAGTTAACAGGGTTGCCGAAGGTGGAGCTAACGCAGTTCTCATGCAAAAAGGCATGGTCAAATACGGGCACAGAGGATACGGACATGATATAGGACTCATAGTCCACATCAGTGGTTCTTCTTCCCTGAGCCCTGATCCCAATGCCAAGGTACAGGTCTGTACAGTAGAAGAAGTAATTAAGATGGGAGCTGATGCTGTTTCTATGCATGTTAATGTCGGTTCTGAAACAGAGGCAGATCAGCTTGAAATGCTCGGAACAATTTCTAGAGACTGTACAGAATGGGGAATGCCTCTTCTTGCAATGATGTACCCCAGAGGAAAGAAAATAACCAACCCTCACGACCCTGTGCATGTGGCACATGCTGCAAGGATCGGAGCCGAGCTCGGGGCTGATGTTGTAAAAACTGTATACACCGGAGACCCGGACAGTTTCAGAAATGTTGTCAGGGGATGTCCTGTGCCTGTAGTTATTGCAGGAGGGCCAAAAACTTCAACTGACCGTGGACTTCTGGAAATGATTGACGGAGCAATGGAAGCCGGAGCCAGAGGCGCTGCGATCGGAAGAAATGTTTTCCAGCACAAAGATCCTGTCAGGCTAACCCGGGCTATCTGCGAAATCGTGCATCATAGAAGGCCTGTGGAAGAAGCCCTTGAACAGCTCAAATGAAAAAACGGCATTAAGAATCAAAATAGGCCCCAAAACAAAAACTAAAAAAGGGAAAAGACCGGAATAAAAACAAAAATAACCGGGGTTGAAGCCTTGAAAAAGAAAAGCGTCTGGATAAAAGCCGATGAAGGCGGCTGGGAAGAACAGAAAGACCGGATCACAACAGGTCTTGAATCAGGAGCAGACTGCGTCCTTGTAAGCGCAGGATATGTGGATAAGGTTCAAGAACTGGGAAATATCACAGTAGCAACCTTTGCCCGTGATAATAAATCCGGGGCTGACATCGTGGTCATTGGAAAGAGAGGAGAAGGTGACGGGACAAAACCCTTACCCCTGGAAATTCCGGGTTCTCTTGATATTAATGCAGCTACTTTGCTCATGGACAAAGGAGTGGCAGTTGCCGGATACGTGGTCATAAGAGACAAACGTTATGAACACTTTGCGGCGGAAATGGGAAAGGTCTGCGATTATCTGCTTGTGACAGGTACGGACTGGAAAGTTATCCCTCTCGAAAACTTGATAGCTGAACTCCAGAATTACAAAGTCAAAATAATTTTCGGGGTAAAGAGTGCAGAAGAAGCAAGGATCGCCTTCCAGACTCTTGAGATCGGGGCAGACGGTGTTCTACTTGACAGTGGAAATCCTCAGGAAATAAAAGATACGGTTCAGGCTGCAAGGGAACTGGAAAGTGAAAGTGCAGAACTTGAATCTGCCATCGTGACCAGAGTAGAAACTCTCGGAATGGGCGATAGAGTCTGCGTTGATACATGCAACCTTATGCAGAGAGGAGAAGGCATGCTCATAGGCTCTCAGGCAAGTGGAATGTTTCTGGTAAATTCCGAGTCCGATGAGAGTCCTTACGTGGCAGCGCGTCCCTTCAGGGTAAATGCAGGTGCTGTCCATTCATATATAAAAATCGGAGACAAAACCCGCTATCTTTCGGAACTCCAGACTGGAGACATAGTAACTATCATAAACTCAAGAGGAAAGCAGAGAGAAGGCATTGTAGGCAGGGTAAAAATAGAAAGCCGCCCACTCATGCTTATTGAAGCAAAAACTAAAGACAGGACTGTAACTGCAATCCTGCAAAATGCAGAAACTATCAAGCTGGTAGGAAAAGACGGAAACCCGATTTCAGTTGCCAAACTCAAGAAAGGCGATGAAGTTCTGGTTCATCTGGAAGAAGGGGCCAGGCATTTCGGCAAGAAAATTGAAGAAACGATTATAGAAAAATAATTTGCCAGATAGAATTCTACCTATCAAAGAAAAATCAATTTTTAAATTAGAGAGAAACTGTTTGTTAAATAGAAATAATCTGTAAGTCAGAGAGACACTGTCTATCAAGTAAAAAGTAGTCTTTTACTGAAAAGTAGATCAGGAGAAGAAATGATTCATATTGGCCCCATTGACCTTGAAAAAAAGGCTGCAATTGTTGCAGTGATCCTTGAAAATCCCTTTGAGACTTCAAAAAAGGCAACTAAAATGGGAGCCGATATTCTGGAGCTCCGGCTGGATCTGCTGGCGATCAGGGACCCAGAGAAAGCTGAAGAATTAATCGGGAAAATAAAATTCGAAACCGGGCTTCCTGTGCTTATCACAAACCGCTCCATCATAGAGGGAGGAAAATGGGAGGGAAACGAGGCGGAAAGAATCAGACTCCTTACTGATCTCCTCCCCCTTAAAGACGGCCCAGAAGCGATTGATATCGAACTCTCTGCAGATAAAGAAGAAAGAGATAGAGCAGTAAAAATGGCAAAAGTCCATGGAAAAACCGTAATCATTTCTTTCCACGATTTTTTAAAAACCCCTTCAGTTGAGGAAATGGAAAAGATTATTGAAGCGGCATTTTTGGCAGGAGCAGATATTGCCAAAATTGCAGTCATGCCGCATTCGAGAAGGAATGTGCTTGACCTTTTGGGACTTGCACTGGGTGCAGCGGAAGCTGGAAGGGCAGTATGCACAATCGCAATGGGAAACCCTGGTAAACACACAAGGGTAATTGCTCCTTTTTATGGTTCAGTTTTGACCTACGCCTCTGTTGACGATACGATATCTGCAGCTCCTGGGCAGCTTCCGGTAAATGAAGTAAAGAAGATAATGGAGCTGCTCGAATGAAGCGAGTTTTTGGAGTTTTTGGGGACCCTATAAGCCATTCTCTCTCCCCGGCAATGCATAATGCAGCTTTTTCAGCTCTTGGGATGGACTGTATCTACCATGCTTTCAGGGTCAGACCTGAAAATCTGGAAAAGGCAATTCTTGGGGCTGAAGCTATGGGGTTTGGAGGGCTCAACCTGACTGTGCCCTTAAAAGAGACTGCTGTGAAACTGAATTGCATCAAGCCTGACCCACTGGCAGAAAAGATAGGAGCTATAAATACTGTTGTTTTCGAAAAAGCCGGAAAAATAACTGGGTACAATACTGACGGATTAGGGGCAAAACAGGCACTTCTTGACGCTGCAGTGGAAATAAAGGGGTCTAAAATCGTGGTTGCAGGAGCAGGGGGCGCAGCAAGAGCTATTGCTTTTCAGCTTGCAGTTGGTGGTGCAGATATTACGATAATAAACCGGACAGAACAAAGGGCAACCGAACTTGCAAGGGATATTTCTGATGCAGCACTTCTGGGGAAAGTAAAGGGAACCGGGCTCCTGGAATTAAGGGACCTTCTGAAGGAAACAGATGTATTCATTAATACCACAACTCTGGGGATGCATCCGAACATAGAAACTACTATTGCAACAGCAGAAGAGCTTCACTCCAACCTTACTGTTTTTGATATTGTTTATAACCCACTGGAAACAAGGCTCTTAAGAGAAGCAAAAACCGCAGGCGCAAAAACCATAAGTGGACTTTTGATGCTTGTCTACCAGGGAGCTGAAGCTTTCAGGCTCTGGACGGGAACTGAACCTCCAGTGGAACTAATGAAAAAAGCCGTTTTGGATGCTCTGCAGGCTTGAAGATGAATCCGGAGACTTGAGGATGAAGGCAGAAGAAGATACCCATCACGCCCGGCAAAACCATACCCAAAACCAGATAATTAGTATTGAGCAAGAGCAGACTACGCAGAAAACGAGCTCTGAAAAAGTAAAAGTTCTGATCCTTGGTGGAACAGGAGAGATGGGACAGTGGTTTACCCGTTTTTTTAAAGAAAAAGATTATCAAGTTACAGTTTGGGGAAAAGGAGGCAAAATGGAGATTGCCAGAAAAATGGAAGTCCCTTTTGCTTCGGATCTTGAAACCGTCATTCCGGAAAGTGATATAGTAATAGTCTCTGTGCCCATCAACGTAACCGAAGAAACTATTGAGGAAGTTGCTCCAAAAATGAAAGCCGGAAGCCTGCTTATGGACTTTACTTCTATTAAGGTAAAGCCTGTAGAAGCCATGAAGAAATTTGCTCCTTCTGATGTGGAAATCCTGGGCACTCATCCCATGTTCGGTCCCACGATCCGTACCATAAGGGGGCAGACTGTAATTCTTGTCCCTATAAAAGGGCGTTCCGAGAAATGGTTTCCGGTAATAAGAGAACTCTTTGAAGAAAGTGGAGCCCATGTTGAGATTACCACTGCAGCCGAACATGACAGGCTTGTCTCTGTTGTCCAGGGGCTGACTCATTTTGCTTACATCAGTATAGGAACGACCATTGACAGGCTAGACTTTGATGTGAAGAAATCCAGAAAATTCGTAAGTCCGGTTTATGATATAATGCTGGATTTTGTGGGCAGGATCCTGGGCCAGAACCCCTACCTGTATGCTCTCATCCAGATGGAAAATCCTGGGGTTCTCGATGTCCATGAAGCATTCATCAGGGAATGTGAAGAACTTTCCTGTCTTGTAAGGGCCCATGATGAAGAAGGCTTTGTAAGAAAAATGAAGGAGGCAGCTCGAAAATATGGAGATACTGCTCACGCCCTGCGCAAATCTGATAAGTTAATTAATTCCCGAATAGCCGAATACGAGACTATATTGAACTCCCTTGGGAAAGTCTGCGGCTTTTCCCATTTTTATTCCGGAAAAATCCATGTAGGTATGCTGGAAAAGGTAGGCCCTGAGGAGGTAATCCTTACAAAACTGTCCTCAAAAGGCACTTCCCCCCAAACGAAAAATAAATTTATTAAACTTAAGCTTGAAAACCTTCGACTCCTCTCAGAATCCGAATTGAGAGAATGGAGAAAAAGAAATCTTGAACATTCGACAAGAGACATTTCAGTCCTTATCCCGGAAGGTGCTGACCCTGAAATAATCCTGAATGCCATAAATACAAATAAACATCTTGCAGCCTGCGAAATCAGTGACATTTACAGGGGATCTGCCCTGGAAGAGATGGAAAATGAAAGAAATAGTATAGAAAGGCTTGCAGTGACATACAGGATAACTGTTTTTGGAGATTGCGATGCAGATTTTGTCGAAAGCGAGGTCACTGCCCTTCTTTGTGGTCTGGGATGTCGGATAAGAGAGAAAAATCTGAGGCTAAAGGGATAAAAAGAACTTCTTTTTTGAAACTTAGGTTATAAACAGAGAAAGTGATATAAACAAGAAACAATAAAAAAATATAAAATATGATGCCTGAAGTAAGATGGAAAGTTTCTTTTTTGTTTATCCTTCTCACTCTCTCAATATTTGCTTCGATTTATTTAAGTGGGGATAGTATTAGTGAGGGGATTAGAAGTGCCAGCGGAAATGATACACTCATTCTTAGAGGAAACAATACTTCAAAAGAAAACTCAATTGGGGATCTTATAAATCAGCTTGTAACCGGCAGCCATGAAACGAGACTGAACACGGCAGACAAACTTGGAAAATTAGGGAAACCTGCAGCTGATATTCTTATTGAAAATATTGAAACCAATGATTCGAATTCGGAAACGAGTAGTTATATGCTTCTTGCATTCCTTGAAACCAGAGATCAAAGAGTGGAAAAAACCCTTTCTGAAACTTTTGTAGAAATGGCTTCAAATAATACCTTAGCCGCAGATACAGTTGGAGGAAGGGCACAACGTGGAGTCTCAAATGAAATTCTCCAGGCTATAGAAGCCAAAGATAAAGCAATGAGAAGAAATCTTGCAGCTTCTCTTGATATGGACTACAAAGACGAAACAAATGCTCTTGAAGCAGCCCTTAAAGCAGACGAGCAGAACTCGAGTATTTACGATTCAGTTGCACTTTCAGAATTTGGACCTGATGAACCGGGAAGCGAAACTGAAAAGCTTCTTAAAGCTCTTAAAAGCGACAGTGGGAGTATGAGGATTGCAGCTTTAATGGCTCTTGGAGAAAGAAAAGAAGTAGCGGCAATTGCTTCCATAAACGGGATTTTGGCCAGGGATTATCCTCCGGTGCAAAGCAGTGCAGTGTTTGCGCTTGGAGAAATTGGAGATGAAGGTGCAGTAGATATACTGCTGAAACAAATGAAAGACGGCGAAAGCGACACTATCAGGAGCAATGCTGCAATTGCCCTTGGAAAAATAGGGAAAGAGAGTACTGTACCAAATATTATTGACAGACTGAGAGATAAGAGAGTCACGGTGAGAAGTAGTGCAGCTCTGTCACTGGGAAAAATAGGAAACGAGACTGCGGTAGAACCCCTTATAGCAGTCCTGGAAAGCGGGAAAATAATCGAGGGAAGAGCAAAAGATTCCGCAAACTCTAATGAGGACCTACGAAAGAATGTTGTCCTTGCTCTTGGAGGAATAGGAAGTTCTGAAGCTACTGAAGCTTTAACTGGTGTACTGACCGATAAAGAGGAAAAACTCTCTGTTAGAATGGCTGCAGCTTCAGCTCTTGGAGCGATAGGAGATCCAAAAGCTGTAGAAACTCTCAAAAAAGTGTTTGATGACACAGGTATGGACGCAAATCTCAGAAAGCAGGCTTTCCTTGCTCTTGGCCAGACTAAAAACCAGGAGGTTGCAGGATTGCTTGTGGCAAAACTGGGAGATGCGGAGTTCGGAACCAGTACCAGAGAAGCCCTGGAGAATATGGGAGAAGTAGCAGTTGATCCTCTAATAGAGAACCTGAAAACAACAGATAAGAAAATTAAAGATGAAACTGCTTTACTTCTTATTAAGATAGGAGATCCAAAAGCTGTTAAACCTCTTATTCAGGCATACCAGTAATCAAAAAAAAGATTACAGGAAAAGCGGCTTTTTAGCCGCATTCTTTTTTAATTCGATTATTATTGCCTCTAATAAATTTATTGTTGTGGATTATTTTTTATTGTTCCTGGTAATTCATTTTTTGAGAGTAAGTGTCAGGAAGAAAGCTTAAACCAGGCGGATAAGCTCTTCTAATGCAGCCCTGGGATCTTTAGCTTTCACAATTCCAGATGCAAGAAGCACACCCTGTGAACCAAGGTCAAGAGCTGCCCTGAGATCTTCCCCTTTTGAGATTCCGGCACCGCAGAGGACTTTTACTCCAGGATTGATTTTTTCAACTGCTTCAACTGAACCGCTAACAACCTCAGGGTCAGCCTGTGAGACAGGAATTCCACTGCCTATAAGCTCTGGCGGTTCGATTGCTACATAGTCTGGCCCAAGAGTTGCAGCTGCTGCAGTTGTTGGGACATTATTAGTGCAGATAACTGTCCTGAGTCCGAATTCTCTGGCTGCTTTTAAAGAAGCCTCAATTTCTGCAAGGGTCAGGCGCCTTTCAGAGTGATTGATAAGAGTTCCTGATGCTCCTGCTTCTTTTACACATTTTCCGAAAATGTGGCCGGTAAAGCTTCCTGCTCCTATTCCATCCAGGTGCTGGGAAAAAACCGGAAGTTCAACTTCAGAGGCTACCCTGTAAATATCCGGAAGCTGGGGAGCTACTGCAATCTCAATACCTGCTTCTTCGGATACTACTCTGCAGGCCTTTGCGATTTCTACTGCTCCCTCGCCTGTTCCCTGAATATAAGTTTTGTAGTTCAGTAAAATAAATGGTGAGCCCAAAAAAATCCCCTTCTGAATAATAAAAAGAAAATTGAAAGAAAGCGTTGATATTAACGCTTTCTCTGGCATGTTTCTGCCTGAGTATTTGTTGTACTTAATTTCCAACTTAATTTCTAGCAGACTTTTCAAATTTACCTTTTAGAAGCTCTTTTCAGAGCCCTGGTTTAATTTTCTAAATCTGCTCAGAAATCTGTCATAACTCTGAACTGGTCGATTTCAGGTTTGTTAAGGCTGTTAATGAATTGTTCAGCTACTTCCCTGACATCTTTTGCGTTGGTGATAGCCCGTCCTACCACAAGAATGTTAGCACCTTCGCTTAGAGCCACTGGCACCTTGTCAAGACGGACTCCGCCCGCAACAGCAATTAGAGCCTTTGGAGCGATTTTCTTGATGTCGGCAATATTGCCCCAGGCATGTTCCGTGTTTTCAATGTCAATTCCGCGGTGTAGCTCGATTACATCAGGCATGACTTTAAGCTGCTTTAATACAGAAATCGGATCGGGCTGATTGAGAGTGTCCATAACAGCATAAATGCCTGTTTTATGGGCTTCCTCAATAAGCTTGTCAATAGTGCTGATTGGAGCAAGGGCAGAGACCACAATAGCATCTCCTGCAGCGTCTGCAACCATTCTTGCTTCGAGGTTTCCGGTATCAAGGGTCTTTAAGTCAGCCACAATGAAAGCATCAGGTCTGACCTGTCTGATCTTCGAAATTACATCCACACCATAGCGTTTGATAAGCGGTGTGCCTGCTTCGATGATTACATGGTCGCTGTTAGGAATCTGGGAAATGGCAGAAAGCACAAATTCCAGGTTCGGGTTGTCAAAAGCAATCTGTAGATAAGGTGGATCCCAGAGCCTTGTGACTTTGAAGCCCATAATTGCGTGGGTGGACTTGTTGCTCTCTTCGAGAACCGTGTCAATGTCCGGGAAGCCTTGGAGAGCGCGCTTAATTGCAAGTTTTGTGGCGCCGTAGTTGTACCTGTAAATTTTGTTATAGTCCTGGGCATCAGGGTGTATAAAGATGCTTGCTACAATGACAAGGTCTTCAGCCTGATCTTTCGAGATTACGCCTTCTTCTACTGAATCAGCTACTGCCTTTGCAACTGCTGATTGGGCAGGTCCGAAAATTTTTGATGCCTGTTCCATATTCTTTACCGTAACCTTCGGGATAATAAGGGTTGAAGGTTTAGGTGGCAGGTTTGGCCTTATAACGGACAGGAGTGGAGTGTGTCCGGCTGAAAGCTGAGTAAGCCCATTTGCAAAAGCCTGTCCTACAGGACCTCCTTTGTCTCCTATCATCAAATCAACATGGGCAAGTTCTGCGCCCTGCCCCATTAATGCTTCTCCTATCTGAAACATATTTGACCTCGCGAATGTGATGAATATATATGGAATATTGATAACAGTGTAGATAAACTCTATACCTGAAGTTAATTTGCCATTAAATTAACGAGAGGCATAACCCTTTTGCCTGCTAAATGCCAGCTTTATATAAATAATCTCGTATCGCCCTGAAGGTTTTTCCATTCCTAAAAAAGTCTCAGAATTTCGATTTTTTAATTGCCTGGGTTGCCAGAAACTCCTAATCAAAGGAAAATTTTAGGACACATATCATTCAGGACGCAGGTTCCACACCTGGGAGAAATAGGTCTGCAGACATTTTGTCCTAATTTTACAAGCAAGAGATTTATATGTTTCCAGTATCTCTGTGGAAATATCTTTTTTAGTTCAGTTTCAGTTTCTTCAGGGACTTTTGTATCTACCAGCCCGAGCCTGTTAGAAATTCTATGAACGTGAGTGTCTACGGCAAGGGCATCTTTGAAAAAAGCGTGAGCAAGCACACAATTCGCGGTCTTACGGCCAACTCCAGGCATTTCAAGAAGAGATTCCATATCGTCAGGAACTCTGGCGTCGTATTTCTCCAGAAGAATTCGAGAAATTTCCTTTATCCTTCCAGCTTTGACCCTATAGAACCCTACATCCTTTATAAGAGCTTCAATCTCATTTACATCAGCTTGCACCAGCTCTTCAGGAGTTGAAAATTTCTCAAAAAGCTTTCTTGCTGCAGGATAGGTTACGTCGTCCCGGGTCCTGTGGGACATCACAGTAGAAATTAGTGCAAAAAAAGGATCTTGAAAACCATATGTATTATCTTCAGGATAAAGCTCAAACAATCTCCTCATGAGTTCATCAACATCCATGCCTGAAAATTAGCCTTCTCTAATATAAAAGACAAGTCCCTAATTCTAACTCCTGAATTGTGTCTTGCCCGAGTTCCGTTTCCCGAATTGTCCCTCGGAGGTACCCAGACCTTTTCACCCCGAATTGCGCTTCGGATCACAGAAAATCGAAGATTTTATGGGAGTTTCACTGCAAGTGAAACAGCATGCAGTCCTTTTCACTCCTCTCAAGAGGACTAATTTATGGATTTAAGTCTTCATTTCACTATTATACTTGCTCAGGTGGAGTAACTATGTACAATTGTACTCTGATGAATAGTCTAATGACGTGTGAATCAAAAAAACAAAAATTAAAATTTACGCAGAAGAAGAAAGTGAATGAAAAATTTGAAGAAGCCAAGGTCCGGATTTGAACCAGGACTGAATCGCTCTGCTGGCGATTGCGTGACCGCTCCGCCACCTTGGCAGTCTGTATATTCTACTAGAGTGATAATAGTATATAAATCTTTAGATTGATAAAGTATATAAGGAAAAAATCTGGGTTCGAATCATAAAAGAATGGAAGCATGTTTGATCTGATTATCACCGAGTCTTACAGTCAGAACTCCTCTTCGAGGGTACAAGGAACATCTCACTCATTATGCTTGTTCAAATTGAGTAAAATAATGAGGAAGTTGAGATAAACAAGAGATCAAAAAGTTCTACAAAAGAGGATAAAAAGTTTTGAAAAAGCCAAGATCCGGATTCGAACCGGAATGGAATCGCTCTGCAGGCGATTGCGTAGCCGCTCCGCCATCTTGGCAGTCTGTATATTCCAATAAAGCAATTAAGAACAATATAGTTTTGGAGTGATCTAATATTTAAAGGAAAAGCCAAGATCCGGATTCGAACCGGAATGGAATCGCTCTGCAGGCGATTGCGTAGCCGCTCCGCCATCTTGGCATTCCTGATCACGCCCTAGTCGTGTAGGTCAATTAAAGGAAGTTCTAATATATAAATATTTAGCTCGAGGTAAGAGTTCCTTAAATTCTTAAGAAAAACATAATCAAAAAATAAAATGTGTTTTTTCATATAAATGTTTTCGGGTTAGAAAAAAAAGCTGGAAAAAGCAACCAACCCTGCAACAAGTATAACCACCAAGAGAGTTATCAGCAAAGTGGGCAGAAGTACAGCAACTGCAGATCTTGCCATGCTTACATTATGGACATGCATACCGCCAACAATATAGAGATATATTCCATAAAGTCCTACGATCCAGCCGATAATAGGAATCCAGGAAAGTACCAGTACAGCAGTTGCATAAGCTATGAACCTTAAGGTACCTTCATAACTCCCCTCTCCTCCAAGGATTTTATAAATAACATAGAGTATGGCAGCTTCGATAAAGAGAGAGATTATACCTGCAATTGGTGTTATAATCACAGTCATGAGTATTGTGAAGAAGCCTACCTCTCTTGCACTACCGTACATTTCATTGTACATACCATTCATGTACATTTCGCGGCCAAATAGTGCAGTAAGAAGTGCGGTTAAAAGCCCATATATAATGAAGCTGATTGCTGCAAAGGTGAGCGGATCACCGTATCCTCCAGTCTCTGGCATTCTTCTGTAGAAATCAGAAGGTCTTTGCATAACTTCTTTCCAGGTTTCGATGTAACCCATAAGTCACCCCAATTAAAAATATGCTTGATTTTTATTTAAATAAATTTCTCAAAAAAAGAAGGTATGTTTTTAGGTCCATTGGACTGTTCATAAATAAAGAAAACAAGAAATAAAGAGCCGAGGCAACCCAGATAGAGACACTCAAAAACCATTTGAGTTCACACTGTTATGCCTCATTTTTATAATAGACAGAGTCTATTACGCATCACAAGAGTCGTCGCCAACATTTCTGCACTGCTGATCGTTCAGCATTCCACAGTTCAATAAATTCAGCGCTTCAAATATTCCTTCACCTAAACTTATTCCTTTAAGAGCGCATTTCTTTATTAAACGATCATATAGATCTTCATTTTCATTTTTAATAACGTCACATATCTCGGAAATAAATTTGTCTGTTAAAAATACGTCTTTTTTATCTACCCAGCTTTCAATTGACTCAATCAGGTATTGCTTTATAGGTTTATCCTTTCCAATATCTCTCAGACTCATAAATGCACATTCATCTATGCTTAAAACCCACTTGCCAAGCTTAAAATCAAACATCTCTCCGCTATCGATGTCACTCATGTGTATTCCTCCATAACAGTTAGAGTCTTTATAATATTTAACAAGTATAGATCCTTTTTATAATTTTATCAAAATTAAAGTCTTGAAAAGTGATAAAAATTCAGTAATTGCGGCAAAAAATTTACATGAGTTGGGTTAAAACACAAATCAAAAAGATCTGTCTCAGATTGAAAAGATAATTCGAACGACAAAAAATAAGAAAACAAGGTTTACTCAAATTCCCTGCAGTGCTGTCAAGATAAACAGAAAAAACGAAAGATATCATACATCAGATAAGTTATCTTTTGTTCTCTGCAGTTTTGATCACCTGCATAATATGCAATTAGATATATAAATTCTATGCATATAAATATAGATTCGGTGCTTCAAATTATCTTCATTAAGACTTACACGGTACACTGAGAAATCAATAGCATTAAACCATCAACTACCTAAAGATAAATTCAACCATACTCTTATTATGCTTGATTTTGTGCTTCAAGTGCGTAAGTCCTATTTATATTACTTGTCTCACTCAGAGCTTATTTCTGCATAGACACTAGTAAAGATCTTCTTTCGCTTTTAATAAGTCACAAACAACTGGTTATATCAAAGCTACATGGAAATTATGACGCTTTCAAGAACCAGTTAAATATCTAAAATATATTATAGAATAATTATAAATTGTGAAAACTATAATTTCTTTTGCATGGGGGTTTGTGTATGAAAGGAAATGAAAAGATGATCGAATTGCTAAACGCTCGTCTGGCTGAAGAATTGACAGCTATCAATCAGTACTTTGTCCATGCAGAAATGTGCGAAAATTGGAACTACAAACGGCTGGGCGAAGCAATCGAAAAGCGAGCCATCGCTGAGATGAAACACGCAGAAAAGTTAATTGAGCGTATCCTCTTCCTTGAAGGGAGGCCAATAGTTAGCAATCTGAACGAAATTACCATTGGGGTCGAAGTACCTGAGATGCACGAAAATGACCTTGGGGCCGAAGAAGGAGCTGTTCGGGGCTATAACGACGGTATCCGTCTGGCAACGGAGCTGGGAGATAATAATACTAAAGTTCTTCTAGAGTCTATTCTGAAGGAAGAAGAAGAACATGTGGATTGGTTAGAAGCACAACTCGACCAGATTAGACAAATAGGTATCCAGAATTATCTGACACAACAGATCTACGAATAAGCAGGTGTTGCCCCACATCTCTACCTTTTTGAGATATTCCTGGGAATCGCATAGGAAGCCCATTAAAGAGGAAATTCCAGCTTCCCAGAGAGTCCATTTTAAAGAAAGTGTGCACTGAACGTACTTGCGAATTATATTTAAAATCTTATTTTTCCATATTTTTCGTAAATTGAAATAAAATAGCTAATAGCAAAAGACTATAGTCTCGTCTCTGCGCAATTCCATAATCAAACAGTATTTTCTTAGAAAAAGCTGGAAAAATATTTTCTAATTGAAAAACTGATAACTGTATGAAGAATTCCGCTTAACCGAGCTAAAAAATAACAAAATTCAGATTAAAGCCTAAAAAACGAGAGAAATCAATAATCGTGGTATAAGAAAGAGTAATCCAAGATTCAATTTTAGAATTAGTTTTAAAATAGAGTTTTATAAGGTGAGTATGGCAGCGATCCAGAGTTCCCGA
>CAZLNG010000049.1:0-27817 GCA_964560735.1 uncultured Methanosarcinales archaeon | reverse complement strand
AACAGCTTCCGGACCTTATGCCAAAAGCTATGGAGAACCTGATGCCCAATATGCTGCCCGAGATAATTCCGTTGCTTACTCCGCGCATGATTGAGTATATAAAAACGCATTAAAAATGCTAGGACTTACGCGGTTGAACTGAGAAATCATTAGCATTAAACCTCCAACTGTCTAAAACACTAATTTTATCACACCGTCTGTTGCATTTGATTTTGTACCCCAAGTGCGTAAGTCCTAAATGCATCAAAAAAGCATAGAGAAATCAACGTACAAAACCGGGGTACAAAAAATCGGAGGAAATTTTTGGCTCTTCGCTACTTCAGGTATGTAAGCATTAATTTATCGTATCCTCTTCAAAATTAGGGGTAGCAACGTGAATTCCACGAATTTGAGTGAAGTTGAATTAATTTTATGAGTTGGGGAATCAAATCCATGCGCGCCATTCAATTTATAAACTTCATGAATTTAGCATTTAAGTATTTGCCTAGCTGGAAAATTTACCGCTGATTTTGAAGAGGATACAATTTATCTAAAAGTTTGAATAAATTATGTGGACACCATAACTTTCTTCATAATCCCTTGAGAGCCACCGACTTTCATACTATCAGAGTATTTAGCCAGTATATTCCAATACTGATTCAGTATCTCTTTAGTAATGCCTGCAGGTGCAAATATAAGGAAATCGTCAATAAATTCATCTTTAGTAATTTCTGGCTTTCGCGCAACTGCCATAGGCCATTTGTCCCGCATTTGGATGTATAATCCATACTGAGTTAATGCAGCGTGCTGGGCGACCATAAATAATTCTGCATTGGCAACAGTTGGCTCATAATCATACTTGAATGTTGGCTTATTACCAGCGATGTTTGCAAGAGAACTAATTATACCCGCAAAGCGCACTTCTTCCTTGCCAATACCTGCGTCAATTTCTGCCATGTTTGACATTACTGTATTGTAGTACGTCCTGGATTTACTGACAGCTGTGTTTAATTGGCCGATTGCATCATCCAACTGATGCTCTTCTTTTGCTCCGTCGATGGCACCAAAAATCATATCAATCCCTACAGCTGCAAAGATTGCAACACCTGTTAGAGCCAGAGCTGAAAGAGATGCTCCTTCCACGACAGCTTCTGCAGCAGCTTCTGTGACAGCTTCACCAACTGTTTCTGCAGTAATTTCACCACCAACTTCGGCACTAGCCTCGATTCCTACTTCAGCACCAACTTCGGACATTTCTTCGGCAGCTCCTTCACTTATCGCTTCTGTGCCTTCTTCTACCGATCCAGAACACCAAGTCTTGGCAATTTTCCCAAATTGAACAAGACCTCTAAGTATAAGCGCACCTCCTACGAGTTCTGATATCATTTGGCCAACTTCAATAGGAACTAAACCAGCTGCTGGAGTTGGTATTGCTTCTAAATCAACGTGAAAATCCTCATATAACAAATCAGTCATTTTAATTTGATTTGCAATAAGAACTAATGCTTCGTTAGAAGCAACGATATACTTATAATCTGCTAAATTTGTATTGAATATCGTAATTTGATTTTGTATTTGGTCCTGCAACTCGACGGCT
This sequence comes from uncultured Methanosarcinales archaeon, assembly GCA_964560735.1. GTDB lineage: Archaea > Halobacteriota > Methanosarcinia > Methanosarcinales > Methanosarcinaceae > Methanosarcina. The sequence goes on along the minus strand of CAZLNG010000049.1, from coordinate 26,241 downwards.
TGAGTATGAAGACTATTAATTTCATCGCGTCGGTAAGGTAAATTATAGAACCAATCATCCCAAGGTAATAGAGACATATTAAACTCTCCTTTATATTTTTTAATTTATTATTGTTAACGGGTCCAGGTATTACTAAATGCTAAAATAATATTTTCTTTTGCCATAGTAAAGGTAACAGTATCATTAGTGTTAAAATCATCATCAAGTGGACTTCCTCTACTTATGACAAATTGTTGTGTTGCTATGATTTCACCATTATCTATGGTGTTAACACATATGCCATCAAGATAAGGATCGCTTGATTCACTATAACTTACCATTTCATGCTGACCTTGAGACATCGAAAAATCTTTATCATATTTTTTGTGTCCAGGTGTGTCACCTCTACGAACTTGAAGTTGTACTGAAATGTTGTTCGTAGTATTGTTTATAAACATCTTTTGTCCCATAATGCATCCACTTCAATTACCAGTTTTTATTTTTTGTTCAAGGTGAACCTTAAAAAATAGCTACATTTCTATCGAGTTCCCGGATAAGCAACCAAAACCCCCCCATTGGGGCGAATTCAGCGACAGCGTTTACTGGCGAGGGCGCGTCGCATTTATACGTTTTGTGTGCGGGCGGGGGGGAACATTTGCATTTTTTTACAAATAAAGTCGCCAATTGTCGTGCTGTTGGTTTGGCGAAATGGTATTTTTTAAGCATACATATCTCCTTTGTTTAATTTAGAGACTATTCGAAAAGTCAATAATGGCATGTTTTAAAAGTTCCAATTACTTTGTTCCATAATCGCGATACTAATAATGGGCAGTGTCGCGAATTTTCTGTAAATTCGAAGTCAATTTTTTGTGCACTGTATGTAATTTTGCTCTTCTGATATGGAATTTTCTACCATGTAACTTCTTGAGATTTGTGATTTTACAGAAAAATCGGCACACTGCCTACACCGACAACTGTTCAATCTTCGCTAATTGGGCGTCGCTCATCTAATTTTTTCAGCAACATAATTTTTAGCGTTAAAGTTTTTATTAGAACCAGCATTTTGAGAATTGACGTTCTTCGTGTACGCACCTACGTGGACATGGACACCAAGATCAGATTGGAACAAGTATGCGGGTTCATCGCAACCAGGATATAACGGCCATGATAACGTGATACTGTCCACAAAGTATGAACCCCAATCACCACGATGGAATTCTTCGATAGCTTCTTCAATACTAACTTTGATACTATCTTTTGGAATTACACAAATCCCAACTCTGGGACTAATATGTTCCGGTTTCGCACATCCAAGTGGTTTCCAGCACCACATACTAAACCATTGCCAGTTTTTGTCTACAGTCTCATAATGGATCTTCTTTATGTCATCATAACTTTGTCCTTTTCCATTCTTGGGGAAGTATTCGGTAAGCATAATTCCTTCCAAAGAATCTACTATTTCTACTTCTTCATACAGCATTTCTTTCATAATTCGTTCTCCTATTTTTTTATATAATCTTTTGATCCTTGTTCCAAAATTGCAAATAATGGTTGCTTTCGAGAGACAGATTCAAACGGATGGACTAAATTAAAATACTTACTTGAAGCATTGCTAAAGAGTATTGGAGGTTTTGAAAGAATTACTATGACAGTGTATCATTTTTCTGTAAACTCGCTCTAAATAGTGTGCATAGGTTTTACCACAGAAACTGTGTATTTTCCTAAATCTTGTGAACACTATATTAGTGAAGAGTTTCTGCTCGCTATTTTAGAGGAACTAGAACTTCATGGGATAACTGGCACACTGCCATAGGTGAACGTTTTTTAATCAACTGTACAAGTTTCACAGCAATTTTTTTCGGTAATTAAATATATACAAGCTGATACCAAAACTCAAAGTTACTTCTCTATATCTCCTTTTGTAAGTAACTAATCGAACTTCGGAATTTTTAGTTCCAATCGTTAATTTTCACATCCGATTGAATTCCAAACATTACAACTTATAAACATCTATATAATTCGTATTACCAAAGTATCTAACATTTAACACTCTATGTCCTATTCCAAAATCTAGTGTTTTTTGTGTTTCTTTGTTAAAAATCTAAATTAGTAAGACGAATTCAGACTTCAATTAAACTAAATATTCGAGACCCTCCGGTATTAATCAATAAATCACGTTCAAAAAATTGATACCATTTTCAAAATCTAATTTTAATGCTCCTCGCTGTTTTGTATGGGTTGAAAAATTGCTCAGTTAGAAAGTAGTTAAGCTAAAAAGAGAAACATCAAGCTTGAATGTGATTTTCAACAACAAGTATTTTTATGTTTTAGGGATGCTACTTTAACATTAAGGACAAATGGGAGTTACCCACTCGAAACAGTGAAGAACCGGAATCGACACACTGGTGTCATGAAAACTTAGTTATTGGTACTCTGATAAGCTTAAAATCACTGTATTCTGATGAGAAGCCACCAAGATTATGCTCAACAATTAAATTGCTAGGACACTAATTATTGTCAGAATCCTGGTAATTTTTAATATGTTTTTCAACAATGAGTTCATATACATGATTTATTCTGTAAATTGTATTTCTTCCTTCTTTTGTTTCTATTATAAGGCCAATTTCTCTGAGATTTTTTATATACCAGCTGATTGTAGCCCTCGAAACTCCAAGTTCATGTACAAGAGAAATATTTGTATTACACTTACAAGTTAGTATTTCTAAAATTATTCTTTGATTCGTTACGTTCTGAAGAACAGAAATAACTCTCATTTCTTCCTCATTATAAGTAAAATTATTTTCGAAGAATCTTGTCTTCCCGCCCTCTCTATAGGCTTCAATTTTGTTCTGAGCTTCAAGGGTTTTTAGGTGATATTTTATACTCTCCCTGTCTAAACCGATATTTCCTACAATCTCACTAATATATGCTCCAGGATTGGTTTTAATATAGGTGTAGATATTAAGACGGCTGGGATTGTCAAGTACGTTTCTAGAGTTTACAATTTTATATCCGGCTATTGAGAAAATTATTCTTTTAGAATATAGTAAATCAACTGCCGTTAAGATATTCACTGTGGCCAGCCACAAAAGAAACTGCCAGTAGGATATCTCGATAACTTGAACTTCTACAACCTTTTCTCCATTAACTGGAACGCCAAATTGATCAAGTGGAATGGGTTCTACAGTATATTCAGTAGCCTCAGCTGTTGCTATGAAAAAAATAAATAATAAAAAAAGAATTAATATGTTTTGAAGCTTAAATATGATAGACGGCTTTAAGCGTATAGTATTCAGTTCCACTGATTGATTCTCCGAACACGTTGAGTTTCCAGTATCCTCCTTGTAGATATGTCCCTGTTTTTGGTTTTATACGTAAGACTATTGAATTTGAGCCTACTTGTGGTTTATAGGATCCATAAGAGACGCCTGTAGGAGAAAATATAGTAAGGCTCAGGATATTTTTCGTACTTCCCCAACTCAAAGATACGTCAAGATAAGTCGCATTTGAGCCTACATATGCTTTATGATATCTTGTTTGTCCTTGTACTATGGTTCCTCCTTCTAAGCATATTTCAAAGCTGCTTTCAGATGCTTTGGTGAATTCTAGTAGCTCTATATCTCCCTCAATTGATATCGAAGATGAAGCACTTATGGTACAAACAAAATCATCTTTCAAGGGTTCAACAATATATTCTTGTTCGGTGGAAGTCGAAGTAACTTCCGGATCTGTGTTTTCTTCATATGAGGTTGTCATAAAATCACAAAAAAGATGTAGAAAGATAGAATATAAATATTTTGATTTATACTTCCTCAATTAAAACGACCAATATTTATATAGTGGATATAAAATATATTATATTTAATGTTTAATGTCTAAATTTTATTAAAATGCTTAGCATACTGTTTACTTCACAACATAACAGGGTTTTCTTAAAGCCGGTAGTCCAGAAATTTACGGATTGAAATCCCTGGAATTAATTCTCCTGAAAAAGGAATCCAGAACAGGTATTAAGGGATTGAGGAGACTTCATTTTTCATATTCGGGACCTGAGCTCCAGAGATATTCTTATATAGAAGTGCTTGCATTAAGAATAGGAAAATTACGCACAAAGGTAACGTGCTCAATAATACAACTAACTGAAATTCATATAAATTCATATCATTGAAAGGAGATTGAAGCTTGGCAGCACAACCGATCTTTATTTTAAGGGAGGGCAGCAAGAGAACTCATGGTTCCGATGCCCAGCATAATAACATTATGGCCGCAAAGGCAGTCGCTGAGGCTGTAAGAACTACTCTTGGCCCCAAGGGTATGGACAAGATGCTTGTAGACTCCATGGGTGATGTCGTAATCACCAACGACGGAGCAACAATCCTCAAAGAAATGGACATCGAGCACCCAGGTGCAAAGATGATCGTAGAAGTAGCCAAGACCCAGGACGCTGAAGTAGGGGACGGAACCACTACAGCAGCCGTACTTGCAGGAGAATTCCTGACAAAGGCGGAAGACCTGCTGGAAAGCGGCGTTCACCCAACCGTTATTGCAAGCGGTTACAGGCTTGCAGCAGATCAGGCTACAAAGATACTTGACACCATTACTATCAGCGCATCTCCGAATGACACCGAAACTCTTGAGAAGATCGCAGGTACAGCCATAACAGGAAAAGGTGCAGAGTCTCACAAAGAATACCTTTCCAAACTTACAGTTAAGGCTGTTAAATCAGTTGTTGAGATTGGCGAAGATGGTAAAATTACCGTGGACATTGAGGACATCAAGACTGAAAAGAGACCTGGCGGAAGCATAAGGGACTCCGAAATCGTTGAAGGTGTCATTGTTGATAAAGAACGTGTCCACACAGGTATGCCGGAAAAGGTAGAAAATGCAAAAGTTCTGCTCTTAAGCGTGCCTATCGAACTCAAGAAAACAGAAACCAAAGCCGAGATAAAAATTACCACTCCTGACCAGATGCAGCTCTTCTTAGACCAGGAGGAAGCAATGCTCAGGGAAATCGTGGACAAGGTAATTGACACAGGCGCAAACGTTGTTTTCTGTCAGAAGGGCATTGATGACCTCGCCCAGTACTACCTGACAAAGGCAGGAATTTTTGCAATGCGCAGGGTTAAGAAGAGCGACATGGACAAGCTTTCCCGTGCAACAGGTGCAAGAATTATTACCAATCTGGACGAAATCGAAGAGTCAGATCTTGGTTATGCCGGAATGGTAGAAGAAAAGGACGTTACAGGTTCCAGAATGACCTTTGTTACAGGCTGCAAAGACAGCAAGACCACTTCAATCCTCCTCCGCGGCGGAACCGAGCATGTAGTTGATGGACTCGAAAGAGCCCTTGAAGACGCTCTCAGAGTGGTGGGTGTTGCTCTCGAAGATCAGAAGATTGTCGTGGGTGGCGGCTCACCTGAAATCGAATTAGCTCTCAGGCTCAAGGAATACGCAGCAACCCTTAAAGGAAGAGAACAGCTTGCTGTAATGAAATTCGCCGAGTCCCTTGAGATCATCCCCCAGACACTTGCTGAAAATGCAGGGCTTGACCCAATCGACATGCTTGTAGAAATGCGCTCCCAGCACGAGAAAGGTAACAAACGGGCAGGGCTCAACGTCTATACCGGCAAGATCGAAGACATGTTCGAAAACAATGTTGTCGAACCTCTCAGGATCAAGACTCAGGCAATTAACGCAGCCACTGAAGCAGCAATTATGATTCTCAGGATCGACGATGTTATAGCCTCATCTGGTATGGGACCTGCAGGCCCAGGCGCAGGTGCAGGCGGCGAAATGCCAGAAGATATGTAAATAAAAACTTAAATCACAAATCCAGAGTTCCCGGAGAAAATAAATTCTTCCGGAAACGTTTTTTTATTTTTATTTTTTAATTTTGCAAGAAAGTTTCTTTTTAGAGAAAAAGTGTTCTCAAGAAAGTAATCTTTTTTAGAATCATTGTAATAGTTGTGTTTTTCGGAGAACCGAGTCCTTTTTCGGAATAACTCTTCGAGACCAGAAAAATTCTCCTTCTTTTCGAAAATTATCTTCCTTTTTAGCGCACTTAAATGTCTTCTAAAGTTTAGATTATGCGACGTAAAGAAAGCCATTTTTGAATCTTTTTTATAAATTAATACCATATTTTATCTGGCTTCATAGCAGGAAATCTCTCTTGCGTCTACTTTCACCGGCTTTCCAAGCTCGTTTGAAATAACGCTTCTTACCCTTGCCATACACTTGCACTGAAGCTGAATACGGGCTGACATTGCTTCTTTCTCTTCAGTATAGAGATCGTTTGAGCTTATTATAGAGTGAACTGAGACCTGCATTTGCACAATCTTTGCTATAAGAGCTGAAGTCCCATCTGTCGTATCCTGAAGACTGGTTGAAGTAAGGAGAACACTATCTCCTGGATTGAGCTCGAGTACCCCTAAGAAATTTTGAGGATTCCGGATCTCAAGAGTCCTGAGAGTATGTTTCTTCAGGATCTCGATCACAGAATCTGCAATTCCTGTTAACGCGATGTACTCCATGGAATCACCCGTACATTGGGAACTCCTTCTTTACTTCTCCTTTCTGCTCGGTAGTCTGAACATCTTCAGCAAGCCTCTGGAGTTCGATTTCTATACGTTCAGCCTGTTCTATCAGTCTGTCAGTATTCACGGAAAGTCCATAGAGCTGATTTAGGACCCCAATAACAGCAGACGCTGCCCTTGGGTCAGGGTTTTGAGTTCTGGTAGCTCCAAGCAGGCTAATTGCAGGAATTCCACGCAGCAGACATTCAGCCATAACGCTTCCTGAAATCCCGGAGATTGTTCCCATCTGGAAAACTTCTACTTTATCCCTTATTTTATCCAGAACTTCCGACGTGGTAGCCGCCCCGAATACCTTGTGCCCTCCGTCCATAATGGCAATTCCGGCAATCGAAGCGACCTCTTTTACATTAATGGATTCTGCCCAATCCATCAGAGCATTGCTCACATCATAAGACACCGTGTGGCTGATAGGGATATCTGAAATTACAATAATCAGGCTATGTTCCACATTCTCGTAAATTCTTACAGGCATGTTTATGAGCCCTTCATAGAGAACTGCAATTGAAGGGAAATACCTCGATTCAATCGAGCCGATATATTCCATCTTTAATTCTTCTATCATATGCTGACTTGCAATGTTCCCAACGAGCCCTATTCCTGGGAAGCCTTCAATCAAAATGGGATTTTTTGACTGTACAGCTTTGGTAATAATCTTCACATCATTGTTGTCATAATCCGTAGTTGACAAGTAACCACCTCGTAAATACAACCCCTATGACTATATTTGACCTAATACTAGATAAACAAGTTCTCAGCAGCCCGGATTTTTATTACTTCCTGCACAGGCATTGGTAAAAAATGCACAATGATTCCGGGTTCCTGAAGACCATAGCCCTCTTTTTTAATAAAAGAGAATCTTTTTGATATATATCTTTTCTCCTGACATAGAAAAATAATTCCGGAAAATATTTCCAACGAGTTATGTTTTAAACGGAGATGAAATCATATCTGCACTACGAAAACTGGCTGAAAGAGGGCAGATTTTATAAAAAAAGAAAGAGTAACACAAAAAAGCATAATATGATGAACGAGTCGTAAGTGAAGATTACAAAATTTAAAATGCTCATTCAGGGAGCCAGAATTCGAATGCAAGAGGACTAAAATTATGGAAAAGTCTATTCTCTATTTTGACAGTGTAGGAGAAGAAAACACTGATGTAGTTATCGAGTCGGCAGCGAGAAGGGCAAAAGAGCTGGGAATCTCTCACATCGTCGTAGCCAGCACCAGCGGAAAAACTGCTCTAAAAATGGCAGAAGCCATAAAGGGCAGCGGCATAAAAATAATTGGAGTAAGCCACCAGTACGGACAGAAAGAAAAAGGCGAATGGGAAGTGGAAGAAGAATATAAAAAGAAACTCGAAGAGCTCGGCGCAGTGATTATCACTCAATCCCATCTGTTCTCCGGAATCGAGCGCTCAATTACAAAGAAGTTCGGAGGGTATTCCAGAGTAGAAGTGATTTCCGATACTCTGCGTTCTCTTTTCGGGAAGGGCTTCAAAGTAGCTATTGAAGTAGCAATCATGGCGGCTGACTCAGGCCATATCCCTGTTTCGGATACTACGGAGATTATAGCACTAGGGGGCACTAGATGGGGGGCAGATGTGGCTCTTGTCCTCAGACCGGCTCACAGCGGCGACTTCTTCTCCCTTCAGGTTCGGGAAATAATTGCTATGCCTCGCGCAAAAGAAGACTGAGGTAAAAATAGGGGACATGAAATCGTAAAACGCCAGTACTCATTTCAAAACACCCTTATTCCTTATTTTTTGATCTTGGAGGAGTGAAAAAAGTTAAATTATACAGTCACTTTTCACTTCCCTTTTATTTTTCCAGCCCCCAAAGATAAATATATCTGAGAGGCATCTATAACGCCGGCATGTCAGCAATATTCGAAATTCTCGACAAGGATGCAGGCGGAAGAATCGGAAGGCTCAGGACTCCCCATGGGACTGTTGAGACCCCTACAGTCATGCCTGTGATTAATCCTAATATCCAGCTTATCCCCCCTAAAGAAATGCGAAGTTTCGGGGCAGAGATTCTGATTACCAATTCCTATATTATCTACCGCAAGGAAGAGCTGAAGAGGGTAGCCCTTGAGAAAGGGTTGCACGAGCTTCTGGACTTTGACGGGCCCATTATGACAGATTCGGGCTCTTTCCAGCTTTCAGTATATGGGTCAGTGGAAGTTACGAATGAGGAAATTCTCAGCTTCCAGCAAAAGATAGGAAGCGACATTATTGTTCCCCTTGATATTCCAACACCTCCTGATGTCCATTTCAGGAGAGCTGAAGAGGAAATGGCAATTACTGCCGAACGTCTGGAAGCTGCCAGAAAATTCATTCAGGGCGCGCAGCTCCTTGCAGGACCTGTTCAGGGTTCAACTTATCCGGAATTGCGTGAAAAAGCTGCTTCTCATCTCAAAGACCTTAATTTTGAAGTTTATCCTCTTGGAGCAGTTGTTCCGCTTATGGAGTCCTACCGTTATGCAGAACTTGTTGACGTAATTGCAGCAGCCAAAAAAGGGCTTTCTCCTGCGTCACCGGTTCACCTTTTCGGGGCAGGGCATCCAATGATGTTTGCTCTTGCAGTATCCCTGGGTTGTGATCTTTTTGATTCAGCGGCTTATGCCCTTTATGCCAAGGACGGACGTTATATTACTGCAAGTGGGACATACCATGTGGAAAAACTAAATTACCTGCCCTGTGTCTGTCCTATTTGTTCTAAATACACAGCCGAAGAATTGAAAACGGCAAAAAATAAAGAAGAGCTCCTGGGAAGGCACAACCTTTATGCAACTTTTGCTGAAATCCGTTTGATTAAACAGTGCATAAAAGAGGGAAACCTGCTTGAACTTGTAGAGCAGCGCTGTCGTGCCCACCCGAAACTTCTTGACGGGCTGAAGAAACTTTATACACATTCAGCATGGCTTGAACAGCTTGATCCTGCCACAAAGGGCACTTATTTCTACTGTGGGCCAGAATCCGCTTCCCGTCCTGAGGTCTTACGTTTTGGGAAAAAACTGGGGAGGTTCAGTCTGGAAGGTTCTGTACTTATTCGCACAGGGCAGGTAAAAGGAGAAAGAAGCTATGATCATCTCCTCACTTTCAAGGCGCCTTTTGGGGCTTTTCCTGTCGAGATGGAGGAAGTGTATCCGTTTAATGCCGAAGTCCCAAAATATCCGGATTACGAATCCCTCAGCACAGCTCTCTCGAATACTCTTAAGCTAATGGATCTTAATCCGCAAGCAGAATTTACTTTTGTCTGCGAAAAAGAATTCAAGCACCCATTAATTGAAGAGATAAGTAAAAAAGCAAGATTGATCTACAGGGAAGACTTGAAAAACAGAGTAAGCGAATGAGGAGAACCTGTTCAGTAATAACTCTATAGTTTGTTCAGTTTCTATAATTAATCCACTTATACATTCAGACTTTTTCAGAAACAAAATCTTGCCTCTGAAAAAAAAGAAAACTTTTTTGAGATGCAAACCTTTATAGGACTACCTGCAAAGAACCCTCTAAATTGAAAAAGAGCTGGAGTATAAAACCCTGATATAACTACCTCATTATAAATCAGAAAAGCACAGGTGAAACTATTGTCCCTTACAGCAAGAATCGGAGAACTCAGCCCCTATCTCCGGCTTTTGAGACCCGAACTATATTACATGGATCTTACCCTTCCGGCCTCGAGTGCAATTTTGGCCTCTTACCTGGCTACCGGTGGACTTCCGGAACCCATTCCTTTCCTGATTGCAGTTATAGGCGGCTTTGCGGCTATTACCAGTTCGTACGTTTTCAATGACTGCTGTGATATCGATATCGATACTATCAACCTTCCAGGCCGTCCCCTGCCTTCTTCCAGAGTTTCGAAGAGCGCAGCACTTACTTATGCAGTCCTGCTCCTGGGAATAGCAGGTGCAGCAGCCGCTTATCTGAATCCAGAATCTTTACTGGTTCTTTTTGTCGCAGCAGGAACTATCACTGTTTATTCTATCTTCGCAAAGAGGAATACTTTTCTCAGCTTTTTGCCGGTAGGAATCTCTTACGGGCTTGTACCCGTAGGTGTATGGCTTGCCTTTGACCCTGCTGGAATTTTCAAAGGGAGCGATGGAGTAATTCTACCTCTGACAGCTATATGTTTCGGGCTTATGATGTGCGTCACGGATTGGGCCTTTACCCTTGGAGGTGTTGCTCGAGATGTGGAAGGGGACAGGCTTAAAGGTGCCCCTACCATGCCAGTGACCTTTGGAATTCCCTTCACTGCAAGGTTCGTCACTTTCTGGTGGATTGTCGGGGTAATTGCCTCAGTGATTATAGGCTGGTCAGCCCAGCTTGGGCCTGTATATTTTGCAGGAGCTCTCTTTTCAGGCCTGTGGATGCTTGTTCAGTGCTTTGACTTTATCAAACACCCTACTCCGGAAAGAGGCGGTGCCCTCTTCCTTAACGGCTCAAACTACAGAGCAATCATGTTCGGGTCCATGATTCTTGATGTGGTTCTGTGCATCTACATGGGAGCTTATACCTCTATTCTCTGGTGAAAAAGGAGAGAAAAATGGACGCTGATATTATTGTAATCGGGGCATCCCCTGCAGGGCTAATGGCTGCAAGGAACGCCTCTGAAAAAGGCTCGACAGTCCTTTTGCTGGAAAAAAAAGAGGAGATCGGAACCCCTCCTCATCCCGCTAATTCTTTTTTTAAGGGCATGTTCGATAAATGCGGAGAGACTGCAAATCCGTCTTATGTAGTGCATTACCTCAAAGGTATGCAAATTATTTCTCCTTCTGGAAGGATAGTCGAAGTTGAGACACCAGGGTTTGCTATTGACAAGACAAAATTCGACCGGTTTTATGCAGAAAAAATAACGAAAGCCGGTGTAGACCTCAGAACAGAAATAGAGGTGCAAAATATTTCCAGGGAAGGAGAGACGTTTACTGTCAATACTTCATCCGGAGTCTTCAGGTCTAAACTTGTTATTATTTCCGACGGTATAAATTCTAAAATGGCGTCTTTTCTGGGTCTGAAAACTATGAAACATCCAGAAGATATTGCGTGGGGAATCGAACTGGATATAAGAGCGCATGATCTGGGCAAATCTAAAATGTTCGAGTATTATATCGGGAATCATGCCCCTGGCTGGAAAACTACATACGCTCCAAGAGGAGGGGATAATGCAGCAATTGGGGCCTATGTGCGCAGATGCGGAAGTGATGCTACGCCTTATCTGGATTCCTGGATTGAGAATTTCAAAAAGATTAAAGGGCTTGAAGAGCTTGAAGTTGTAAGAAAGCTTTCCGGCGGAGACCCTATCGTGACGATACCGAATGAATATATAGCTGATGGAGTCATGGTCGTCGGGGGGGCAGCCGGGCAGTCCGGAATAGGCTATGCAATGAGGGCAGGCCAGATTTGTGGAGATGTGGCAGCAAATTCTATTAAAAAGGGAAATGTGTCAAAAGCTATTCTCTCTGATTACCGGAAAATCTGGGAAAAGGAGTTCAGGGCCGAGCACTATATCGGTCGCATCGGGCTTGAAACTCTACGAAAAATGACAGACCGGGAAATTGATGAGATGGTGGCGGTATTTGAAAAGGAAGATCTCTCATTCATTCATGGAACTTCAGTTGAGCAGGTGATGCAGGTATTTGCATTTTTACTGAAGAAGAAGCCTTCTGCGATTTTGAAGTACAGAGCGCTCCTCAGAAATAAATAATCGGAAAATTGAAACAAGCTAGAAAAAGTGCTGTCTAAGTATTATCATTCGTCAAATCAACATGAGAGTTAAACATCAGCATCAAACAGCAGGTGCAGGAAACAATATGCAGTACGACTTTTATAAGAGCCCCTTTCTCAGGGTTTATGCAGAAATAGAAGACGGACATATGAGGATGAGATCCAGTGGGGCTGCATCTATCCTCATGAGAAAAAATCTTGCTAAAAACCTCTCACTCTTTGAAGGTGAGAAACCTTCAAAAGTAGAAGAAGGCAGGCTCATCTGTTCAACCTGGATGCCCCCAGTTCCAAGCCCTGGCTTTGACCGTCTTGTCAAAAGTCAGCTTTTCTCGATTATGGGAAAGATGGTTCCTGATCAGGTTACGATCTCTATTACCGAAGAATGCCCGAATAACTGCATTCACTGCGCTCTTCCTGATACGAAAAATCGGGCAAAACTTTCACCTGAAACCGTGAAATCCACAATAGATCAGGTTCTTGAAATGGGCGCAACCTTTGTGATCTTTGATGGGGGAGAACCCCTGACTTACGCTGGATTAGAAGATCTGATAAGATATGTGGACCCTGAAAGAGCAATTACTGGCATGTTCACTTCTGGAGTTGGTCTTACTGAAGAGCGGGCCAGAAACCTGAAAGAGGCAGGCCTCTATTCGCTTACCGTCAGTTTTGACAGTGCGTACGAGGACAAGCATGATTACGTAAGAGGCAGGAAAGGAGTTTTCAAAAGCGCAGTTGAAGCAGTTAAAAATGGAATCAAAGTAGGAATGCTCGTAAACATATATGTGGTGCTCTCCAGAGACAATGTAAACGAACTTGAAGAGCTGTATGCTCTGGCAGCAGAACTCGGTGTCCATGAGCTTTCCTTCTATGAAATCGTTCCTACAGGCAGGTGGATGGAACATGCTTCTGAAATTATGACTCCAAAAGATATGAGAAAATTTGAAAATTTTGTGTCTAATGTCAGGGAAAAAGACGGTCCCAGGGTTTTTCCTATTCCGCTGGTCATGAAGACTACAGGTTGTATGGCAGGTAGGAAGTGGTTACATATTACGCCTGAAGGGAACATTCTTCCCTGTGCCTGCATCCCAATACCTTATGGAAACATCCATAGAGACAAAGTAAAAGATGTCTGGAAAAAGATAAGGGAAGACCCTGCTTATAATTCAAAATGCTGCCTTATGAGGAACCCTGAATTCAGGGAAAAATACCTGAAAACCTTGGAGTAAAATGAGAGATATGAGCAAATTCTGCTATTCTGCTCCTTAACACTTACTCTTAAGTAAAAATCCCTTTTTAATTAAAACGATGAACCTTAAAATAAATGTCTCTAATTAGGCACAGACGCATTTTTTAGCTTATAAAAGGTTTAAATACCGTTTTTTGGCTTAAAATAGTTTAAAATATCTTTCTCTGTCCAAATATGAGTTTTTTGGCTTAAAAAAAGCTTAAAGATTATTTTCTGGCCTAATGTCTAGTCTGGCGTGAACAATCAATGGAAACGAAAAATAGAAGCATCTCATTCATCAATAAGAGAAATAGGTGCAGGTAAAATGTACCTGCATCGAAAATTGAAGCCTTTCAGCAATGCAAATTCTCTTTTATGAGATGAATTAGACTAAACCTGACCTCTGGAGAGTCATCAGATCCTCTGTGGTGAGTTTTGCTCCACCCTTGAACTTTTCGAAGATAGATTTGGCATCCTTCTGAAGTTCGGACTTGACAACACGGGACTTTCCGTCTTTGTCTTTCTTCTTAAGCTTGAAGATTTCTTTGTCAAGGTCCCGGATTTCCTTCTGGGCATTGATGAAAACCTTGTGCTGCTCGTCAGCTGCTTCCTGGGCTTTTACAAACTCCCTGTGGGCAATGTCAGATTCTGCCCTGGTTCTGTCAGCTTCCTTAAAAGCAGTGATCATTTTCTCATGATGTTCCTGGGCCTGTCTGGCATATTCTGCCATTTCATTGTGGTATGTTGAGGCTTCATCTCTGATCAGTTGAGCTTCATCCAGGATGTTCTTCAGTTCAAGATTACTCTCAAGCTGGACTTTTTTGACATGATATTGCTTTTGAAGCTGAGTGATCTTGCCAACAAGCTCCCTTTCTTTGCTTGTGCTCAGGACTTCGGTTTGCTGGGTAAATTCAAGACGGTCGATGTCCTTTCTCAGGGCTTTAATAGAAGGCCCGCCAAGGTTATTTTGCTTTCTGATTGAATCTGCCTTTGAAAAGAGCTCATTTGCCCTGGCATTTGTTTCATCGCGCTTGTTCTTGCAGTCGCTGACCTTCTCATTAACCTCGTCCCTTAGAACTTTTAATTCCTGGGCTTCGTTGATAAGGTCTTTTGTCTTCTTGTTCAGCTCATTACGCTTTGCAGCAAGAGTACTGGCTTCTGCATTTAAAGCGTTTCTCTTCTCCTTGGATTCTTCAGCAATATCCTTTAAATCGGATCTTTTTTTCTGCAGTTCTTTTAGCATCTCTTATTGTGCCTCCCGGTCCAGCAAAAAAGCTGGCATTTTAGTAGTTCTACTGTTCGATGTCGACATGCTGTGCCTGATTACAACATTGATAAGAAAGAGATTCAAGAACAGGAATAACGGCTCTAAGATCTTTTTTTGTTATGACCACGTCCGCATACTCCCTCAGGATAGGCTTGGGATTGAAAGCTATGGCAAAACCTGCCCTCTCAAAGACACAGGCGTCATTTGCGCCATCCCCGACAACTATACACCGATCTGGATGGATCCCGTTAAGTCGGGTTAATTCTTCAAATACCTCTGCTTTTGAGTCGTTTTGTGTTATGGAGCCGACTACTTTGCCCGTAAGGCATCCGTCTTCCACAAGCAATTCGTTGGAAACTACAAAATCAATACCAAGCGCTTTGCCTATTGATTCGGCAGAAATGGTAAATCCACCGGAAATCATTGCAGTCTTATACCCCTTCATTTTAACATACTGTATAAGTTCCGCTGCTCCCGGCATAAGATTAATCTGGCTTACCGCATCCAGGGCAGTTTCAAGGGGAAGTCCCTTTAGAAGCCTGACCCTTTCTATAAGCGCTTGCTCAAAATTAAGGTCTCCACACATCGCTTTCTTAGTAATCTCCTCTACTTTGCTTACAACACCTGCAGCCCTGGCGAGCTCATCGATAGTCTCAGCGTCTATAAGGGTACTATCCATATCAAAAACAATCATTTTATTCTCAGTATTTTTAGTAGAATTATGCATAGGACAGTTCACTCAATCAAAACCTGGACCTGAATAACTATAGATATAGCGGGATAAGTTCCCGAAAAGGGCATACTGCCTGACGTACCTTTCTCAGAGGTACCCCCGCAACCTAATAGAATATACTTGCCCTGACATTAAAAGCCCACCAAAGGATAATGTTTTCAAATTATAATGCGGGTTCTGCGAAACAAAACCACAAAACAACAGCATTGATGTCAACGTTTTTGAGTGAAATAAATCACATCCCTTTTAAGCTTTTCGGAGGGGGCTATATGTGTACTGAATAATGATTATAAATAAAGTATATATTTATAAAATATATGTGATATGTAAGTGGTATTGCCAAAAGAATTATAAACCCTATAGGAATTTCCACTATTGAAATAAAAGGTCAACACAGGATTTTGAGAAAAATGGTCAACATCGGCTTTATAAAAATGGGCAACCTGGGAATGAGCCAGGTTCTTAATCTGATCCAGGATGAAATTGCAGCACGAGAGGGCATCACAGTAAGGGCATTTGGCACTGGTGCCAAGATGGGTCCTGCCGACGCCGCAGACACCGAAGGTTTCAAGCAATGGAATGCAGACTTTGTGGTAATAATCAGCCCTAACGCAGCAGCCCCGGGTCCGACCGCAGCCCGTGAAATCTGGAAGGATGTCCCCTGCATTGTAGTCTCAGATGGTCCTACAAAGAAAGAGGCCAGAGAGGCTCTTGAGCAGGAAGGTTTTGGGTATATCATTCTCCCGGTAGATCCCCTTATAGGTGCAAAGAGAGAATTCCTTGATCCGGTTGAGATGGCAGCCTTTAACTCTGATGCAATGAAGGTGCTTTCTATATGCGGCGTTGTAAGACTTATCCAGGAAGAACTGGACGCAGTAACAGACCAGGTTGCCTCAGGAAGATCAGGAAAGGATCTGGAGCTTCCCCATATTTTTGCTAAACCAGAAAAATGTGTTGAACACGCAGGTTTCGCAAATCCCTATGCAAAGGCAAAGGCTCTAGCTGCTCTCCACATGGCTGAGAAAGTAGCACAGGTTAACTTCCCTGCCTGTTTCATGCTAAAGGAAATCGACCAGGTTTGTCTTACAGCTGCAGCAGGACATGAAATTATGGGTGCCGCAGCCCAGCTTGCAACCCAGGCAAGGGAAATTGAAAAATCAAATGACACAGTCTTCAGGCAGCCCCATGCAAAGAATGGAACCCTGTTGAAGAAAACCAGATTATACGAAAAACCTGAATGAAGCTTAAAAACGATTAGTTTTGAAGGCTAAATTTGATTGGAGGAGTAGAAAAACCCTGGAAAAAAGGGTATAAATCCTCCAATTACATACCCTTTTTAATTCGTCTGCTGAAGTGCTAAATCCTCGTTTTATTAATTTTATTTCTTTGCATCTTCAACTTCTTCCAGTACGGAAGTGTACTCCTTAAAAACAGAGTGAAGATCGATAGTAGCTAACATGTCTACAATCCCAAGAGCTGCAACAATTTTTCCATCTTTTGAGCAAATGGGAGCAACAACTACATGTTTTCCTTTATATACACCTTCTATGGGAACTTCATGGGCAATTTTGTTAGTTTTCAATACTTTTTCGAGCACAGGCCCTGTGTAGTCCCTATCAAGAACTTCTCCTTTTTCAAGTCGAAGTCCTTTTCTTTTGAGACTGCGAATGGTTGTAGGGAGCCCGATGAGTGAGTGCACTGCGATTGCTATTGGCTCAAGATCCTCAGGACCTGAGTCTTCGGATATAGTTAGGGAAGTAATGTTTTCACCCCCGAGGTTACTGACGACCGGCATGGAGAAAACCAGGAGTTCTCAGAATTAAAAACTGAATCCTACTTTCCATCCATATTTAGAATATCTTTTTTCAAAGAATATATAATCAATCCTTATTCTCAAGCGCTCTTATAAACGCCTGTTTATGCAGTTCTCCAGACTCATGTATCCCTCCCAGATCTCCGCGCGCAGCTTTACAGGGATAATGCTGGATCAGTAAACCTGCCTTTGGGGGGGCATCTTTAACAGGCATCCCAACGATCTCTTTTGCCATATGCCAGGTACTTCCGCAAGGAGCACCTTTTATTACTTCGACTCCTGAAACTTTTCCATCTTGAGTTTTTACTTTTACAACGGGAGATCCAAACAGATCCGCAAATGGTCTGTTGAAGTCATTGGGTTCAAGGGTACAGCAGATTTCATCAACCTCAATATCCATGCCTGAAATTTCAGAAATCTTTTTTAATTCAGGGATTGAAGCTCTTGATGGTCCACCAGGAATGATAAGGGAACGCACACCTGCTCCTGCCGCAAGTTTTGCAATTGAAGAAGTGAGGTCAGGGTGCAGGGAATAAGTAATTACAATTTCAGCAGAAAAAACGTGGCGGTCGAAATTTAGAGATTCCAAAAACTCATCAGGTTCTTCAATAAATATGGGCACGAATTCAGGGAGATCAGCAGTGACAACTGAAAAATCACTGTGTTCCTTTATCGTCTCTATCAGGCGGTGCCCATACTTGCCTCGCGTGATAACTCCTATTACGGTCATTACTCTACACTATTTTTAATATTGGATAAATAGATACTGATTTTATCTCGAAATATCTGTCTGAGTGACTTGGCAGCAGGGTCTTCTGGAGAGTATAAATATAGATAGTGCGTTTCAATAAAAATCTTAGGGAAAACAGATGGTAGTTATGAGAGGCAAACTGATCACACTAGAAGGTATTGATGGTTCAGGTAAAAGTACTGTCGCAAAAAAACTGCAGGAAAATTCGGAAATCAAAGCACTTGGGCCTGTCTTTACCAGAGAACCTACAAGAGGAACCCTTACTGGAATTGCTGTCGAAAAAGCAATTCAATCAGATACCGACCAGCTTGCCGAACTTTTCCTTTTTACAGCCGACCATGCAGAACATCTGGCAAAGCTTGTAAAACCTGCACTGGTGAGTGGAAAATCGGTGATTTCTGATCGATATTCCGACAGCCGTTATGCTTACCAGGGTGTGACCCTGAAAAATCGTCTGGAAAATTCTCTTGAGTGGGTGAGAAACCTGCATAGAGGCTGGACCATTCCTCCGGACATGACTTTTCTGTTTGACATCAGACCAGAACTCTCAATTGAGCGGTGCGGAAGGCGAGGAGACCAGAGCAAATTCGAAAAAATAGAGTTTTTAAGAGGAGTCAGGGAGCTTTTTCTCAGGCTCTCTGAAGAGGAACCTGAACGTTTTATTGTAATCGATGCTTCTCAACATCCGGAACGTGTGGAAAAGGAAGTAACAGAAAAAATTCTGGAGTTCCTGCGGAGAAACTGATCCATTAAAGGGCTTAATAAAAAATTAAATTTGAAAATTGAACCAAAAAAGAGAAAAAAGAAAATCCTGTTAGAGTGAATTTTCGTCTGCAAATTTTATCAGCGCTTCTCCAAGCATTCTAACATGTGAAGGATTGAGGTTAAACCTTGATTTTTTTACTCCTCCACGCTCTTTTGCGAGCTCTACATATTCTTTTTCATAACGGTCACTGTGAGCCAGGGAAATGGTCATGTACCAGCCCCCTCCCATTTTGATCTCAACGTATCCGTCTCCACTTTGCACTTCAGTATTTTCCTCAACATTTTCTTCAGATGAATCTTTCTTTACCATAATAAGCCTCAAAATATCTTGTTTTATAGAGTCATGTTTTGAAGGTGACAATACTTAATAGACTATATACAGACGCATGAGAAAGGGTAAAAACCTTCCTGATATTCATGAACTGGATATCTATTAGTTGGATACCTATGAACTGGATATCTACTATCTGGATGCCTATGGACTGTATATCTATAAACTGTATATCCATAAACTGGATTGTACGAATCATTGCTTGTTATCGAGTTTAAATCCGGACCTCAGAATTTCTGGAGAAATAAGGCCTGAGTGAGCCGCAGTAGCAACAAGGGCTCCTTTTATACCCAATCTTTCAAGGGTCAAAATATCTTCCATATTTCGGACTCCCCCTGCAAGAAGGACGCTGTTTTTGGAACATTCAACCAGTTTGAGAAGAAACTCAGGATCAAAACCTGAAGCAGTTCCGACTCTGTCAAGATCAAGGAAAATCAGATCTTTTATCGGGAGATTATTAAGTATTTTAATAAGTTCAAAGGGATTTCCAGGAATTTCAGGATCTTTTTTCAGGATCTTTCCATGCTTCATATCAATACTGACACTGATCAGATGAGGGTGCTTTAAAACTGCATCTTTAATTGCTGAAAGCGTTCCTGTTTCCGTACCAATAATTGCTGTTTTTGAGATGGAAAGAGCTTCTTCTATCTGTTCAGGAGATGATATCCCAAAATCAAGCATTGTATCTGTCTTTAAACTGAGCTCGCGGACCACCTCAGCATTTGTTTCTCGAGATCCTTTTTCCTGAAGCGCATTCAGGTCGGCAATATACACCTCCCTGGGCCGCAAGGCATTAACTATTTCCAGAGGATCCGAGCTGCTGCATATGACACTTGAATCCGAAACTGGACGGTACTTTTCCCTTATCCCGCCCTTCGCAAGAACTACAGTACGGTTAAATATATCCATTACAAAGACTACTCGGAACATACTTATTCCATAGTTGCATCATCCTATAAAAAAATATAAATAAGGTTTATTGTATAAAAAGTAAAATATTCATTATATTATTGTAATTCTATGCTCAGTTAGAGGATTTTTATGAAATTGCTTGTAAGTCCAATTAATAGGGAGGAGGCCGTTATTGCTTCCAGAGGTGGCGCAGACATTGTAGATGTCAAGAACCCAAAAGAAGGCTCTCTTGGGGCTAATTTCCCATGGATAATCAGAGATATTAAAGAAGCTGTAGACGGAAGGCAGCCGATAAGCGCAACCATAGGAGACTTTAATTATAAGCCGGGGACCGCGTCCCTTGCAGCTCTTGGGGCAGCAGTTGCGGGAGCAGAATATATTAAAGTTGGCCTTTACGATATCCAGACGGAAGCACAGGCTCTCGAGCTCCTTACAAAAATTACACAGGCTGTAAAGGATTACGATCCTACAAAGAAAGTTGTTGCCTCCGGATACTCGGACTACAAACGTATCAATTCAATTTCTCCTCTATTGCTTCCCGCAGTTGCAGCAGAAGCTGGTGTAGATGTGGTTATGGTAGACACTGCAATTAAAGACGGAAAATCTACATTCGAATTTATGGATGAAAAAACACTTAAAGAATTCACTGATCTAGCTCATGAACATGGGCTTGAGAATGCAATTGCTGGGTCCCTTAAGTTTGAAGATTTGCCTGTGCTTGAAAGGATAGGTCCCGACATTATTGGCGTTCGGGGCATGGTATGTGGGGGAGACAGAAGAACTGCAATTAGACAAGAACTGGTAGAAAAGCTCGTAGCTGAGTGCCAGGCTTGAGAAATCCTGTGAACTCGGTATTAAACGGAAATTAGTGCCGGCAGGTATTTTGTACAGGTCGGCCAAAAAATAATTATAACTAAAAAACTATTTTCATTCTGATGTTTATTTTCGGACATATTGGAATTACTCTAGGAATCTTTTATTCTCTCTGCCGTCTATTTTCAAAAAAAAAATTTTCTTCAATTGTTCCATACATTGTACTTGGGTCCCTACTTCCAGATATTATTGATAAACCACTTGGAAGGATAATTCTTGCTGAGATTGTAGGTAGTGGACGCATCTTTGCACATACTCTACTCTTCGTAATTCTGCTGGGTCTGTTGGGTTACTACCTTTCTCAGAAAGGGCAGCCCAAGCTTCTTGTTATTGTAGGGGCCTCTTTTTGCCACCTGCTTGAGGATCAGATCTGGAATACACCTGAAGTAGTTTTCTGGCCAATTTTAGGCTGGGGATTTCCTAAGGATACGATTTCCGGGAGTTTTATGGAGTATCTGATGATTATCTTCAATAGATCTTACGATCCTGAGTTTACAGAAGTATTTGTCTCAGAAATAATCGGATTGATTATAATTATTCTCCTTACGGGTAATTATATTCAATCGAAAGTAAAAGAAACTTCTATTACACAACAATAAAAAGAAAATAAGCTCAGAGATTGTGTTTAAAAATTTCTATGTTTAGAGAATCGTAGATCTTATACACAGGATAATTATTCTGAACATCTCCTCCGGGAACTTGAACTTTCTCAGGTTCCCCTTTATCCAGTTTTAAAGCCTCTGAAAAGGTTGTAGCTACCAGATAGAAGGATTTGCTTTCAGCTGAATTTTCTGAAAGTATAAGTTCTCCGACGTCATCTTCAGGGCTATTGCCAGGACCGTGAGAGTTCTCAGCAAAT
Organism: uncultured Methanosarcinales archaeon; assembly: GCA_964560735.1. Lineage (GTDB taxonomy): Archaea > Halobacteriota > Methanosarcinia > Methanosarcinales > Methanosarcinaceae > Methanosarcina. The sequence goes on along the minus strand of CAZLNG010000049.1, from coordinate 4,418 downwards.
TGAGCAGATTTATTCAGGCTCTCAAAGGACTTTTTTATCAGAGTATTACTTGCCTCTTTTTCTCCAAATGGCATAATATATGGATAGTTACCATTTACTTCGGATAGCCATTGAATTCCTTTTACCTCGCTTTGTGAAACCGCTTCAGAGATTCCCCCTGTGTAAGGAGAGCTGAAGCAGGTGAAGAATCCCAGGGTCCAGAGAAGGCAGAGAACCATGACTGCAGAACCAAGGCCGAGAATATACCCTTTTCTGAGGAATATTACATAAAGAGAGTATCCCAGTAATGGTATCTGGGCAAAAATAATGAAGCTTAAGTTTGAAAACCTATCTGGGGAATAAGGTATAAAGGGGTTTAAAAGGAAGCCCAGTTCCAGGAAGAAAGTGAAAACATACAGGACAAGAAAGCGAGGATACCTGTGGACGAAGTGTTGACAAAATCTTTTACGATTTTGCCATACGATAATGGAATTGATTATAATAAGGATTAGTGGGATGTAATACTTTCCGTAATAGAGGTTGAAAAAGTGAATTAACCCGAAAACACCATTGTCAATTTCTGGGGTTAAGGAGAGGCCTGCAGCCATTAATGTTTCAGTACGCCAGGAAATAGTTGAAAAGAGAATCTCTACCGGATTGGGCTCGTATTTTGAACAGAGTAGAAGACCTCCGGAGGCAAAGGACAGGAAGAGAAATACAGGAACTTTTTTTCCTGCAATATGTGGAGTGCCCTTTAAAAGGAAGTTGGAACTCAGGATTTTACGGAGAAGTCCTGGTTTCAATACTGTACCTGAAACTGCAAGGGATAGAGAAAAACAAATCAGGTATGCAAAAATAAAAGGATGTGCTAATGAAAGCAAAGGCAGCATAAATAAGAGGCAAACAGTCATTTTCTTGTTTTTAGCGGCAAGTGCATTTCTTAGTACGAAAAGGTATAGAGGCACCAGGCAAAAGCACAGGTAGTATGGAAATGTTGAGACCTGAAAGTGTCCAAAATATGGAATAAGTGAGGCAAGGAACGTCACCAAAACCAACTTTTCCCTGCTCATAAAAGCTCGATAGAACAGAAACATTCCTGTAATAAACAGAATTGAAAATATAATAGGCAACAAATAGGAAAGTACCCACGGCTCCAGTCCTGAAACTGATACAAGGGCTGAAATGAACAGAGGGCCGGTGGGGGAAAGGTTTGAAAGACCAAAGAGTTCGCTGTCTCCTACAAGTCCCATGTATAAATATTCCTCTCCTCTGCCTACTGATATATGGCCAAGCATATAAGGAGTTATCAGTACCGTAATATGCACGAGGAACAGAATGAAGATTGAGCTCATCTTTCTATATGCGAGTAGCATGATACAGGCGGAAAGGTAACAAAAAAGCAAAGTGAGGAAAAAGTGGTAAGGAAGCTGTTCATAAATGTTAATTGTGTACCCTGCAGGCTGGATTTCTCTAAGAACAAATAGATTATAAATCAGTAGTAGCAGAGAAATTGAAGTTACAATATTTAATATGTTATTTGTAATTTTAGACAATATGTCCCCATCCTTTCATAACATTACAGAGTCTTGTTTCCTTACATGGACACAGCACTATTTCTGAAACAGCAGTTTTATTCTATAGTTTGCTTGAACAAATACCCCATAGGCGTAAAAAATTTCTTGCTCAAGATTTTTATTAAATTCTCCTCTTTCTTATTTTTTTCTCCATATCCAATCAACCCAACACATAATTAATATTTGTGCCTGGAAGGCAGGTTGATATACTTATCCTCAACTAATTAATGTTTTCTTGATTAAAATATTCAAGAATTAAAGGCTTTCGGGTTGCATGCCTTTATCCATAATTTTTTTCATCTTATTAAAAAATACATGAGAATTTCTGAAACTAACCGTTTTTTTAAGTATCTTTTATTAATGAAAGTATTAACCTGGGGAGTGCTTTCCAGGTACTGAATACAAATTTAAGGCACCCTTGCGGAGTAAAGATTGAATCCTGATAATCGGAAACTCAATATGTGCAGATTGATTTAAGCTGGATTGTAATCCTGTATTTTCACAGAGAAGGGAAGAAAACAATTGATTCCTCAGTTTAGTAGAAGTAAGGTTCTCTTAAACAGCTGATTACAGGTCTTCGCACTATAGAGTTATGCTTATATCTTCTGGAAGAAATTTTCATCTAAGGAGTTATTTCTTTTAATAATACACGACATGTTACTAAAACTAATATTAAACCCCTGGATAATCCCTTAAACATGTTTTTTCAACCTCATTCAGTCTGCTTAGAATGTACCTTATTCTCTGCTCAACAAGCTTTCCTTTTAAACACCAATAGAAAGGTCTTCCATTTCCTACTGAAGGAAATTGAGTACAGGAAATGTCCAGAGAGTGGAAATAAAAAATGGTGTGTCCTCTTTTAAGGCTCTGAATAAGTCCATTGAGTACAAGAGGGGCTCCCAAAAAACGAAGAATTGGGCCTCCACATGCAGGAATTTTCAGGATATTTTGATAATAGGCCCAGGGAAATTCAACGAAATTTCGTTCGTCACCTTTTTCAAGTCCACCTTCTTCGGGATAGTAAGGAATGGATGAGACTGTCTTAAGAGTCGAATCAGTTTTATTATATAATGAATTTACAGATACCGATGAGTCATATTTAAACCCGAGTTTCTCGAGGGAATCCAGCATCCAACCGCCTATCAAAGCATTTGGTGCCCTGTATCCAACTATTTTTTCCCCACTAATTTTTTCTATCATTTTTTTTGCAATTAACGTTCTCTCTTCAAACTCCTCACTGCTCATTAACGGTTTTTTCGTCTCCGGATCTATTTTGCAAGAGTGATGCAGCCCGTGGCATGCAAGCTCATGTCCCCTATCTACAACTGTTTCTACAAGTCCTGGATAGTGCTCTATAGTATCTCCCACTACAAAAAATGTGGCAGTTATATTGAATTCATCTAAAAGATCCAGTACTCTTTTTGTAGGTTCTGTCATGTAATCATATCTACCTTTCCATTTTTCAAAAAACTCGTTCACATTTCTGTAAACTGCATAAGGAGAACCGCAAACAGAAGGGATATGGTACCAATCTTCAAGATCCACTGTAACAGAGAAACTGCTTTTCATAAGACCCCCACACTACTGAGCACACTCATAAACAGATATTATCCTGTTAATAATGCTGAAATTAATGTTAAAGTTGCAATAACAGCGTAAGTTTTTGGCGTAATAAGGAAATTTTTACATTAAGGGAGACATCCAAAATGTATGAAATATTTTAGAGTAAATCAGTTTAAATAAACATATTAAGATATCCTCATAGAAATACTTTCTTCTTAACACTGTTAAACAGCCTGTTGTTGAGAAGAATGGGTAAAATAAGTCTCATTTTTCAGGGCTAATATCCCTATTAAATTAACTGATTTGTTATCGAAAACTTGTTGGTCCTAAGAGAATTTCCAGGTAATGTTATTGATGGCTACAAAATAGAAATTCAAATGTTCTTGAACTTACTTTGTTCCAAATAACTCTTAGTTAATTTTTAGGAAAAATCCTTATTTTTTATCAAAATAATTCTAACATATTCAGGATTGTTTTTGTACCTAACAAAATAAAATATTTTACTAAAATTCCATAACTCTTTTATAATACTATCAATTAATCCTTAAATGTTATCACAAGTTGAACATCAAGCGCATGAAATCTTTTAAAAAAAAGAGCGGACCTGGTTAAAGCTATAATTTTTATACAGGATTTTATTCTCCAGAAGAAGTAATACACCTTGGTTAATTTCTGTTCACATGCATTATATATGCTCTTCTGATCTTTCAGTAGTTCCGATTTGTTGTAGTTCCGAATGACAACTTTCATTCATTTACAATTTTTCCTTAATAGCTCATGAAAAATGTTTTCATCTCATCGATTCTGATTTCATTTTTGATAATATGTTCTAAAAATTTCAGTGTTTTAAAATCCTGAAGTAAAATTTGTGCATAGTTTCCACTAACGATTTTATGATTTTTTTTTTTGATTATATATAAAAATTTATAAATCTTTTAATCGAGCGCGAAGCGCTCGTTTTCTTTCTTTTTTAAATATCGTTAAGTACTCAATAAATGACCATTTGGATTCGGTTAAGGAGCAAAACGTCAAAAAGTGTTATATTTTATGCAACATCTAAGATGATTCTATTGGAAAATCGCTATACGTAGTATTCGAAGTTATGCATAAAATTCGTTAACCGATGCCAAAAGAATAAATGACTTAACTGTAATATTGGTTAATGAGTTGACTCCTTCCTTTACTGCTTTAATAATGTCTTGATTTATTACTGATTTCATTTGATATGTTGTAATGTCAAGAACTGACTTCATACGTCATCGGTTAAGCATTAAATTCCGTCTCTTGTAGATGTTTTTATAA
>CAZLNG010000048.1:0-28033 GCA_964560735.1 uncultured Methanosarcinales archaeon | reverse complement strand
GTCACTGTAATCAGCGGGGCTTCGAGGGAAGTAAAAAATTATAAGTTAGAAGTGCTCTCAGAGAAAAGGAGGATTAAGAAACTGAACTACGGAAGAAAAGAGGATCAATATGAATAACTGGTCGGGAAAAACAATATATGTAGATCTTGGAGCCGAATCAGTAAATGTCACCAAAACTGACGAAAAGTTAATTCTAAGATGCCTTGGCGGCAGAGGGCTTGGAGTAAAGTTGCTTTCCGAACTTATAGATCCCAATATTGACCCTCTCAGCCCTGTCAATCCTCTTATTTTCACCTCAGGCCCGCTTTCAGGCTTTGCTCCCATGGCTTCAGGGGCAGTTCTTACATCGAAGTCACCCCTTACAGGCACAGTATTTAGCTGGAACATGGGTGGAGGCTTCGGAAGAGAACTGAAAAAGGCTGGAATTGATGCCCTGATAATTACCGGAAAGGCAAAAAAACCTGTTTATTTGGAAGCAGGGGAAGAAAATGCTGAAATTCTGCCTGCAGAAGAACTCTGGGGAAAGAACATTAGAGCCTGTACTGAAGCCCTCAAAGGCAAGGGCATTGTAGCCTGCATAGGCAGAGCTGGAGAAAAGAGGGTTCTAATTTCCTCTTTTGTTGCTGATTCCATCCACAGTGGCAGAGGGGGGTTCGGAGCGGTTGCAGGCTCAAAAATGCTGAAAGCCGTGGTTGTAAGTGGAGAAAAAGAACTTACCCCTGCTAATCCTGAGATGCTAAAAGAGCTTAACACAAAAATATTGAAGCTTTTTGATGCAAGCCCTGTACTTTCCAAAGGGTTTGCTTACTACGGCACATCTGCGCTTGTAAAAGTTCTGGATTATATGGATCTCATTCCCAGCAGAAATTTTACCAGAACAGGAATATCATTTGCAGATCTGCTCTCTGGAGAGTATATAAAAGCCGGGTTTGAGCTTGAAAAGGAAAGCTGTCCTGCCTGTCCGCTTGGCTGCAAAAAAAGACTAAAAAATACAGGACAGCTTTTACCTGACTATGATTCTCTCTGGGCATTCGGGTTTAACCTTGAAAATCCGGACTTTTCCTCCATACTAAATGCAGATCAAATATGCAGGGACTACGGACTTGATCCGATTTCTGCAGGTTCAGTGCTGGGCGCATGCGCAGAACTTAAATCTAGAATTGATTCAAAATCGGGAATAATAGAATCTCATGAGCTGGAATCTCTGCTTCTGGAAATTGGAGAAGGAAGCAAAATGGGGGACGGAGCCAGAAAATATCTTTCTTACAGAGAAAAAGAAACTCTGAGCATGGATGTAAAAGGACTGGAGCTGGGAGGCTTTGACCCCATAGGAATCAGAGGGCAGGCCCTTGCTTACGCCACATCCTGCCACGGGGGAGATTACATGACTGCTTTCATGGTTGGACCTGAGGTACTTGGAAAACCTTTAAGTCTGGACCGCCTGACTCTTAAAGGGAAAGCAGGGTTCTTGCAATTCTTTGAAAATCTGACTGCTGTGCTGGATTCTCTTGTGTTCTGTCCTTTCTCTATTTTTGCCCTTAATGAAGAAATGTGTTCAGCTCTCTTGCTCTCAGCTGCTGATATAGAAATCTCACCTTTTGACCTTTTGAAAATTGGTGAAAGAATCTGGAATCTTGAGAGAGTTTATAACCTTAAAGCAGGCTTTACACAGAAGGATGATACTATCCCTGCAAGATTTTTCAACGACAGCAGAAAACCTGAAGGGAGCGTGATTCCTCAGCTGGAGTTTGAGACTGCTCTACAAGAATACTACCATTATCGCGACTGGGATAATAATGGGGTTCCCCTACCTCGAAAACTGAAAGAACTTGGCCTCAATTGCTTAAGAAAAGGAATTAATAGGTTCTAAAATCTGTTTCTGCCTTTCAACTCCCTTTATAGGAAAGTAATCTCTCTTAGAACTGTGGGTTTTATGATTCAAATCTAGAGTCCCTCTAAAGAAGAGATATTTTTTGCATATTTCTTGCATTTTTCTCTGCAAGCCCTCCGGAAAGAATGGAATCTCGCATAAGCGTTATATAGTCTAGGATAATTAATCGTATTAGTTCTCGATCTGTAGATTAATATTGCAGGCATCCAAAGTAGTAGCTACTTTCCAGTTTTACTGTACTGAGCGATCACGCAACTATGGATTAAAGAAGAGGCAGGCTTAAAAATTAGAAAAGCCTTCTAATACTGCTCCACCGGATTCAAACCAGGAAAAAAGTAATTTCAGGACTCCGGGATGGCGTTTACAGCTTATTGATACTACACGTCTCAAAGACACATGGGAGAATTGTTATGAAACAACAGGTAGAAGTAAAAGACCTCAAAGAAGGGAAATATGTAATTATTGACGACGAAGCATGCGTCATAAAGAGCATTACAAAGTCCAAGCCAGGCAAACATGGAGCTGCAAAAGCAAGAGTAGAGGCTATAGGTCTCTTTGATGGCCAGAAGCGCTCTTATATAGGTTCCGTTGCAAACAAGGTTTACGTTCCGATTGTGGAAAGAAAGAGTGCACAGATTATTTCAATTACCGGGGATATTGCCCAGCTTATGGACATGGGAGACTTTTCAACCTTTGAAATCATGATTCCTGAAGAGTACAAAGAGAAAGTCAAAGAGGGAGAAGAAATTTCTTACATTACAGCCCTCGGTAAGATCAAACTCGACATAAGGATGTAAAGTCCCCGAAATCATTAAAAACTCAGGTAAATACCTGAGCTCTTTTTTATTTTGAATCTCTATTTTACAAGGTTGGACTATGTTTTTACCCAATTCCTTTATAGATGCCCTTGCAGACTATGAATCTGCACGTTATGTTATTTTTGGTGTTCCGTTCGACAATACCTCCTCATACAGGGCAGGAAGTCGCTGGGCTCCGGACGCTATGAGACAGGCCTCTGCAAATTTTGAGAGTTACAACCCAACTTTCGATATTGATCTTGTAGATCTGCCCATTTACGATGCAGGAAACCTGGAAACCTCAGCCTCAGTTGACGAAACATTGCAGAGCCTCTACGAAGCTGCAAAAGGGCTTCTGAATGACGGAAAATTGCCTATTATGCTTGGTGGGGAACATTCCCTGACTTTCGCGATGGTAAAAGCCTGTGCTGAATTTGCAGGAGAGGATTTTGGGATCCTTACTCTGGACGCCCATTTTGACATGAGAGAAGAATATCGAGGTTTCAAGCACAACCATGCCTGTGTATCCAGAAATATTTTCAATCAGGTTACGAAAAATCTGGTTTCTATAGGGATAAGAAGCGGCCCGGAAGAAGAGTGGATTTTTGCCAGAGAAAATAATCTGAGGTATTATACAGCCGATGACGTTGAATCTATAGGGATGGTTGAAGTCCTCAAAGAAGCTGTTGAGTCTCTGGACTGCAATAGGATATATCTCTCTCTTGATATGGATGCAATAGATCCGGCTTATGCTCCCGGTCTCGGCACTCCAGAACCTTTCGGCCTGAGTGCTAGAGACGTAAGAACTGCAGTAAGAACTCTTGCTCCTTTCTCAATGGCTTTTGATGTTGTAGAAATAGCTCCTGAGTATGACTCTGGACAAGCAGCTATGCTGGGAGCTAAGTTGATGAGAGAGTTTATTGCATCACATGCTAAAAGTTGCAGAAAAGCATAATACAATTTTTAAGGTTAAAATAAGATTAAAAAGAGTTTAAAGTCTTTTTTATGCTCAAAAATAGATTTAATATTGAAAAAGCTCAATTAAAAGCTACAAATAATATTTAAACTCTAATTTAAAAGCGGATGTAAAAAATGGTGGTAAAGAAGAAGCTTCTTGACTTGAAGAAGCTTCTTGATTTCCAGTTTTTCCATTTATCTTGGATTTTTTGTTATTTAGGGTTCTTTTGCTCAATATTTTTTATATTTTTTTAAGCGCGCCAGATAGCTATGATCTTGTCAATTGCTATGTGTGTGTACTTTCCATCCTGTTTAAGAGTGAGCACGTTATCTGCACAGGCCTCTACCTTTCCGTTAAAAATATCTGGACCTCCGCAGTAAACGTCTACAACTTCTCCAAGCTGATGTTCCACTATAAAGGATTGCATCTTATTACACCTCAAGTATAACGATTTTGAGATCTAATATTCTGGATTATTGAGCCCACAGCGCTATTATTTTATCAATTGCTATGTGGGTAAGCTTTCCTTCGTTATTGAGTGTAAGGACGTTATCTGCGCAGGCTTCCACAGTCCCCCTGAAAACATCTGGCCCTCCACAGTAAACGTCTACTGCTTTGTTAAGGTAGTGTTCCACTATAAAAGATTGCATCATAATTCTTCCCTCTATTTCGTCTTTAGATCCGATCATTACTATAGTTTTTCTGATACATGCAGGAATTTACACCAGCGAGTATGTATTAATTGTAACTATCCTCTCATTTCTTATAAACGTATTTAAAAACTAAAATTGATTTTCGAGATGCTCTGCCCTCTATCTCTTCAAAGAAAATTATCTTGTCTCATACTAGCTTGTTCGCTTCTCAAGTTCCTGTTTTTCCAGAAAATACAAAGAAAATTATATGATCCTTTTCTGCAGATTTATTTGCTTAGGGAACCCGAGAAAGCTAAGTTTAGCTTGGAAACTAATGTAAAAATAACTTTTACTAAAAGAGTTGAAATAAAAAATATATCTGAAAATTCAGAACCACACGTTTTCAGAGATTAAATGGATAAATCTTTTTCGTTAGCGGGTTTAATTTTTGCTGTCCTCATAGAGGAAAATGTCTTCTATCCGGGCTCCAAATAGTCTGGAGAGCTTGAATGCAAGTTCAAGAGAAGGGTCATACTTACCTTTTTCAATAGCATGTATGGTTTGTCTTGTTACCCCTACTTTTTCAGCAAGGCTTTCCTGGGTAAGATCATTCATGGCCCTGTAAACTTTAATATTGTTCTTCATCTCAGACCCCGTACTTTTACTAAAGTTGATTTAAATCAGGATTTCTGTATTGGACTTACATAACTCAGTTTCTGCAGAAGCTTGCATATCTCTTCAACCTCCGTATTCTTTGTTATAATACATGTAAAATAGGGAATAGAACACAAGGACTGCACAACCTGTATATGCCATGAAGAAACCAAGATCTGAATAGCCTGTGTAGGTATTCCTCATTGCTATTAGGATTGTACCCCCGATGGCAAAGCTAAGGGTTATAAACTGAAGAGTGATCCAGGAAGCTTTTTGACTTACCTGACGGATTCTTTCATCTTCCACAATACCCTGTAATCTATGTTTAGAAATGTACATGACAGCCATGCCTGCAAAGAAAGAAGCTATAGCAAGTTCAGGATTTCCTATTGAAACTGAAAAACCAACGATAACTCCCACAGTCATTGAGGTAAGGAGTGAAATTACTTTGAATTGATTACGTTTCATTTGCAGAACCTCCAAGAGCAAGGATTTTCAATGAAAATCAGAATCATATACTTATTGTTCCTGTGTAAAGTTTTGAGAACAAATTGACTTTATTTATATACTTTATGTAATACAAACTTTACATATAGTAACTATAAAGTTACATTATTTAAAGCTGTTGAAAATTGGCTGAGAGTAAAGAATATAATTTAAAATTAGAGGTAAAAAGAAAAGAATATTAAGAGCAGTAAGAAAAAGCCAAAAACGTAATGAAAAGTCACAAAAAGTAATGAAACATTATATTCTGGAGAGTACCACTTCTTATGATTTATTTGCGCTCGTCGGAAATGACTTCATTAACTCCAATAGAATAACAGTCTGTTAAATTAGTCCCGAAAACTAATTCTTGAGACGATAAGAATTTCTAGATCCGTCTGCAACATTCACAGCTATTCGAGAAAATTAAAAAATATAGTAAATACTTTGAAAAAAGGAAACGACGAGAGGGGGACTCGAACCCCCGGGATGCAGGGCATCACGGGATTAGCAATCCCGCGCCATACCGGGCTTGGCTATCTCGTCACAACGGACTTTAAGAAGCGCGTCCCCTTAAACGCATTTCATGTATTTAATCCTTTCCGGGGAAGCATTTCACATAAAATGTTTTGCCCAGGGAATTATAATGATATTTATAAAACTGAGACTTCGAAAAGTGTTAAGTGATGAGCACGCCTCAGGTCGTTGCATCGCGGAGATTTCAGTAGACTGGCCTCTCTTCTCCACCCCGCGACCCCGCAAGCGACAGTTGCCCACAGTGAGTCTGCTCCCTTCCGGGCCTCGACCGGTTTCCGCAGTTAGGGTATGAAGATCTGCTCTCCAGTAAACCCGCATACCTGCACCGTCCAAGCAGGACGGGGTTTCTCAGTTGAAAATCCAGGCTGGAGTCTCTCTGACGCATCTTCCTTTGGCTTCGGCCCCCGCATATCGGCGATTTCGGGTTACAGGTAACGCCGAGCTACCCGGACTAGCTCATCGACTATACAAAGACACTTGTAATATATAAAGATATGCTATCCATCTTTCTCCCGATATCTGTTTTTTAGCAAAGGGATTTGTAAGGGTTCAAACTGTCTGACAAAAATGAGGTCTATATCTGTAATACCCGTTCTTTCACTATTCCTTTACTGGACCTCTGTTCTACAAATATTTTAGACTCATTTTTAAGGCGAGTATCCGAATATTTATTTAACTTTATATATAGATATGTGTGAATAAATCCCTCTATTTATTTATAGGTCATTTTCAAAATACTATATAAATAAAAAATCAAATAATTTAATTATTTAAATATATTTTATGAAGTAAACAATAGGGGAATTTGTATGAGATATGGAGTTGCAATTGATCTGGGAACAAGTGGATATCGAGCTCAGAAAATTGATCTGGAAACTGGAGAAATTAAAAGGACTGTAATAACTTTAAGAAATCCTCTTCCAGGTGCTAATGTGATGGACCACATGGACTTCGCAATCCACTATGGACAGGATCTTTCACATGAGCTTTCCGTTAATGCTGTAAAGAACCTTTTCAGGACTCTTGGTGTAGAGAAAGAAGACCTGGAAAGACTTTCAATTTGTGGGAACCCCATTCAGCTCTCTATTTTTCAGGGAATCTCCATCGAAGACCTGGCTTATGCAGGAGAACGTAAGAAGCAGAAATATAATATCAAAGAACAGAACCGAAACGCAAGGATTGTTTCCAGCAAAGAAATTTCAGGATTTGAAGACTTTAATTTTGAATTAAGAGTGCCTCCAGCAATAAAACACGAAGTTGGGGCCGATGCTCTCGCCCTTATTATCAAATCTGGAATGCTTGATAGCGATGAAATCTCTATTGCAACGGATTACGGGACAAATGCTGAGATGGCCCTCAAAGTGAAAGATATTATATATACGGGGTCTGCGGCTGCCGGGCCGGCTCTTGAGGGGCAGCAGATAAAACAGGGAAAACTTGCATCTCCCTTTACTATATCTGATTTTGAATTTGAAGATGGGTCTTTAAGAAACTATGTACTTAACGAAGAGATGAAACCAGCTCTTGGAGACCTTGTGGATCCGGCTACAGGAGAGGTCCTTGAGAAAGGGCAAATCCAGGCTAGAGGAATTACAGGAACAGGGGTTATAGCTTTGATAGAAAAAGCTCTGGAATACGGGCTTGCTGTACTCCCAAAGATCAAGACCCCAGATGGGACAATTCACCTGCAGAATAATATCAAATTTTCGGAAAAAGATATGCATGAAGCTGGAAAAGCTATAGGAGCTATCAGAGCAGGGCATATTACCCTCTGCTCGACTGCAGGCATTCAGATGGAAGATATAGACACAGCTTATATGGCGGGAGCTGCCGGAACATATATGGATGCGGCAAAAGCCCAGAAAGTGGGTCTTATTCCTTATGCAACTAAAAGAATCTGTCAGATAGGGAATACATCCCTGACCGTAGCAAAAGAGGTCCTGCTTTCCGAGGAAAGACTCTGGGAACTTCAGGATGTTGCAAACAAGATCATAGGTACCCACGTTATGTTTGCAACTGCCCCGGAATTCACGGATGCATATCTTCTTGAACTAGCATATTGGGAAGAGGGAATGCCTTTTAAGATGTTTAAAAAGTACCTCAAAAAGAAAGGGCTTCCGGAACTTGGTGATCCTATAGATAATCCCTTTATCGAGAAACGTGTAGAGAGAGACATTCCTGTGCTTGGAGATGAAGGACTCTATGTGCTGGAAAGGGTAGGGACATATATGACCATGGTTGTGGATTGTCCGGAATGTAAAAAGTGCATAAAAGTCTGTCCCAATGATGCCATCACAATTGACGAGGAAAACAGGGTTATGATCAGTACTGATCTCTGTGAAGGTGCACACTGCCAGAAATGCATAAGGGCCTGCCCTCCAGATAAATTCAACTGGGAAAACCTTGAAGTTTTCAAACCTCCAAAGCAGGGATAAAATCTTATGAGAAGAATCTGGTTTATGAAAAGAATTTTGTCAAGTATTCAAAGCGTAGAAAGTGCAGTCAATGTGTCTTTCCAAATATACCTGTGGAATCTCCTTCTCCATGAAGGACCCTCGGGAGTACAAAAGAATTGACAAAAAATACGTTTGAGTAATTGTAACAGGATCAAGGGTAATCTCTTCATAAAAAGTCAGTTTTGGGCGGTTGTGCAAATAGTAAACACAAATTATATAAATAACCTTATCATTAGAAATTAATGAGGCATCTAATCCACTTTCACACCATAAATCATCTACCAAATTAGCCCAGATAGATCTTTTAAGTTACGCAACACCATTTTTTAGATGCCTCAATCTAAAATAAATCAGCTCTCACAGGGATAGAGAATTATCATATATAAAGTTTTATATTTCTTGGGACAAACATATGTTATGTTAACCTGCTTTTTTTTATAAAAAAATAATTTCTGTACGAAACAGGATAGTTAATCTCTTAAAGAACACAAAAGTCTCAGTTCTACCTGTATCGGATCCTCATTTTTTTACTCAGTATTGTCCAGTTAGGGCAATCATAAATGTTCATCTCAAAAATTCAAATCATACTTCTAATAGTTAAAACCACTACTTCCTAATTCATTTTTCAGGTATGACTACGAAAATGAACATATCGTTAAAAATTATGTGCTAACAGCTTGTCTTGTCTGTTGATCAAAATGCGGTAGAACAAGACGGAATTGAGCAACTGATGGGAACGTTTAGGGGTGAAGCAAAAAATAGAGTCTGAAGAGCTCAGTTCTGCTGAAAAGAACGCCTTAATCCCGGACAATTTGGGAAAAACAGAAATCTAAACTAAAAATTAGTCTTCTTGAGTGAGGCGCAGCGGGGAGAAACAAACCCCTTGCTGTTTCACTTTCAGTGAAACTTCCAGAAAATCTTCGATTTTCTGTGATCTCAAAGCGGAATCGGGAGAGAGGTAATTCGAGATGTACTTCTGAATAAGAATTGGGAGAGAAAACCACAGAGATATCATCAATTTTATAAATGAAAATCGGGTAAGAACTATAGAGATAATAGGTGAGAAAAAGACATGAGAAGAGTTATTTTTTGAATGGGTACTAGTGTAATATCAGCACAAATTTTATAAATAACCTGTACGTAGGAGTTAATGAGGCATCTAATCCACTTTCACACCTTAAAACACCTAATCTATCTAGCCAACTAAATCCTTTAAGTTACGCAACATATTTCTTAGATGCCTCAATCACCCAAGTGGGATGAAACGATACTTTTGACAAAGTCTTCTTAATAGAATATGATTCATAGGATATAAACATTTATATTCAATCTCTTTTATAAATGAGTATGTAATATCTATAACTGAATAGTTGATAACTCTCACTTTTTATTTAAACCAATTTTTTGGACGAAACTTATTTAATTATTTGTGATGAAAAAAGGAAAAGGTTAGAGGGAGTAAGCCTCACGAAGTTTTACAACGAGTACTTCAACCTGTTCTACTGCGGTTCCGATATATTTTTCGGGATTAACTAGATTCTCAATATCTGTAGCAGTTAGATATTTTGCAACAGCAGGAGTTTCCAGAAGTACATTTTTAAAATGTTGTCCTGTTTCATGAGCTTTCATTGCCGCAGTTCGTACAATTTCATGGGCCTCCTGCCTTCCTACGCCTCTCTTTGCAAGTTCGATCATTACAGCTTCTCCCATGTTTAGTCCCCTGAGAAGTTCAAGATTCCTCCGTATATTTTCAGGATAGAATCTGAGATTCTCAAGCACGCTGATCCCGAGCTTAAAAATATGGTCAGTCAAAACACAGGCTTCAGGAAAAACAATTCTCTCGGAGGAGGAGTTGGTCAGGTCTCTTTCGTCCCATAGAGTATTATTAAGAAGTTCTGGTTCGACCATAGCCCTTACAATTCTTGCAAGTCCGCAAATCTGTTCTGACTTTATAGGGTTGCGTTTATGTGGCATGGTGGACGAACCTACCTGTTTTTTTCCAAAGCTTTCCTCAATTTCGGCAATTTCACTGCGTTGGAGTGTTCTGATTTCTATTCCAATCTTATCCAGAGTTGTGACCGCATTTGCCATCCACATTACAAACTCTGCATGTCGATCTCTCTGAATTATCTGGTTAGAAACGTCCACCGCTCCAATTCCAAGGTGCTGCATAGTAAGTTTCTGGATAAGAATTCCAGATTTTCCAAAGGCTGCCTGAGTCCCGACGGCTCCGGTCATCTGTCCTACTGTCACTCTTGGAGTAAGCTGATACAACCTCTCAAGATGTCTTGAAATCTCCGATGCCCAGATTGCAAAGCGGAGTCCGTAAGTGGTTGGAACCCCAATCTGCCCGTGAGTCCTGCCACAGCAAACAGTGTGCTTGTGTGCCTCAGCCTGATTCAGCAGAGTTTTTAATAAGGTCTTGAGCTTATCTTCGAGGATATCAATTGCGTCCTTTAGCTGGAGAGCTGTTGCTGTGTCCAGAATGTCATTTGAGGTAGCCCCAAAATGTACCCATTTTCCTGCATCATCTTTACACTGTTCAGATATTGCAAGAACTACAGCCATCATGTCGTGGTGGATCTCGGCTTCGATCTCTTCAACTCTTTCGACCTTTACAGAAGAAATGCTTTCTGAAATAATTTCAGCAGCTTCTGCAGGAATTAGTCCCATGTCTGCTTCGGCCCTGGCAAGGGCAGCTTCTGTTTGGAGAAGTTTAGCGAGTCTGTTTTCCTGACTCCACACGTATTTCATTTCCGGTGTACCATACCGATAATCTATAGGATGAATAGCCACATCAATCACCATTATGAACGGGAATTAGATAATTTCTCATTATTTTGAGTCTAATTTTGAGCATAAAATTGTTTCAACGTTAAATGATTTCTAGCTTCATGTAATTTCTGTGTTAACGCCTTCATATCTCAATGTTAATCTGATTATAGCTCTAACTCTTGTTTAAGTATAGGGTCAAGGAATAAACAACATAACCAATAAATAAATTTTGAGTTAAAAGGAAATGAAAACTTCAGACACGCAAGAAAAAAGGTTGGGAACTCGATGAGTAGTGGATTTTTTGATGAAAAATGTTATATGCCTTAACATCCATTAAGCGGGCTATATACCTTATCAAGAATTAAAAATAATATCAGGTGACAAAAAATGGGTCGTTTTCCAGAAGCAGAAGAAAGATTATTAAACAAAAAAATTTGCATGAAATGTAATGCAAGAAATGCAGTAAGAGCAACTCGTTGCAGAAAATGTGGCTACAGTGCCCTTCGTGTAAAATCCAAGGAATCTAAGGGAGCCTGATCTTTTTTGCAGGTGGAAGCACACCTTCAGAAAATCATTGATCAGGACGGAAAAGTACATCTTACTCTTATTGATCCGGCTTCCCAAACGCCTGAAAGAGCCGCTGAAATTGCCCTTGCAGCAGTTGATGGCGGCACTGATGCCATCATGATCGGGGGTTCAACCGGAGCGTCGGGAACCCTGCTTGATGAAACCGTCATAAAGATAAAAGAGAAGGTAGATGTTCCCATCATCCTTTTCCCGGGAAATTCAGCTGGGATCAGCAAGTATGCAGATGCCGTATTTTTCATGAGCCTTCTCAACTCCAGAGATATAGGGTATTTAATCACAAACCAGGTACTTGGAGCTCCGCTTGTATACAGGAGTCAGATTGAGCCAATTTCCATGGCATACCTGGTTGTCGAGCCTGGAGGAACTGTTGGTTGGGTAGGGGATGCAAAATTAATTCCAAGAAAGAAGCCCGAGCTTGCGGTTGCTTATGCCCTTGCAGGTAAATATCTGGGCATGCACTATACGTATCTTGAAGCTGGATCCGGAGCTGATACACCTGTTAATCCTGAGATGATAGGAGCTGTTAAGCATGTACTCGGGGATAACAAACTCATTGTTGGCGGTGGGATCAGAGACGCAGAAACTGCAAAACTCTGTACTTTTGCAGGTGCGGATATGATCGTAACAGGCACGATTGTTGAAGAAGTAAAGGACGTCACTGCAAAAGTAGCCGAACTTGTATCATCTATAAAAAGATAATTTCCTGATAGACAATCTCAGGATATGCTACCTGCTTTTCAGATTAGAAGTAAGTTTATTTAATTCAACTATTCTTTTTCACCATTTATTTTCTGGCGTTTCCTTTTCAAGAGCTCAAGTCCTGTTTACTCCGGGAAACTTTTTCGTTTACAGGTAGACAAAAAACTCAGAGGATAAAGATAACGTAACAATGGTATACAAATATGATTATGATACAATGCTTTCTTGTAATACCAATAATAAAACTGCAAGAGAAAATCGATAAGAGGAAAAATTAACGTCAGGGAAGAAGTCTATGAAGAAATCATTGAAATACTTGAAAATGCCAGGTTTCCAATCAACACAATGGAATAGCTGATTGCTGCCTTACCTGAGGGACTGGACACCACACATGTAGAATAGGGGATGTTGAATCACTACAGCAGAAGCAAGAAGCCTTATTACTGAAAAAGATTTCCCATTTACAGATGCAAAGCATGTGGCATATTTAATAATTGAAAGAGAAGGACTCTGATTTAGGTTTTTTCTTTAAAGGACTCAAAACACATTCATGGGAAGAAATCAGTTTAAAATTGAAAAGAATTACGTATAATTTAAAGGAATTTGTCCATTCTCTAATAGTAGTATGTTCTGTCAAGTTTTTCATTACCCAATCTTTTTATTTTAGAAACTATCTCTATATTTATCTTTGTAAACTGTTCAGGTAGTAATTTACAGGCAGCCGATTGTAATAAATAGTTTTAAAGGAAAATACTGGCTTCCTATTTTAGTATCATATTCTAATAAAGGTTAATGGATCTGGAATATGCAGCGATTAAAAACAGACAAATTTTTCATGAAAGAAAGAATATCGAATCTGCAAAGTCCATAAGAGATCCAGTGTCAACTTGCAATCAACGCTAAGAGGTATGATTATGCTCAAGATTTCCAACCTGGTAAAAGATTATGAGGTGCGTTCCGAAAACATAAGAATATTGGACCATATCAGCCTCACGGTGGAGGACGGAGAAATCCTCGGGATTACAGGCCGAAGTGGAAGCGGAAAATCTACGCTTCTTCGCATTATCCGGGGAGTTGAACCCTTCAATGAAGGAACCGTGGAAGTAGATGGAGAAATTGTAACCCCGGATTCCGGGTTTGAAGGAGAAAAGTTCCTGAAAAGCGTAACTGCAATACACCTCCAGCGGAATTTCGGGCTATGGAATGGGCCTGCAATTGAAAATATAATACGAAAGTTAAATTACCTTAGAATAGGGCATGAGGCCCTCCCACATAATGATAATCATGAGTACGATGAACTCTTTGATGAAGCAATGGAGTATCTAAAACTTGTGGGTTTGGAACATAAAGCTCTTCATTCCACAAACCTCTTGAGCGGGGGGGAAAAGCAGAGGGTGGTAATGGCAAGGCAACTTGCTGCAAAGCCCAAAGTCCTTCTTCTAGATGAGCCTGTTACGATGACAGGGCCAGATACCAAGCAGGAAGTACTGGATGTAATAAAAAGCCTGAAAGAGAAATTGAATATCCCAATTATAGTAGTTTCTCATCTTCCGGAAATTCACGCTTATCTTGCAGACAGGTTGATTTTCCTTGAACAGGGGAAAATAGCTGCCGAAGGAGAACCTTCCTGGGTACTTAAAAACTTTCTTAAAGATATGAAGCCAAGGGAAGAGTTGACTGAACCTGACCATAAAGAAATCTGTGTTAAGGTAAAGGAAATTTCGAAACGTTATTCACTTATCCGAATGGGTGAAGTTCTTAACATAAAAGATTTCTCTCTCAATATTTACAGAGGAGAGATTTTGGCTTTCATAGGCTCTTCAGGAGCTGGAAAAACAACAATAATGAAGCTTATGGAAGGACTTGTTAAACCTAAAAGTGGGACTGTAGAGTATCTCTGTAATGGAGACTGGGTAGACGTCACTGAGTACAGCGAGAAGCGAATGGAACTTCGGAGAATTATGAGCATAATGAATCAGGAATTCTCCATGTCAGTAAATTCCACTGTAAGGGATCAGATTCGATTCAGGTTAAGTATGAAAAAGAAAGGTGCAATCGAATACGCAAGGAATAAAGCCCGAGAAATGGGGCTCTCAGACGAAACTCTTGATACTATATATAGATTGCCGGACATGCCTGAAGAGGAAAAGGCAACAGCATTGAGGGAGTTGAACCTAAGCGACACTATTTATTTCGATCTCTTTCCCACAATTCCTGTGACTGATGTAGATGTCTACGCAAAACCAGTATTTGAAGCCCTTGACCTGCCCATGGAAGTTCTTGATAAAACTCCTTATCAGATCAGTGGAGGTGAGCACGTTAGGGCTTTTATTGCTCTGAGTCTTGCAACTTCCCCTAAATATCTCATGCTTGATGAACCATTTGGAGACCTTGATCCGGTAACTCTCAGGGACGTCACAAACTCTTTAAAAAGAATAAATGAGCATTTTGGCACGACAATTGTGCTTGTGAGCCACCACATGGATTTCGTCAAGGAAGTTGCCCATAGAGCTCTACTGATAGAAAACGGAGAACTAATTATGGACGGAAAGCCGGTTGAAGTCTGCCAGGAATTGATTAACAGAAGTAATGCTCCTTATATGGAACACAGTCTCGAAGACCTTGTGGAAGGAGAAACAGAAATTATTTAAAAGACGCTAATTAAATAACAGGAAAATTAGGATGATTAACTCAGTTTTTCTGTTTAATTTGTGAGAGAACTTTCTCGGTTTAGATCTTTGGGTTTAGAGATCTGATCGTCTCTCACATATTTATTTTAACACTGGTCCTCAATCTCGTGAAGTTTTTCTATTTTTTACATATCTTTTAATCAACCCTATCTTCTATGGAGAGCCTGTCCCATTCTTCGTTTCCGAATTTGATGTACAGGCTAGGGGGAACGATTGATTTTTCGAGTTCCTTAATTGTTTTTTCCGAGAGAGTTTGGTTTTCAACTATTTCTTTTCCGGCATGTTTGAGCAGTTTTTTGTATTTTCCAAGAAGAGGTTTCAGCATGATATTATTCTTGCCCCTGAAAATTTCTCCTTCTCCTCGGTAGATTTCGGCAATAAGTTCTGTATGAAAAGTTCTTGCAAGCCTCCTGAAAAAAAGGCTTTCGACCTCAAAATTCGTCTGACCGGGTAGGCCGGCATTAGAAATTACAATGAGTTTTGGATATTTCTCATAGCGTTTTGCATGCCTGTACTCCCCCTTCTCATCCTCTTCGAAGTGAGGCAAAAGGACAGGAGTAAGCCTATCTATGAAATTTTTTAGTATCGCAGGAATGTTATCAAAGTACACGGGACATGCAAAAACTGCCACATCAGAGTTCATAAAAGTGAGAAGCAGATCGTCCATATCATCACGAATAGTGCATTTTCCAGGCGTTTTAAGCCAGCACTCAAACTTTCCTTTGCAGTACATGATATTCTTTTCAGCAAGAATAATATTCTCGGTTTCTGCCCCGGCTTCCTCTGCTCCTTTAAGAAATTCTTCGACCATGATAAGAGTGTTTCCTTCTCTTCCCTTATGACTCCCGCTGAACACTGTTATTTTCATATACTTATCCTCCTGTCCCCACAAAAACTGACCATTCAAATGAATTTTTTAATCTTCAGGTTGAAACAACTATTGGCCAACAAAACTATATGATTTATTTATAATTTCCATGGGTATAAATGTCCTACGGATTTAAGATAAGTTCAATATTTCAAAAATTACTGGAAAAATCCAGAAAACCTCATTCATATCTCAAAGCCTCTACAGGTACTAGTTTTGCCGCCTTGCTTGCAGGGTAAACTCCTGCCGTTACTCCTACTATTAATGCAACAAGGAATCCCGCTTCAAAGACGAGTGGTGGATAAAGGAAAGGAAGGTTTAGAGCTCCTGTGATAGCATAAGCTCCTCCTATTCCCACAAATATTCCCAGGAGACCTCCAATAAGGCTGATAATAACCGATTCGACCAAAAAGAGCATGAGGACATCAACACTTGAGTATCCAAGAGCTTTCATAATTCCGATTTCTCTGGTGCGTTCGGTTACAGTCACAAGCATTATATTCATTATACCTATGGATCCCACAAGCAAGGAAATCAGAGCCACAGCAACCAGGAAATTCCTTAGAGAATCAGCAAGCTTATTTGTTTGTTCAAGGACATCTGCCTGATTGAAAATTCTGTAGGGCTTTGCATCTTCATCGCCGATGTCTCTTGATGAAACTCCAAAATTCCGGGCAAGCCGCTTGTCTACTTCGTCTGAGACGGTCTCCACATCTTCTATATTATCAGACATAGCAAAAAGTGCTGAAAAATCATCTTCTTCAAGCATCTGGTTCATGGTTGAAACGGGGATAAAGATACTTACATCCCTGTCTATTCCTCCACCTGCGAAAGAGACATTCAGACTTTCAATAATGCCTTTCACTTTGAAGGTTCGGGTCACAGTCCTGTTTCCCTCGAGACGCAAGGTTATGTCTATCGAACTTCGAGTAGAAATATTTCTCTTGAATTTCTCATTGGCCACCGTTGATCCTATAGCTGCGGAAAAAGCATCCTGGTCGCTTATAAAACTCCCCTTTTGCATAATTATATTGGCGGTGTCCTTATAATCCCCTGTAACTCCTACAATATCTATATTTTTACTCTGAGAAAAGTAAGTTACAAGACCCAACTGTTGTTTTATTGGGGAGACTCCGGCAACTCCCGGGGTTTTGTCTACAATTTGCAGTTCATTAGTATAGAAAAGATTTGGCTCCTTGCTGTATACAATAATGAAATTAGAACCCTGAGCATTGATCTCGTCTTCAAAATAGGTATTAAAGCTTTCTCCCAGAGAAAAATTTGCAACTACCGCTGCTATTCCTATGATAATTCCAAGAGTTGTCAGGCTGGAGCGAAGCTTTGAGCTCCCTATGCTTCCAAGCGATATCCGGATAGCTTGCCCTACTTTTAGCATGAAATCCTCTAATTTTCTACCTTGACGTTCCTATTCTGTATGAAGTTTTATGCGAGTATACAACCCCAATTCCCAGTTTAAAGCAGTGTAATCTTAAAATGAAGTCCATAAGTTTTTCTGAAACCCTAACATATATTAACATCAAGCATATAATAAATAACGATTAAAATAAATTACGAAACTTATGTTATTGTCTCATGTCTAACGAATTTTAAGAATAGTTTTCAGAAATCGGTAGAAAAGATAATAGTTACGAAGAATTTTATCTTTTCTTCGGGTTAAAATATTCATCTTCGAGAATTTGTCAAATTAATGTGTCGAAATTTAATTCGATGAGCAAACAGTATAAATTAGCATATTTCTTATATATGCTGGTGATTATATCATAGAAAAAGCGCAAACCTATGTATGAAACCCGGTTGTTTATATTGAAAACGCACTTATTGTAAACACATGGAGGGGGAAAGATTTTGAGAAAAAATACTGACGAAGACCCCGGATTTTTTTCAAGTATTCCGCAGAGCCCCCAGATCTCTGCCGTGTACAAAGATATCGATGAATTGACAGAATTACTGATTATCTATTTTAAACAAGGAGTTGAAAAGGGAGAGTATTGTTTATGGGTTTCCCCAGATGAACTGGCAGCTGAAAAAGCAAAAGATGGACTTAAAAAGGCAGGGCTAGATATCGAGCATAGTCTAGTTCCTTCTCAGTTCGAAACTCTCTCAGCCGAATCCCTTTCAGAAAATACTCCCTCTCTCGCATTAGTAGTAAATAACCTTTTAGAAAATGGGTATGGTGAAGCCCTTTCCAAAGAATTTACAGGATTCAGAACTAATTACGATCTTCATAAATCAGGGATCTCTCTTAAAACTAATCTTGGAACATGCAGAAAGACTGTTGAAAATATTGTTTTAGAAGAAGGTAAAAATCTAACTTTCCTCTGTACTGTGCCTCTTGAGGAACTTTCAGGGAGTACACTGCTTGATCTGATGGAAGAAAACGGCTTTTTTATCAAAAGAAACAGGAAATGGAAATATTTAAAACAATTGGAAGGGCAAAATGAACTTGAGAATATTCTTCTCAAAGCGAAAAAGGATTTAGAAGCCACAAACAGGGCCAAAAACGGTTTCATTATGAATATGAGCCATGAACTCAGGACTCCTCTCAATTCAGTTATAGGTTTTTCCGATCTGTTGCTGGAAGGGGCTTTCGGCCCTCTAAACACCAGACAATCAAAATACGTCAATAATATTCTTATCAGCGGGAAAAACCTTCTCGAAATTATTAATAATCTGCTTGATATCTCAAGGCTCGAAACCGGTGAAAGAAATCTAAATTATGAAGATGTAGACATTATCAGTCTTATTGGAGAGGTGAGAATGAGTCTCTTCTCTTCGGCTTCAAATAAGAAAATTGCTATAGATCTGAAAGTCGACCCTTCTCTTGAAAATGTCAAGGCAGATCGGATAAAATTGAGGCAGATTCTCTATAATCTAATGAGTAATGCCATAAAATTCACTTCCGAAAAGGGGAAAGTTACTCTTAGTGCTTCTCAAAAAGAGGGAATGCTTGAAGTAAAGGTTGCGGATAATGGGATAGGATTGTCAAAAGAGGATTACGAAAAAATATTTATGCCCTTTACCCAGGCTGACTCTTCAGCATCAAGAGGATACGGGGGTGCTGGACTTGGGTTATATATCGTCAAAAACTTTATAGACCTCCACGGAGGAAAAATCTGGGTAAATTCAGAAGTAGGAAAGGGGAGTACATTTACCTTCACCCTTCCTATAAACTAAAAAGTCATCCATCAGAGATGATGTAAAAAATCATTTTTAAAGTGCCCTTGTAGAAGCAATAAAATGCGCGGGCAGAAGCATTTTTTTTCACTGAAATAATAGCTAAGGTTGCAACGGTAGTACCCGCTGCAACCTCATCAGAAAGTAGCGGAGTGAGGTCAACAAAGCCATATTCTGTTTTTTTCAGGATACATCTGGACTCCACAACCAGCTAAGCTTTTGAATTTTACCTCTATTATATTTTATTCGCGGGAAAATTTACTTCTTACTTTTTATTTTCTTTTTGTAGATAAGAACACCTGCAACGACAGCCCCGATGAGCAGGATACCCGGAATGACCATTCCAGAATTTCCCTCCTTATTTCCTTCGACAGGCTGAATATACATATTGCTTACCGTATTTTCATGCCTATTGATTCCATTGCTGTAAGTTGCTGAGAGTGTTAGATTTATAGGTTCAGAGTCGTCCCGATTAGTATCTGAGGAGTTGTCTGCAACTGCATCGAATTCGATTGTAAAAAGCTCATCTGGGTCCATTGGGCCTATGAAATATTCTGCAGGGTAGAACTTCACTCCTTCAGCCTCAGGTTTTATGCTTACTGAGTTAAGCTCGTTTGGATGGGCGTTTGCTACATCAAACTCAATAGTAGATGCACTGTTTACCAGTTCAAGTGATTTTGAAGGAATCACCTTGATGTTTGAAGAATCCACTTTAATAGGAATATTTTTTTTGCTGCTGTAATCGAAGGAATTACCCTCTACTACAAGTTCAAGGTTATGTGTTCCATCCAGACTATCTTCAGAAACCTTAACATTGAAAGTTAATTTTATACTATCTCCAGGTCCCAGGATACCCATTTCTTCATATGGGGAGTCAAGAACTGTAATTCCTTCAGATAAGGGCTTTAAGACCGCAGACTGGATTCTGGCATTTGTGTCATAGTCACTTCCATCAATAGTAACAGTTGGTGTAGTTGCAGTGTTCTTTAGAATTACAGTGACTGTACCTTTATCTCCGGGCATGAAAACTTTTGGATCTGAAACAACTTCATCAAGTCCAACTGTACCTTTGCTGTCGTAAGTTTGAGTGCCTATCCTTATGTCAAAGCTTTTCTTGCTCCAGGGACTGTCTTTACTGGCTCTTGTTCTGACATCAAGAGTACGAGTTCCTTTCTGGGCGTTTTTATCCACGAAAAGGTAAAATTCCTCTGTTGCAGTCCTTCCCGGGTTGAGGGCTCCGATGTTCTTCACTGGACTGACTCCGGAATCAAGAGAAAAAGGATATTGAGGTACAATTTCGATATCAACATTTTCAGCCTTATCTCCCCCAACATTTTCCACCTGCAGCGTAAGGTTCAGGTATTCTCCTATTTTTGCAGGATAAGGGTTTGTCTCGACTATTGTAACTTTAAGGTTTGCACTTCCTACGGCTGCAGAAGCAGGAGTCGCAATAATAGAGAAAATCAAGAGTAAAGACAGCACAAAAGGGATAATTTGGTTTTTCATTATTGCCATTATAGGTTCACCTTGATTAGCTTAAAGATTGAACTTTAACTAGTATCCTTTATGATTCCATCTTTTACGAGCACTATCCTGTCAGCGTATTTCGCAATATCAGGGTCGTGGGTAATCATTACAATGGTTCTGCCATCTTCATTAAGTTTTGTGAACATATTCAGGATTTCACATCCTGTTTTTGAGTCAAGATTTCCAGTTGGTTCATCTGCCAGGAGGATTGCAGGATCGTTGACGAGAGCTCTGGCAATTGCAACCCTTTGAGATTGTCCTCCTGAAAGCTCACCTGGCTTATGATGCATACGGTCTTCCAGTCCAACAAGTTTGAGAAGTTCTTTTGCCCTTTTGTGTGGATCAACTCCATTCCGAACATTAGCATAGGTGGGAAGTTCAACGTTCTCGAGAGCGGTAAGCCTTGGAATCAGATTGAATGTCTGGAACACAAAACCTATTTCTAACCCTCTGAGCTTTGCGACTTCCTTGTCAGACAACTCATTGATATCAAGACCTTTCACCATAATTTTACCTTCGGTAGGCCTGTCAAGAAAACCTATTAGATTCATAAGTGTGCTCTTCCCAGAGCCAGAGGGTCCCATGATGGCAAGAAATTCTCCCTCGAAAATTTCCAGGTTAATGTCGCTAAGAATCGGAACCTCCACTTCCCCAAGAGTATAACTCTTTTTGACATTAATAACCTGAATAACCGGAATTTTTGTTTTATTATTTTCATCCGATTCGCTATGCAAACTTCTGGAACGGCGCAACTCACATTCAAGAGGCTCTTCTTTTGGAACTTCATCTGAAGCAAATTGGCTTCCTTTTTGAGCCATTCCCTCCTCAGATCTTGGATTTTTGGTTTCCATCTCCAAAGCAGAGTCTCTGGGAGCAGAAACTTTGTCAATGGGTGTTTCAATTTCCATATCTACTCCTCTGTTTTTATATTAGAATTAATCGATCTGTGTCTGAATTACCCGTACAGTATAGAATGTTCTGACTTTTATCCTTTAAGTTTTTAATTTCGAAATCTTTACTCTGTTGTACTTCTTCTGTCAAAACATCTCCTGTATCTTTATTTGTTTTCACCAAATATTAGTTTCCTCAAGAAGCTCCATTATACTCTTTTAGACTAGTGTCGCGTCAATGATCAAATATTGAACGATTCTAAATTCTTGTAATATATTTTATACGACATTTCACTGTGTACTCTACACGAGATAGGGATGGGGTAATCTATGAAGTTAGATTGGTAATCACATACTTTTTTCCAACATGATGATTGCCAGCACGATGGCAAAAATACTTTATTTTCTAGTAGTTTCTCATGCTATTCTTTTTATTTTGCGACGACAGTCGTATAGTAGTAACCAATAAATTATTTCTAAAATATTCTGTACTAATCTGTACTAATGAATAC
This sequence comes from uncultured Methanosarcinales archaeon, assembly GCA_964560735.1. Taxonomy (GTDB): domain Archaea; phylum Halobacteriota; class Methanosarcinia; order Methanosarcinales; family Methanosarcinaceae; genus Methanosarcina. Next base: position 5,881 of record CAZLNG010000048.1, on the reverse strand, counting down.
TTAACCAGGTTATTAAATAGAAAGTAATAGAAAAAATAAAGGATATGATTGTCAGGCAGAATCTGCCTGATAGATTCATTCATACCTTAAAGCATCCACTGGATTCATAGCTGCCGCCTTTTTTGCAGGATATAATCCAGCAGTTACACCCACAAGAATCGAAACCATAACCCCTATTTCAATCAATTTGATCGGAAAAACAGGAGGAAGTTTCAGAGCACTTTCAAGGATATAGGCTCCCAAACCACCAATTGTAGTTCCTACAACTCCCCCAAAAAAACTAACCATCACAGACTCTAACAGGAAAAGAGAAAGGATATTAGAGTTGTTGTAACCTACGGATTTCATTATTCCAATCTCTCGTGTTCTTTCTGTAACTGTTACGAGCATGATGTTCATGATCCCTATCGAACCCACCAATAGCGAAATTAAAGCAACAGCAAGCAAAAAAGAGCTTAAAGCGCGTCCTAACTGCCCGGTCTCTTCGAGAACTTCTGCCTGGTTGAATATGGTATAGGGCTTCGAGCTCTCATCTTTAATATCTCTCTCGGGAATTCCAAAATTCCGGGCAAGCCGGGAGTCTACATCATCCGAAATCTTACGGATGTTCTCAGAGTCATCTGTCATGGCAAGGAAAGCTCCGTAGTCCTTTTCTCCAGTCATCTGATTTAAGGCAGAAATCGGAATAAAGACTGCTGAATCATAATCACTATCTTCACTAACAACAGTAGGTTTGGAATCTCGCAGAATCCCTTTTATTTTAAAGCTTTTAGTCACAAGAGTGCCGTCTTCTTGTCTAAAATTAATTTCTACAGTGCTTCTGTCAGAGATTTTTCTTCCAAAATCTTCGTTTGCAAGGTCATACCCAAGCACAGCGGAATACCTATCCTTGTCAGATAGAAAGCCTCCGTCTTCCATCTGTAAACCCTGAATCTTCTGAAAATCCTCTTTTACACCTATAACGTTCACATTTTTGGTATCTGAAAGGTAGCTGATTTCTCCAGCCACTATTTTTCGAGGAGAAATCCCCGAAATTCCTGCGGTGTTTTCAATTATTGTGAGTTCATCTTCGTAAAATATATTGGGCTGGTTGCTGTATGCAATTATGAAGTTTGAGCCAACAGAAGAAATTTCATCAGTAAAAAACTGATTAAAGCTGGCACCAAGAGATGCATTAATAACTACTGCAGCTATGCCAATTACTATTCCCAGTGTGGTGAGCGCAGACCTGAGCTTTGAACTTCCTATACTCCCCGAAGCAATACGAGTTGCTTGAGCAAATTTTATCATATTTTACCCCACAAATATGATGTAAGTTATTTTTTACATAATTGTTTTTTTCTTCTGTAATATAAAAGAACTGCAGGAATGAAAAGAACAATTAATCCACCTGCAATCATGGCTTTTGAACCTGATTCAGAGGGATCGGAACTGTTTTCAAGGGTTAAGTTCCCGATAATATTTGCATGTCTGTTAATTCCATTATTATAGTTTGCAGTAAGGGTCATGTTTGTTTTTTCTGAATTTTTCTTACTGACAATTGCTGAATTGTCTGCAACTGCGTCAAACTCAACGGTAAAAAGTTCGTCTGGATCCATCGGGCCTATGAAGTATTCTGCAGGATAGAATTTCACTCCTTCTGCTTCAGGTTTTATACTAACTGAATTAAGCTCATTAGGATGGGTGTTTGCAACATCAAATTCGATAGTGGATTTTCCAGCGGCAAGTTCAAGTGCCTTTGAAGGAATCACCTTGATGTTTGAAGCATCCACTTTAAGAGGAATACTTTTCTTACTATTATAATCGAAGGAATTGCCCTCTATTGAAAGTTCAAGGTTGTGAGTCTCATCTATAGCATCCTCAGAAACCCTCACATTGAAAGTTAGTTCTATACTATCTCCCGGCCCCAGGATACCCATTTCTTCATATGGGGAGTCAAGAACTGTAATTCCGTCAGATAAAGGCTTTAAGACAGCAGACTGAATTCTGGCATTGGTATCATAGTCACTCTCATCAATAGTTACCGTTGGAGTGGTTGCCGTGTTCTTCAGAGTTACTGTAACTGTACCTTTATCTCCAGGCATGAAGATGCTGGGTTCGGAAACAACCTTCTCAAGTTCAACTGTACCTTTACTATTGAATGTTTGAGTACCTATTCTTATGTCAAAGCTTTTCTTACTCCAGGGACTGTCTTTACTGGCTCTTGTTCTGATATCAAGAGTACGTATTCCTTTCTGGGCATTTTTATCAACAAAAAGGTAAAATTCCTCTGTTGCAGTCCTGCCTGGGTTAAGAACCCCGATATTCTTCAGTGGGCTGACTCCGGAATCAAGAGAAAAAGGATATTGCGGTATAATTTCGATATCAACATTTTCAGCCTTATCCCCTCCAACATTTTCCACCTGCAGAGTAAGGTTCAGGTATTCCCCTATTTTTGCAGGATAGGGATTTGTTTCAATAATTGTAACTTTAAGATTAGCACTTTCAACAGCTGCAAAAGCAGGAGTTGTAAAAATAGAAAATACCATAAGCAATGAAAAAAAAGTCGCAATTTTATTCTTTTTAATTATTACCATATGACCTCACCTTTAATTGTATTGAATTATTCCGTCCTTTACTAGAACAACTCTATCAGCATATTTTGCAATTTCAGAGTCGTGTGTAACTATTATTACTGTTTTTCCTTCCCTGTTCAAATCCATAAATATTTGAAGTATTTCGATTCCTGTTTTTGAGTCAAGATTTCCAGTTGGTTCGTCCGCAAGAATGATTGCAGGGTCGTTTATAAGTGCCCTTGCTATTGAGACTCTCTGAGATTGACCCCCTGAAAGTTCTCCTGGCCTATGATTCATACGATCCTTTAATCCCATAATTTCCAGAAGTTCTTTTGCCCGCTTTTGCGGTTCTACGCTTATTTTCGAATTAGCAAAAGTAGGAAGTAAAACGTTTTCAAAAGCTGTCAGTCGTGGAATAAGATTAAAAGTCTGAAAAACAAAGCCTATTTCAAGTCCCCTTAAACGAGCAAGTTCTTCATCTGACATACTTTGAAGATCTCTCCCTCTTATCAATACCTTCCCTTCAGTAGGCCTGTCAAGGCAGCCTATGAGGTTGACAAGAGTACTTTTTCCAGAGCCTGATGGGCCCATAATAGCTAGAAATTCTCCTCTTTCTATTCTCAGGTTAATTTCTGAGAGAACCGGGACTTCCAGACTACCCATCAGATAACTTTTCTTTACATTGGAAATTTCGATTGCCGGAAATCCATCATCAGGTAAACTATTTTTAGCTATATTCATATCCCCCCGATATTATTGATATATTATGAGAAAAAATTACATTGAATAATCTCAATTGTTTTCACTTCTTTTTATTGTAAGAAAATCCATTTTAATCTATGCTCTCTTAGTTTTTGTAGATTGTCCTTCTGGATATGAGAGTGGTAATAAAAATTATGGGACGTTTATTTTTTAAAAATTAAGCTAAAAAGAGCTAATTCTTAATGAAAACATCCAAAAATCAGTTTTCAAGAAAAATGTGTTTTTATTGAATCTTGAATAGACAACAGAGTAAAATAAAAACTTAATTTTGTAATATTATATTAATTTATTATTAAATCCATTTTCATTTTGAGATTTTTCTGAATTAACTATAAAAAAGATTTTATAAATGCTGGAAATGTGAGTTAAGGTTTCTGGAAAGGAAAATTATAGACAATTTATTGGTTGTCTGTGTTTTAATTTCTTTTTTTATATTCTAACCCAAATTTGATAGAAGCATACATTTTGTAATGTATAATTGGCTTCATGTTTCTGTTTTATTCATAAAATCAAATTTATATATTGTTTATTGATTTTTGACATTTTTCATTTTACCTAAAGATAATGTTTCGATGAAATGTGTTTTTTTGTAAGATCTACTGTACTAATTAGCAGAATCTCTCAAATTAGGGTTCTAATACCTTTCATAGAAGCTAAATTGAAGACTTTAAACTTATTTGATATTAACAAGTTAAAACCTTCAAGCTACGAGGTGCAAGATTGCTAAGGATAATTTATTTTTATAAGTATATAATACACTACATATATAACTATCTATATTAAGACTAATATATTATGTTTACTTTATATATTTTAGGATAATATAACAATATGTTATTCTTGTTAGGATCCAGAAGCGTTGGTCTCAACAATCTAATAGTTATAATTCAACGGCAAATTTGAATAAATTTGGAAAAAAATTTAATAAAAATATTGGAAGTCTAATAAAAGATATTTACGTGCACGACTTCAAAATAAGCAATTTTTTCTGAAAAATGTAGGAGTACGAGAGTATATAAACTATTTTAAAAATAGATGGCTCATATGTAGAGGGAGTTAAATGCGAGGATGTTTTTCCTATACTAGGATAGAGATGTGGGTATTGATCGAGAAGTGGACTTACAGATCCTGGTAATAACTAATAGTTATATATAAAATTGTCTACTCAGAATGAATATATTCAATATCACTAGTCGTCTTTTCAAGATCTATTTATGTTTTTCAATCTATTTATTTTCGAATTAGATGACGACTAGGCTTTATTTTTATGATTCTTGCTTGGAAGCCTTTTTTGCATCGAATTTAGTGCTTTGTGGAACAATAATCTTAATCAGTTTTAAGGGTTGAAACTATCTACGTAAAAATACAGAAGCCATTTTTCAAAATAAGGAATTTTCTAGTTTCAAAATATTCCTCCAGAACCCGATTAATGTCTCATATTCTCAAAAAAGTAACCGATTTAAGAGAGATAACTATTTGTAATATTTTTACTCTATAAGCCAAACCTCATTCTTTTTGCTGGATCTTCAATATCAAAAACAAAAAAACAGGATAAATTCTTAAGAGAAAACAGTCTCGATAAGAATACTATTAATATGTTGAAAATTAAGACAAAGATACTTATCTAATTTTTTCAATCAACTGGCTTTGTTAAAGCTATTTATAGAATTACAAAATAGTAAATTATCCTGAGCCACTTCAAAGAAAAAGAATTAAAATTTTCAACTATTTTTTCGATATCTGACAATTTCACCTTAAAGTATTTGATTTAAAAATAAATTTAAAGAAAAAAACGGAAATCTACAAAATATTAGTTAAAAAATTTGGACTTTTGTTGAAAAAGAAAGGGCCTCTTAATAGTAAGGCCTTTCATAAGGATAAGTTCAGGTAGTCAAGAAAAAATGTCAATAGATGAATTTAACTCATAATCAAGAGTTTTATTTGAAAATAAGCTTAAGTTCTGCTATATTTGTTAATTAAACATTTTATAATGCTTAATTATCCGTTAAACTCAATTATCGGTTCTCTAAATTGGCTGAAAAAGAAATGTATTCTAAAAAATATATCTTATGTTTTAGATAATTTTCTAATAATTTTAAAGACTACTATTTGTAAGTATAATTAATTCTCTAGAGCTTATATAATTTAATATATATAGTTACATCTACTCACAGGCGAGTAAAAGTAAGACTTTATGGGGTCAAAACGGACGGTTAACTCCTGTTTATTATAAGATATTTGCCAGAGTGCTACAGATTGATTGGGGGTATCGAAAAAGGGATGTTTAAAACATCCATTAGTGTATTTTCAATCAAGATGTATTTTCAAAAAAGAAAAACAAAGATGTGGATCGAAAAACGTAGAAGAACACGAAAAAAATACTAAGTAAGGTGGAATAAAATGATTTTCTTCAACGTTGTTAGTTTCTTCAAAGGGTTTTCAGGCCTTTGTGTAAATATCGGCTTCAAATAACCAAATCGTCTAAAATTAGATGTAATCTAAAAAATGCATGAAAATTAGATGAACAGATAACATAAAAGAGTGGAGGGAGTTTCAATGTCTAT
>CAZLNG010000047.1:0-28759 GCA_964560735.1 uncultured Methanosarcinales archaeon | reverse complement strand
TTACGTGTAAATTCTAAAACGTAAATTTCTCTTTAATAAACGGCTTTCTCTATGAACCTGTCCCAAAACTAAAATTATAGTTGAAATTATAAATTTATTTTTATGGTCTTTGTGACATTTGTGACGTTCTATGGAAATCCATAGAACGTTATCCTCTTCCACATAAACAACATACAGACAGGCGTCGTTCAGACTTAAGGAAGTAAAAGAAGAGGGGAAGACTATAAGATAGATTGGGATGAGTTCAGAAAAAGTACAGTAGAGAGACTTTTTAGCCGATAGAGTCCTGCAAGAAATTATTTCCACAGATACATATCAAAAAAGTATCATATTGGGATTTTGGGTGTTAGCATCAATAATGAGGTTAAATCAAGTTTTGGGATGAGCTCAATATTAACAAAACGATAAGTTGTTAACAGAACAATAAAATGTTAACAGGAAAATTTTAGTTTGAAGTTAACAGGAAAATTTTAGTTTTAATTATATATAAAGGTGCTCTTACAGTTAAGAGACTCACTTCAGGTAGCCTTTACGCTCAAGCCATTCTATTTGAGGCCTTGTGTATTTCCAGATAACGTCGGCTTTAGAATCTTGAATTTCCCATGGAGTGACAATTACTACATCTCCCTCATGGATCCACATTTTCTTGTTCTTTGAACCCGGAATTCGCCCCATGCGGACAATGCCATCCATGCACTGTAAATTTACTCTTTTTGAGCCTAAAAGGCTTCCTACCGTTGCAAGAACTTCATTATTTTCTTTCCGCGGTGTACGCACTCTTGTTACTTCCTGTGCAGATGGTGCTGTATTTCCAGTCCCTGCTTTTTTCTTTCTCATATTGCTTCTATAGTTTGCCAGGTTTATTCCTCATGATATCATTATTTTGAATTATTTCATTTCATTCGTTTATCCGATCTAAATTTTTGAATTTCTGCATTCATTAATTGCTTTAAGGTTTTGGTTTAAAGGTTCATAAACTGATAGGAATTAAAGACCTCTAAACTTTCGGAACTTATGAAAATCCAGAGTTCTGGAAAATTTTCCTCTCCGAAAGCCTTCTCAGTCAATTACAGATTAGTGAATTACAGATTAGTGAACTACAGATTAGTGAACTACAGATTAGTGAACTACAGATTAGTGAACTACAGATTAGTGAACTGAGAGTTTACTGTAAATGATTAGAAAATTCTATTCATTTCTAAATAAATATTAACTGAAATTGAATTAATGAATTAATAAATACATGAGCTAACTTCATAATAAAGACATAAACAAACAAACATGAATATATAAGATGTCGATGCCCTTCACCTGCATATAAGGCAAAAAACATTGAACAAAAAGTGGAATAAGTGTTGATACAGTAAGCTAAACAACACTTTCAGTAAATAATATAAATTTAGAATTTTCTGTGGTTAGGAAGACATTCTCTACAGTACACAGGTCTTCCTTCTGTTGGCTTAAACGGAACTTCGGTCTCAACACCGCAGTCAGAACAGATGACCTTGTGCATTTCTCTTGGGCCGCTGTTGCTGCCTCTGAAACCGCCAGATCTGCCATCTCTGCTTCCCCGGTTGTTATCTCTTCCCCTGGAGGAACTCCCTCTGTCATTAAAACCCATTTTCTTTTCACCTCCGCTTATAGCGGATACAGGTTTCATAAAAATATGATAAGAAATAATTTATTATTTAAAAACAGACATGAGTTTTTAATAACAGATTATGTCTTACTATTTTTACAATTAGTAAAAATCTTTTTTATGATATATATAATTGATCCACCCAACCAAAAGGTGTAAAAGGACCTTCCTCAAAAGAGATATCCTGTACCAGCAGATTAGACATGAGAATAAAGTAGATTTGGAAACCCTGTTTCCAGAAGGCTTCCATGATAATAGTTAAAAATCAAATATGTAGAATTTCGAATTAGAACTTCCGGTGTTTTGGTAGACAATCCCTGCAGTAAACCGGTCTTCCTTCAGCCGGTTTGAATGGAACCTGGGTCTCAACGCCACAGTCAGAACACACTGCGGGATACAGTTCCCTAGGACCGCTGTTGCCACCTCTAAAGCCACCACGGTTGTTGTCTCTGCTTCCCCGGTTGCTGTCTCTTGCCCTGAAGGAATTTCCTCTGTCATTAAAACTCACTTTTGCTTCACCTCCGCTTATAGCGGATTCTCTAGTTGCTATAAAAATAAGATCCTATACATTCTTTTATTAAAAACAGGAATGAGTTTTTAATAACAGATTATATGATTCTTTATTTTTACTGCAAATATGTGCCTGTTCTTATCTTATATAAAGGTATCTAGAACGTATAGGATATATAAGAACAAAAACTTACAAAAGCAGAAAAAAATTATGGGTTTTCAGCAGCTGTTTTGGCTGGAAAATGTGTATGTAAATGTGTATGTAAATTTTCATTACAGTCTTTTTTCAATTATGTATAGAGATATAGGGCATAATATACAACCCTATAAAAATAAGCTTTAAGAATGATTTTAATAAAAAAGAACTGATTAATAGATAGGAAATAAATAATATATTTATGAATTATTATTACCTGCTTTTACTGGCAATTGCATTTGAAGTCTGTGGAACCACATGCATGAAGCTTTCAGACGGTTTTTCAAAATTACTCCCTTCTATTTTGATTTTTATTTTTTATGCTTTCAGTTTCTTCTTTTTTACCCTCGCTCTTAAAGGAATAGATGTAAGCATTGCATATGCGGTATGGGCAGGGCTTGGAACAGCTCTTATCACCCTGATAGGAATTTTTTCTTTCAAAGAACCGGTCAATGCTCTGAAGATGGCTTCTTTGTTCTTTGTCATGGCAGGAGTAGTCGGACTTCACCTAAGTGATAGAATAACGTGACGAGCCCGAATATGTATGTCCTGAATATAAGAGAAAGAATAAACTGAGAGGAAATGAGAATTGTAAGGCGAAAAACAGGTTGAGATAGTTGAGTGGAAAGGCTGAAAGGATAGGTTAAAAGAACAAGTTGAGAGTAAAGGCTAAAAGTAAATGCTGAGAAGCAGGTTGAAAGGGTAAATCTGAAGGTCTCAGAGTTTTTTGGCAACTATGACAAAGCCGTAAATTATATTTCCAGTCCGGGTTTTGAGTTCTTCAACCCGGAAATAATCAATATCAAACCCGCAATTTAACAGCAGAAAGACAAGTTCTTTTTCAGAAAAATGGTGAGCAGTATATTCCACAACTCCTGTTTCAGGGTTCTTGACAAGGAAAGATCCTTCCTCTTTTGTTAGCGGAAAATCCTGAAGATAACGATTCCTGTAAAGTTTAAGGTGCCAGTTCTGGCCAAACTCTACAATATAAAGGTAAGCTCCAGGTTTCAGTACTCTGCAGGCCTCTTTCATGATTTTGATTCTTTCCTGTGTTTCGGCAATAGAGGTTAAAAAAGCCTGCATAACTGCCAGATCGAAAGTTTCCCCGGAAAAAGGGAGTTCTGAAGCACTTCCAACTTCAAATTCAACCTTTCCTGCCATCTTTTCATCCAGCACAAGATTTTCTCCGGCTGCCTTTGAAAGGCTTATAGCCTCCGAATTTATGTCTATCCCTGTAACCGAATACCCGAGGGAAGCAAGCTTCAAGCTAATCTTTCCAAAACCACACCCAATATCGAGAATATTAGAACCTTCCTCTAGATAATCATAAATTACAGGGTATAATTCGAGACTCGAAGGTATATCTTCTCCGGGAACTTTTTTCCAGTATATTTCTGACATATATAATCAAATGCTACTCTGAATAAAGAGCATTTCTAGAGGGTCTTTTTGAAAAAGTTACAGAAATAGAAGAGATATTGCATTCGAAGATATATTGTCTTGAAAACAGCCACCTAAAAAATAAGAAAGATATTTCAGACAACACCTTTTTCCGCCCGCAGGCGTTGCCTGAAAAATTCTTCTGTGTAACATGGGTCCCGATAATTCGGCATCAGACACCGCCTTCATACCGTTGAATCAAGGGATTTCATCCCACAGCAGATCCTGTAAAGTTTCTGACCTGCAGGTCTGATTGTTACAGAGAAATGCGGCAACCGTACTTTCTGTTGCCGAGCAACCTTTTTCCTTAAACAGTACCCCTGTTCAGGGATATGAGATAAGCTGCTCTTACCAAATTCGTTAGCGAGTTCTGCAGCAGCAGCCCCGGAAGAGAGTCCGACACTGGATTGAAGGAATGCAGATATCGAAATTTTTCTAAACTAAACTTCCCTACGGTTCAATTTTTCTAATTCCGACATTTTACTCGTTTTTCGAATTTTCCTTCTTATTTTTTAGAGAGATCTTTTATTCCTTCAAACTTTAAAGATCCTTCAATTTCCCATTTATTGCTCCCTACTTTTGCTTATATTTGAGAGTCAACCTGGGACTGAATCCTATATTTGTAAAATTAAAATATAAGTATACTTTTTCCAATAGTCTGATATTGCTCTTCATCAAGGTTTCTAAAACTTGATAATACTTTATTTACCTTTATAAAAGATCATAGAAACCTTAAATTTAAAAAAATTATATAAAAGCCTCCATATTAGTCAAAAAAAGGAATTGGCAAAGCAGAAGGGCTTTCAAAATATAAATTATCTTTTTCTTCTTTATTTTATCTATAAAATCAGCTAGAAAAATAAATAAAATGAAAAAACAGTTCAATTACTATTTAATCCTATTAAACAGCCTTTAAATGACAGATAAAGCATTTAAAAATCAGCTTTTGACTAGAATATTTCCTGAACAAACAAATTCTGAGGTGGCTTGCTCCCTGTTTCTATTCAGATCCCCACATTAGATATAAAAAGTCAGATTAAAGCAATTTTTCAGAGAAAAGACATTTTAGAGATAATACTTCGACAAGATCAGCAATTTGTTTTTATTTGCATTTTAAACCCAATGCTTTTTACCACTTTCTGATACAATGTTCTACAGTAAACAATATTTGAAACCCGAAAATTTCGAAAAGCAATATTATAAGGTATAGATAAGCATACTACTAATGATGATTCGGGATTCAGAATCCTCATCTGTTGATGGGAAAGCTCTTTTCCCCTTATATGCCATTACATTCATAGGAACCCTGGGATTTGGGGTTATTCTAACCTTTCTTGTTTATCTGGTAACAGACTACGGGGGCAATGCTCTTATCTATGGCCTGCTGGCCTCCACTTATCCTGCTTTTCAACTTATAGGAGCCCCTATCCTTGGGCGCTGGTCTGACCTTTATGGAAGAAAAAAAATTTTGTTGTTGAGCCAGATTGGAACTTTGCTTGCATGGGTGATCTTTCTTGTCGCTCTCTTTCTCCCGGTAATTCCTTTATTTGAAGTCAGTTCATATCTGCTTGGTACCTTTACAATTACCCTTCCGCTGTTTACGCTTTTCTTTGCAAGAGCCCTTGACGGGGCTACAGGTGGGAACATATCTGTGGCAAATGCATACCTGGCTGACCTGACATCCGAAGAGGACAGAAATAAAAATTACGGCAGGATGTCGGTTGCTTCCAACCTGGGATATGTAGTAGGCCCTGCTCTTGCAGGTGTCCTCGGAGCAACCGTCTATGGAGAACTTCTTCCTGTGTCTGCAGCTCTCCTTATCTCATTGATAGGAACTTTTGTAGTTCTTTTCCTTCTCCCTGACTCAAAACCCTGTGCAATTGAAAAATATCCGGAGCCGGAAAGTATAAGGAAGGTGCTCGGGCAGGAACAGAAAGAATGTTATCAAGTAGAGGGAGAGAAAAAGATAACTTTCAGTGAAATTTTCAAGCTTGAATATATCCCTTTTATGATAGTGCTGTATTTTCTCATTTTCCTGGGTTTTAATATCTACTATACAGCATTTCCGATCTTTGCCGCTGTAGCCCTTGAATGGAACCCCGCCGAACTCGGAATTTATTTTTCTGTTATCAGTGCCCTCATGGCCTTTGTTCAGGGCCCGATTCTGGGAAGACTCGCCAGAAGATATCGAGAATCAATTCTTGTTGTTGCAGGTGGCTTCATCCTCGGCTTTCAGTTTATGCTACTAGTTCCGGGAAATTTCTTCCTGATATATGTGGCAGCCATCTTTTTTGCATTTGGAAACGGGATTATGTGGCCATCTATCCTTTCTATCCTCTCGAAGTTAGCAGGAAACAAATATCAGGGTTCAGTGCAGGGCTTTGCCATGAGTGCGAGCAGCCTCGCAAGCATAATAGGCCTGCTGGCAGGCGGCCTGCTTTACACACAGTTCGGAGCGATTTCCTTCCTGATTGCAGCCTTGATTATATATGTGGTCGTTTTCCTCTCCTTCAGGCTTGTAAAAATAGAAAAAGAGAGAATGGCAGAAATTGCAGCCGGGAAAATGTCAGCTGACGCTTCTGAGGGCAACTGAGCTTATACAGGTGACACTACAATTCACTGAAAATATATACTGTAAGTGCCATAGAAACAATATTGTTCTGAATAATGAGTTAATATTCAGGATAATGAAGGAAATGCCGTCTTTTTTAGATCAGGAGAGAAATTATGGAATGGCCTGTAACTTCCGGTGACTTCGTGGTAGAAGATATCAATTCCAGCGTAGCTGTGGTAACACTTGCCTCTGACTACCGGGTCTGGAACCTGAAAAATTATGCTATCTGCGGAACCTGCTTTTCTGAAAACTTCGGGATTGAAAAGATAATAACAAATGTGCTTGCAAACTCGAACATAAACTGCCTGGTTGTCTGTGGAGAAGATAGCGCTCATCTGTCAGGTCAGTCCCTGATTGCACTTGCTGAAAATGGGATTTCTACACTGGGAGGCTCGCGAAAAATAGCTGGTTCAAAAGCAGCCCTGCCTTACTTAAACGAAATTCCAATGACTGCAATCACCCGCTTCCTCAGAGAAATAAAAATCATAGACATGGTAGGAAATAAAGACCCTGAGGCTATTCAGAAAGCAATCAACTCCTGTACCGCTTCTCCAAGAAGCGAAGCTCATGTTGTTCCCATGCCCGAAGTTGATGAAAACACATGGAGAAAGTACGAAAAATTGATTGCTCAAAACGTGATGTCGAAAATTAAGAAAGCGTGACCCTAATTTGAAAGATTGGCTGTATACTTAAATTGATGACCAGATGGGTGCCTTAATGCTTCACTAAGGCTCTTGAATAAAGTTCTTGTATGAGGTACTTAAAGAAGTTCTTAAATCAGGTTTTTCAATAAGGCCCATCAGGGTCATGCTTTAAATCGACTACGGTTAAATCAATATATTCCAGATCTCCTTCTTTCAAATTCCAGACACCTGCCCCCTTTCGGGGGAGCCTCAGCCCTTCAAATTCACCATAATCTCGAATAGGAGTTGACCAATTTTCCAGCTCAAATTTGTTGTTTCCCATATCTCGATAACGCGGAGCCATGAAGTTTGTCAATTTCCCTTCTTCGTCAAAGTACATTGTTGCTGTTACACTTTTACCTATATCCTTCAATGTTATCCTGGCAGAATTAGCATCAATTGATTCAAAAGAAACATTCTTTCCCAGAAAAGCAGAAGGGAACCACATCATTTCATTAAGGTAACGCATCATTGCTCCCTGATCCAATTTCTCCCCTGAAGAATTTGCAACTGTGAATAAAGAAAGCGCCTTTACCAGAATATTTCCCTTGCCTTCCATGTAATAATCTCTTACTCTTATCAGCGGCAAACCAAAAACTTTCATGTATGCAACCCATAAGAAAGCAGGCGGATTTACGGAATAATACTGCCTGGCCTCAAAATTCATCCAGGGTTGTGTAGCATCTTTCCGAATCTTTCCTACCTGCTCAAGCCTTACTGTTTGAACCATCGGCTTACCAACTACCCCGGTATATAAAAGATATCTTTTCACAGGCTCTGGCAGCTTTTGCAGCATCTCTTCAGTGACAATTGTCTGTTTCTTCCCATGATGCTTCGCAAATATTTTGCCTATTTCCTTACCAAGACCTGATGAGGCTATAAGAAATATGTTTGAAGAAATGGCTTTTAACATGCTTACCTTCCATCTGCTTTTTTCCCAATGAATCTATTGGCGATCCGTATAATTTAAGGGCAGGGACGAAGTCTGGAACTTAATCTTCAAAACCCAATTTTCGAAAAACGGCCAAAAAATAACTTGACTAAACGGCTGAAAAATGATTTGACTTACCCTGCCATCTTTTAATAAATTTCCTTAACCCTTCCAACCTGCCCATCAGTTAACTGGACTTTTATTCCATGCGGATGATTTGAAGAATTTGTCAGGATCCTTTTTACAACACCCTGAGTGATTTTTCCGGTTCTCTGATCCTGTTTTAAGACAATCCCTACATTTAATCCTTCTTTAATGTTTGATCGTATACTGCCGTTATTCATGGCAGAAGGTAAATTTTGAATTATATAAACATGCGCTTTTGAAAAAATTAAATTTTGAATTTGATAAAAGTATAACCGTATTACTTTCTCCCTGACGTTCTTGTCCCGCTCGCGAAGCGAAGCGGCTTTTCCAGAAATGATAGCATAAAGAGAAAGTAGTATGGTAAAAAAAGAATAAGGGATATTTTATTTATTCACTCTGATCAAATAATTGTTAGATAAAGAATAAAGGGGCTGCGTTACGGATGTGAAGAAGCAAAAGTTGCAGCTGCAAGAGAAAAAACCGAAAAACTAAGGCAGCCCATTCTTGCAAAGGCATTTTCAGAGGAACTTTTAGAGATAGAGGCTAAGATTGCAAGAAGGGAAGGCAGGGATTATGAAACGGCAGAGGTTTTGCTTAAAGAAATAAAGAGAGAAAGGGAAAAAGGGAAAAAGAGAAAAAACGATAAGCTTGATTCTATATTTTAACCCAATATACTTTTTTTATTTTTAGGAAACGCCGGCTGTTTGGCAACTGGTGAGATGGCTGGTGCCCGGAACTAAAACTAAATAATGTAGCAAAGCGATAAAAATAAAAGTGAATGCGGGAACATATTCCAGCATGACTTTTACCGTTTCCCAGGATTCCCCTCACAAACCTTTGCATTCATCTATAAATTTTGTGATTTCCCTGTCTGCGGTCCCACAGCTAACAAAAAAAGGTTTTCTCGTAATTCTGAGATTGAGACTGGACTTTCCATCCCAATCAAAAGTTCCTGTAACCCCTTTTCCCGAAAGTTCTCCTTTGTTTCCTGGAGGAACGTTGATACCGTAGTTCTGAAGCTTCGTCTTCATGCACTCAAAAACATCAGGTGTAACACCAGAAACCGTTATGGGATCACAACCTCTCCCCCCGATCTGTGCTTGAGCAGATCCAATAGTAAAAACTAAAAATATCAATAGCAGAGAAACTATTAATTTTAGATTCATTCTTTACCCCCATATGTGAATCAGCTATTCCTCAAAATCATGAGTAAAAGCTTCCAGGTAAAAGCTTTTACTTTCCTTCTTCACCTCTAGTTCTTTTCCTTGTCTCTCTTACTTACTTCCAGTTCGCGTCCTTATTTTCCTTACTTACTTTTAGTTCACTTGCTTTTTTCCCTCACGGACCTTTGCATTTGTCCACGAATAGTATTAATTTCTCGTCTGCAGTCTCACAGCTGACTAAAAAAGGTTTTTCCTTGATTATGATGGTAAGTTTGGACTTTCCGTCCCATTCGAAATTCCCTGTAACCCCTTTTCCCGAAAGTTCTCCTGAGCTTCCCGGCGGGACATCGATACCGTAGTTCTGAAGCTTTTTCTTCATGCATTCAAAAGCATCAGGTGTAACATTAACAAACTTTATGGGTTTGCAACTACCCTCTCCATTCTGTGCTTGAGCGAGTCCAAGAGAAAAGACCAGCAATACCATTAGTAGAGAAACTATCAATCTAATTTTCATTCTTCACTCCCCTAAGTGCGAATACACCCCTTCAATTCAGCCGAATATAATTCGCCGTTAAATAAAAAATAAATAAGATAAGAAATTAAATATATATTAATTTAATATAAATTAATTAATAATATATACCAGCTTATAAATAGTTAATCTTTATTAACTATGGAGCTTAGTTCGGATTTCAGAATTAACAAGAAATTTTGCAAATATTTGCCCACTTTTACATTTACATTCACATAATTACATACTATATACAATCCTGTTAATAAACAGAAATAATTCATTTTGTGACAGTACCTGTTTTAAGGATTTTCTCCATAATTTCTTCTTTTGCCGACTCATCAAGATATGGAACAAGCGAAGAAAGAGCCTGTACCCTTCGAGATTCGGATTTGATTTCGGATGCCATTTCGAGGGCTTTTTGAAGAATGTCTTTCTGTCTGGATCCATCCAGATATTGAATGATGAATGAAAGAGCCTCTGGTCTCATATCTTTATCTTTAAGATTGGAGGCTAATTGAAGAGTTTCGTCTATGACTCCATCTTTCCTTTGTCCTTTCAGATACGGAATAAGCATGGAAAAAGATTCTACCCTTCTATACTCAGACTGAATTCCGGATGCCAGTTCAAGGGCTTTTTCCATAATCATTTCATTTCTTGAACCGTACAGATGCGGGATCAGCGAGGAAAGGATCTGGAATTTTGCATCTCCGTATCGAATATGAACTGCGAAAGCAAAAATATTTTCAATAAATCTTTCTTTTCCTGGACCTCTCAGATATGGTAAGAGTGAAGAAAGGACTGTGGCCCTTTCGTCTTCGTCTTCGATGATTGAGGCAGAGTAAAGGGCTTTTTCTATGAGTTCCGTTCTCCCAGGGCCATCCAGATACGGAACAAGCAGGGAAAGGATTTTTGATCTTACGTCTCCGTATGGAATGCCGGAAGCAAACACAAGGGCTTTTTCCATAAATTCTTCTTTTACCGGCCCCTCAAACTGTGAGACAAGCGAGAGAAGTGTCTGGTATTTTTGAGCTTCGCTCTGGCCCTTAAAATCCATTCCTGCAATTTTTGCCATTCTAATGGCAATTGGACTACTATCTTCGGTTGCAATCCCCTGAGTAAGTTGAATATGCGTGTACCGGGGCCGTGGGTTTTTGATAACTGCTTCGTCTCCGGCTGCAACTTTCAGGTCAGGGAATGTCTTTTTGGTCTCTGGCAGTTTAAAATGCTCTAGTTTGAACTGCTCTAAATCCTGAGCAGTACTTTTTGCCAGAAACTCCTCAATCAGCTTATTAAATTCCTCTAAGATTTTAGTTTTATCAATAGAGTTCTGTTTTACCAGCCTGTCCGAATTTTCTCTGGCCATAATCTTCTGTACTATTTCATCTTCCATAAAGCGTGAGATTTCTATAGCTAAATCGGGGTCCTGTTCAAGCAGTTTCACGATTCCCT
The DNA here is from genome assembly GCA_964560735.1 of uncultured Methanosarcinales archaeon. Taxonomy (GTDB): domain Archaea; phylum Halobacteriota; class Methanosarcinia; order Methanosarcinales; family Methanosarcinaceae; genus Methanosarcina. The sequence continues at coordinate 17,473 of CAZLNG010000047.1, read as the reverse complement.
GGACAAAAACCTGCTTTACCTCAGAATCACAAGGAGCAACAACAAGATCTCCTGCGGCTCCTTTCAACTCAGGCCTGTCTCTTGAACACAGTTTTTTCCATAATTTTTTCTTGATTTCCCAGATTTCAGGCCCGACTTTTTTGCCAGCTTCTAAAGCCGCCTTTCCAGACCCAATGACCAGATAAGGAATTACAGGTTCGATAAAATCTGTTACTTTTTGTGCCAGTTGCCTAATTATTAGATCCTGTTGCTGCATTGTTTCATCCTTCTACCTAACAAAATTCACTTACAAAATATAATATCGTTTTCTTTTAGTTTCATGCCAGATAAATTATAAAAAGAAATGAAATACATGTGCAGGAGATATACAACTCAAAGCATATATAAATCTATAATTAAAGAATTTCCCATGAAAGTTTTTACCAAAAACAATCAGGAGGAAAAAGCCAGTAACCCAACCAGACAGCTTTACAAAAGCAGTATCATGTTCCCCCATGGAAAACAGAGATTTTTTCTCCGGGTCTTACGTATACGTGCTGTGCTAAATAACTAGTGATCATAATGGAACTGGTAGAAATTACCGAAAAAGGTAAGCCTCCAAGGCCTGTTGAGAACCTGACAGACATAATTAAAGAGGTAATGAGCTCAACTACAGAGCTTTATGCGAGCTCAGGGTATATTCCTCCGTGGATTGGATACCTGGCATTTGACGGAAATAACTGCGTGGGTACTTGTGCTTTCAAGTCTTTCCCGGAAAACGGCCGCGTGGAAATTGCATACTTCACTTTTCCTGAATTTGAAAGGCAGGGTATAGCAACGCACATGGCTCAAAAGCTTGTGGAGATAGCCCTTGAGCTTGAGCCTCAAATTACAATAGTTGCCCAGACACTTCCGGATGAAAATGCATCAACTGCAGTACTCAAGAAACTTGGTTTTCGATTTGTTGCTGAAATGGAACATCCCGAAGATGGCAAAGTCTGGGAATGGCAGTTAAGGAATTCTGAAACGAGCAAAAAAGTGAGTGAAGAGAATATAAATCCAGGAAGATTTACAAACGAGCAGTCCACCTGATTAAGTCAAATCTCTTTTACTTTTCTGGATAGGCTTTCGTAATAAGCGCAGAGATCCTCTCCCCAGCGGAGGGCTGAAGGTTCGAAACAAATGATATCATTTATATGGTCGTAAACTCCGTTGCTATAGAAGAGACCAAGAGAAAGGAAGCGGTTTGTTACTGCCAGTGAAAGAAGCATTTCTCTGTCATAGACGTAAATGCTTGCATTATCCAGAGTCAGAAACCTTTCTACTTCAGGCCTGAATTCTGTTTCCATTCTTTCAAATACTGCATCTGTCACGATAAGGGATACTTTTATACCGCGTTCTGCGAAATTCAGGAACATTTTTGGATACAGAGGATGAATAAAAGGGGAGATACCTTTTACATACCCTGATTTTGCAATATTTTCCACAAACTCCATATGCGGCATAAACAGATTGCTTTCATCGAGAGGCCTGGCAAAAGTACTGCATTTCAGGTCACTGATTCTTGTTAAAAGATGAGGAGGTATACCCCCTAAATCATGGCTGCTCCAGAAGTCATACTTGCCTTCAAGGACTTCAACAGTATCTATCAGTGACTTCATTTTTTCAGCTACTGCTTTCCCTATTACGGTCAGGTGGTATTTACTTTCCTCCCTATACAGAAAGTTTCCTTCTTTGAGCAATTTTATCTGCGGATAAACAGAAGCAGATCCCGCATTAAGAAAACTTATAATTTCTTCTATGGTTTTCGGGCCTTCCCTTAAAAAAAGAAGAATCTGTTTCCTTTTTTCAGAAGAAAAAATCAGATCAAGATAATTTATTTCCATTCCTATCCCCACTATTAATTTGCTATCAATTACTTTTTAACTTATCTTCGAATTTCCTTGTAAAAGCTTTGAGTTATAATATGTATTAGATTAAATATGAAGTTATATTTTTCGATCCTGCAGGCAAGAAGATATCCTGAAGCTCTAAAAAACTGCTGACTTTGCCGCTAAAGAGAAGTCCAGAGGCTAAAAAGATCCAAAAAGCACATTTACTGAAAGGAATTAACTCTAAAAAGAATAAAAAGGTAATTTTTCCAGATATTTTTTACTCTGGCGAAGTATATGCTATTTAACATATTTGAAGTAAAAACTGTTAATATAAGAGAATAAAAATGAATATGTAAGAAAGTAAAAAAAAAGACATGCAAGAAAGTAAAAAAATACTTAAGAAGTAAAAAGAATACTTAAGAAGTAAAAAGAATACGTAGAAAAGTAAAGAAGAAAGTCTGAAAGAAAAAAAAGAAGAATACCTTTAAGAACACAGAAGGAAACCTGTCAGACTGAAATATAGAAATAGAAAATGAGACAAAAAAAGGTTGGTGGGAATTCTTGAGTGAGCAGCCAGAAACACATGATAGGACTTTCAGTCAGGTTTCAGGTGAACGTATAAAGGCTGCAAAGCAGCTGGGGAATTACTTTGAGGTCTATCCTGATAAGAGGCAGGCTTTTGAAGACCTTTTAAGGCTCTGTTATGATAGGGATACTGAAGTTAGAGAAGAGGCAATAAGATCTCTTGAAGTGGTTTTCCCAAATATACCTGACAGGGAACGAGCATGGGAGAGTTTTATAAATCTTACGGCTTATCCGGAAGAAGGAGTTGTGAAAGCTGCAGTCAATGCCCTTGTAGACGTATTTCCTCTGGTGCCGGATAAAGACAGGGCATGGAAGGAGCTTATTGGGCTTTTAAATTCAAAGTCAAGCCTGGAAGATGTGAAGAGAGGAATTGTCAATTCATTTCCTTATCTGATCAGCGAAACTCCGAATAACCAACAGGTATGGAAAGACCTGCTTGAAATAATAACCTCAGCAGATGACCGTTATGTTGGGGAGAAAGCAGCTTCGTTTTTAAGTATTATTTTTCCGGAACTGCCAGATGACGAAAAAGAAGAAGCATGGAATGAAGTACTGGAACTTGCCACAGCGTTCAGCGAATCTGCGGACGGGAAAGTAAAGGAACAGGCTGCTAGAACTCTTGGTGCAGTCTTTTCTGTGATGCCGGACCAGACACGGGACGAGGCCCTGGATGGACTGTTTGAGCTTGCAGTGTCAGAAAGCCCTGAGGTTCAAAAAGAAATACTTCTGGCTTTACCTTATGTTTTTTCACATCTTTCGGATAGAAAAAGAGCATGGGATGACATCCTGAGGCTTACCGAAGATGAAGACGAGAATGTACGAAAGAAAGCCGCAGATGTTTTATCTTCCATATTTTCCGATATGTCAGATAGGGAGAAAGTCTGGGCTGATTTCCTGAATCTCATCCGGTCAAAAGATGAGTATGTCAGGAGTGCTGCAGCCAGTGCGCTTCCGTCAATATTTTCTTTTCATAAAGACAAAGCCTCCGTCTGGAAGGAGCTCATTGAACTCACAGGGGACGAAGATGAGTTTGTCAGGACTACAGCCGCCAATACCCTCACCAGAACTTTCCAGTATATTCCCGAACAGAAAGAGATTTATTCGGAGCTCTCAACCCTGGCTGAGAAAAAGAATAGTTATGTACTCCGGGAGGTCATAAAGAATCTTGCCTCTTCTCTTCCACAGCCTTCTGAGAAGTATGGAGTAAGTAAACAAACATTTAATGAAATGAAAGAAGATGAAGACGAAAAATGGAACTTGCAGACTGAAGATAAAAACACTGATAAGCCTTCCTTTGATCCTGCAAAACCCGGAACTGACAGCAGCAGTCATGTAAGAAAAAATACAGAGGAATACTTCGCCCGGAAATATCCCAGTCTTCCGGACAAAAATGAAGTTATAAACGAGCTTATAAACCTGAGTTCTAATCCGGACCCACGGACGAGAGCAGACGCAATGAGCTCCTTACTTGCTCTCTATTCAAGACATTCGGGTAAAACTGAAGATATCTGGAACGAACTCATTCGAAGAACAGGAGACAAAAATGCAGACATCAGAAGAAATGCTGCAGAATTGCTTCTACATGTCTTTCCGGAAATAAAGGATAAATCTGAAGCCTTTTCAGACATGCTCAGGCTCACTGAAAGTCAGGACTCCCAGCTTCGAAAGATAGCATCAGGCTTCTTTGCCGATGCGTTGTTGTATTCTGAGAACAAACAAAGAGAATGGGAAAAGCTTGTCAGGCTTGCAGCCGCTGAGGACAGAGAAGTCCGGAAAGGAGCTGTTCTTGCTCTCTCATCAGGCTATGTAGAGGTTCCTGATAAAGAAAAAGGCTGGAGGGACCTGCTCAAACTTTCGGCTTACAATGATAGTTTTGTGCAGAGAGCTGCAACAAGAGCTCTTGGAACTGCGTTTTTCTATGTGCCTGATAAGACTCAGGCCTGGAGAGACCTGCAGATGCTTACGGATAATCCTTACATCTACGTTAGAAAATATGCCTTGCGTTCCCTTGGAAGGGCCTCTCTCTGGAGGGCACTGAAGGCAGAAAACGAAGCTACCTACATCTTCGGACTTAAAGAGGCTGTTAAATATTATGAAGAAGCTGCTGAAATTTCCGTTGATACGGAAATTCCTGAGTTCTATCTCCCTTTTTATGAAGCCCTCTTATTCATCCTTTTCAGTGAAAGGTCTGGAATCGCAAGGATTGAGAGTGAAAGATACCTCTCTAAAGTGACAAGCTGGCTTGGAGACCAGCAGGAAAACAGGCAAATTCTGGAAGCCTGCGAACAGTTTGCAGGGCTTTTAACAAGCGCAGGAAACCTCACTATAGGGGATCTATCCGGTCAGAAAAAACTTCTTGAAACCAGTATTCAGACTTTTGATAAGTATTCAGATTTATTTGAGAGTAGAGAAGAAAAAGCAATTCTTACTCCAAAAAACTTGAAAAAAGAATATTCACCGAAAAAAGAACATCCAGAACCCGGAAAGGCAATCCTCGAAAGGATGGAAAAAAAGAAGTCAGCCTTGCTCAGAAGTCATAAGAAAGAATAAAATGAACCCTGTAATTTATATCCTATCCTGCTAATCCGTTTATTATGTATGGGGCAGGAATAGAATTGATAGAGGCGGACTTTGAGTTTGCAAAACCACCTCTTTCAAAAAAATTTATCCGCCTGGTATTTGAGAAATATCAGCTTCACTTTATTGCCTACTTCGGCGAAAATATGTTCTACGTTTCCAAACAGAATTCAGAGCCTCTGGCTCCCCTATATCCCAATACAGAGTACCCGGAAGATATTGAACTCGTGCTGGATTTCATGGCATGTGAGAGAATTCGCAGGATAAAGTTTGAGAAGGGGAAACTTTTCCGATCCGCAATTCCTGAATTGACCGGATCTGGTGAAGATTAATTACGCATTAGCCTACTTAATTGATTAAATGAAATCGAGATCTCCAGGGGGGAGCAGAGCCAAAACGCTTTTTTTATTTTGTTCGGGTTTTATATAGATTTATCGCAATATTAAATTATTGTAAAATTACTATTTATCGCTCACAGGGGGTATTAAGTGAGAAAATTATGGGAATATGATTCTCGCAGAATTGATGTGCTACACGCGCCGCAGATGAATGACCTCGAAAAAATTGGAAATGAGGGTTGGGAGCTGGTTTTAATCAAGGACGACGTTGATGAGGAAGGGACAGTAGTTGCAGTTTTTAAGAGAGAAAAAGCAAATACTGAGGGCGAGTAACTAATTTCGGATTCACTTTTTATATGTATTTAATGGCATGAAAGTACTGTCAGCTCACAGGTACTTTCATTTCTTTGTACCTGTTATTCAAGAATTTCATGTACTTTTTTAGCTAAAACTTATTGCCTGTTTTTTAATTTTTGATTTCGGATATTCTGAAATAAAAATAATTCTTGAGACCTGTCAATACTTGACGCAAGTAAGAAATATACGGACAAAAGCGAGAAGGTTAATTATTGTTTTGTTTTAAGGAAAAGATTTAATGATTGTTTCATTATAGAAAAAAGACTTAATGATTGTTTATTGTGAAGAAAAGATTGCGTTCCCACCTTTAATATTTTGGAAGTCCCGAACGGCACTTAAGAGATCTTTTTAAGGAAGAGGTTTGGTATTGGACTCAAGGGTTGTGAGCTCTTGATATTCTCTTCACCTTTAGAGTAGATTTCTCGGAGTAGGCGTTGAAGTAGTTCTTGTGGAATAGGTCTTTGCTATGTGGTCTTGATTGATGAGAACGCAAATTATACTAGGCATTCAACATATATAATATTTTTAATGTATAATATTAGTTTACTCTTTTGTTTCTGCAAGATATCTATAACCTTCCTTCATTGGTTTAATTTTATAACATCCAACTAACCCGATTTAATATGGAACAGGTTATAAAAAATAAATTTGACTGTAAGAATGTTTCTGGTTAGATTTCAGAGCTGTTTTAACTAGAGATTTTTCAATGAAGAGAAATTTTAACAAAATTAACTCCTGAATATTGTTTTTTAGATTCAGTTTAAATATATTTATTTGATTTTTTCGAAAATAATAAATACTGTTTTATCTAATCATTTGAATGAATATTAGCGGAACATTAGGAGGAATAGGTATTAAAAAACTTAACTTATTTTTGATCTTACTGATCTGGGCTTTGTTAACAGTAAACACTGCAGCTTCAAACCCAGAAGGGACGATAATAAAAAAGGGTATACTTACGTATCCTGCTGGTTCCTACCATGAAAAAGAACCCATGTCTTTGTATTTCAATACCCATGGAGATCAGAATGAAGGCACATTGAAGTATTCTTATTCAGATATTCAGCCGGAAGAAGAAAGTCTGTCTCCATATAACAGCAAAGACCAAGAAGACAATTTAAGAGAAAATAGTATTGAAAACCTTAAAACGCTGCTGCTGGAAAACAAAATAACCCTCAAAATCAAGGAATTATTTTAAAATGAGGAAGCGTTCTCATCCAAAAAATACCTGGGAGTTCTGAACGATATTAAAGAGACTCACTTTTTTAATTGGGGAAGAGGTATTGAGGTACTTTGACTTATGGGTTGCGAGTTTCTCTTTCTATCTTTTTATTTGTGGAGTAGTGTTCTAGAGTAGGTGTTGTCTGCTAGTGGGGTGTTAAAGAGATGAGAACGCAAATTATACTATGCACCCATCATATATAATATTTTTAATAACTAATATTATTTGATTAATCTAAAATTTCATCAACTGTAATAGTAATTAGTGATCATGCTAATGTTATATGACCTTACTAATAACCTGTGTAAAAAACTCATTGAAACAAAAAGAAAAAAGAAATTTAAAGTGATAGGGGATCAGAACAATAGTTGATCCAAAAAAAACGGATTCATGTGGGAAGGAATTCTGATTGAAAGAAATTCAAAGTGAAAATGGATTCAAAACAAAAAGAATTCAGAATGAAACAGGCAATGTGAGTGCAGCTCATTTCATTCTGGTGCTATAGGTATGATATACTGTGTATATCAGATAAAGGAGGAAGGCCAGAACAAGTATATATTTAGTATATACAACTTTTGCCATAGCTTTCTTTTCTGTACTGGTTAAGGAGTCAGTTACTATTCTTGAATAGATATCACCTGTCGTGTAAATCCTTCCGCCGTTTTCAAGCAGGGCTGTTCTGAAGAGTGGGTTTTCCCCTATGCAGGTGTACTCATCCGGGAAGTTTGCAGATGCCGGTCTCCATGAAACGTTCTGGATTCCGAACATATCGGAGGTATATTTTTCACCCTGATTTATGCCAGCTGGGTTTTCTGAAATTTTATGAAGCCCGAAAGTATCCGGAGTGACGTATGATTCATACATCCCATTTCCTATAGGTGTGGTTTCCATACGTTTTTTGTCAAAATAAAGTTCAGGATCTCCTTCGGTTCTTGTTTCGATAAGGATCCTCCCTGGCTGGTTTACTTTAAGGTCAGGAACTTTTAGCTGGATGTCTTCCGACATCTCAGTATCCGCAACTGCCCAGTTCAGAGTTCGTGTAATTATCAAACTGTCGTTTCCGGAGTACAGGGCAGGAGCCCAGGGCACACCATGGCCGTAACCATTATCTGTAGTTATCGTAGCGACGCGGCCAAGGCCAAGTCTCCAGACCGTAAGAATGGGTTTTCCCAATCTTGTGGTTACAAGCCGGTTTGCTTCAGGTTTTGGAGTTACTTCATTATAACCTAAAATATCGTGTGTAGCTTCTGGTAAATCCCTGGTGATGAAATGTTTGGGATCACAGACTGTCAACGAACCGCTGGAATAGTTGTTTTCTGTTTCCTCAGATTCTTTCGAATTCTCAGAAAAGCTAACATTTATTCTCTGGCCGGGTTCTAACTTTTTATAATTTTCAGATAGACCTATTCTGTTCATGAAAAGATCCGGATAGTATTTGCCTTTGGGAGTAACCTGAAACTGGGTTCTTGGAGCATGAATGTGGACAAAATGAATGCCTATCCCACTCTCGTGAAGAGTTTCCGCGCAGGTAACTGCCCGTTCAAACCTGGGATCTCCTTCGGCTGTATTACCTATACCTCCATCAGAAACTATCACAATTTCAGCATCTGCACTTCCGTTCTGTGCTTTAAGCAGATTGCGGGCAGTTATCAGCCCTCGTTCAAGGGATGTCGAATCTCCTGAAGGCTTTATTTTGCGAATCTCAGCGTCAAGCCAGAGTCTGTTTGACTCTTTTGACATATCCAGAAATCCGTTTGTTATATCCTGTCCCTTACTCCCGAAGGTAATTACATCGACTCTTGCATCTTTCAAAAGACCGCTTTCAAGAAGGACAACTGCATTTGACAGGATATCATCCAAAACGCGCCCTCCGATGTTATTGCTCTGCAGCGTACTGGGCGAGACGTCAAGCATCAGAACAACATTCCTGCCACCTCTCCAGCTGGAAGGCTGTGACACAACAGGAAGGAGATCTTCAAACTGTGTATTTTGATATGTGCTATCGGCAGGATAATCAAAGGAAGCATCCCCTCCAACCACCACCATGCCGCCTCCGTTGATAAGGTATTTTCTCAGGGTCTCTGCTTCAGAACCAGAAATCGTCGATACAGCCTGGTTGTCGAGGATTACGGAATCAACACCTTCAAGGGAACCAATTGATCTGGAAGCATATACATCATAGATCTCATAAAGTACATTTGCTAACGGAGACTCAGGCTCATCCGTAACAAAAAGCACTCTGGGCTTCGGGGTTACATATACACTTTTCATATACTGGTTATTGTTCTCGAAATAATCCAGATTTTTAGCATTTATAGCTGCAGGATGAAGAGTTGCTTTTATTGTATGCGGGCCCAGTGTATCGAATGTGTGGTTGAATTCAATGCTTTCAATTCTTCCGTTCTGGGTAATCTCTTTCTCCAGTACCTTTTTCCTATCTACTGTAACTCTGACCAGATATTTCAATTTATCTTCAGTGGACTTTCGGACATTAAGCTTGAAAAAAGCCTCATTATCAATTACAAGCTCATTTGTTCCTTCAATTTCCACACTGAGGTCCTCTTTGAGAGTACGTGGGATAATTGCGGATACAGGGAAATTATTCTTGTGACAGTATGAGAGTGCATCCTCAATTGAGGTCCCTGAGTTGCTCTGCCCGTCCGAGACAATAAGCACATAGTTTTCAGGGGAAGCCTGCTGCATAATAGCATCCCCAAGAGAAGTGTGCGAACCCGAAAGGGTTGTGATCGTAACTGGAATCCTGCTGTTAAGTTTTTCTGAGATGTTCTCCGGAACTCCCTTCTGGAAAAGCTCCATACTGTCGCTTTCGTCAGAGATTATAGTTATCCTGGCCTGATTGGTTTTCGGGGAGCTTATGTCTATAGAATAAGGAGCTGCAAGCGCCACAATCAGGAGGAATGCGACAAGTAAATGGAAAAAGAGATGTTTTTTGCTAATTTTCTTTCTCAGCCCCAGAAGCACTAGAATTGCCAGAGGAAGCAGCAGAACAAATTCCGTTTTATATAGAAAATCAAAGCTCATATGATTTTCCTCCTGAGCATGACAATATTCTCAATAATAAGCAGCAGCAACAGGGTGTAAATAAGATATCTTCGGAGCTTGTCCGGAGACCTTGTCAACAGATCTTCTTTTCGAGTTTCTGCTTTCTCAGCTGCCAGACTCAGTCTATTTTCCGTAAAAGTATTTGATTCCGATGAGTCATAGAGATTGGCAGCAACAGTCTTCTGGTTCAGGTTGTAAAGCCCGCACTCGTCATAGTAAACAAACCTGCTGCTGATAGTTTCCGTAGGTGTTTTTATTCCTGTGTCCTGATCGAATGCCTGATATCTGCCGGTGTTTACATTGGTTTCGCTGATATCATCGATTCCCCACATGTACCTGAGCAGTTTTGCCCAGAAAACAGGATAAGTGGGAATTGTGGGAAAATTGTTCCAGGCTTCTGCTTCAACAGTATCGCTCAGCCCCACATAGGTTGTTGTCCCGTTTTTAATATTCCATGCACACACAACAGGACCGGCCCCTTCAAGCTCGGCAAGCACTGATGCGTTCTCTCGTGGGACAGTTTCCAGATACTTACGTAAATATACTTCGTCGAACGAGATTTCCTCAAAGATATGTTTTCCGCTCCCTGCAGTCTCTATTGTACTTCTGTCTCCTTCTTTAATTGAGATTATATCTACAGGAAGAACCGGATAAAGCCCGTGCATTTCAGAAGAATTGTACAGGCAGCCATTTCCGATAACTATCAGGTCTTTTCCGCTTTTCGCATAAGCAGTGATTTTTCGGACACTAGAACCTGATAGAGGCTTATGCTCGCAGTTTACGACAACAGTATCGTATTTTTCGAAGTCATCCGGAAACTTATTCTGCACATCAACGTCAATATCAGGCATCAGAGATAGTGCTGTTATCAATGGAGATTTACTGGCAGCCGGGTCAAGGTCTGTCAATATGAGCATTTTTCTTGGCGTAAGTTCAGGAATGGAAATGCAGGCAATATTATCACAGGACACCGAGTCCTCGTTTAGAATTTTCACAGCCGATGTACCCTGAGGAATGCTGGAAAATGTGATTTGCTGAGCTCCTAACCCATCAAGAGCAATTGAATTGTTTACTTTTTGAGGAGAAAATAGTCCTGAACCGCTTTCAAGCTGGACATCAAGCTTTACACTCTCATTGCCAAAATTTTTGACAGTAAAGGTATATTCATATGTTCCGTCATTTCGATCTTTCAAGTAACCGTTTACAATTGCATAGTTAACAGCAGGCCTGCCTACCTGCCTGAGCTCAAGCTGCAGATTTTTTGCGTCAGCAATTCTAATATAGGTCTCAGGAACCCTGCCTGCCCAATTTTCAAAATCAGAAATTACTACAATTTTCGCATTCCGGTTTTCTTCATCGTTTACAGCAGTTAAAATTGATTTAGGCACATCTGATGGAGTATTTCTTGCTTCCATACTGCCGATGAGTTCTTTTGCACTGTCGGCATCAACAGCTTTTGCAAGCACTACAGGAATGCTTTCTGCAGCAATAATTGTGTTTTCTTCTCCAAGGCTTTCTATTGCTATTGTTCTGGCAGCGGTAATCCGGTCCGGGACGCTCATACTGGCTGATGAGTCTATAATAAGCACAACTTTTTCCGAATTATCAGAAATGCTGTCCAGCAAAGGACCTGCGATAGCAATTGAGAGAAGGATCAGGATAAATAATTGTAAGTAGAAAAGCGGGTCTGTTATTTTTCTGGTGATTTTTCGTCTGGATGCGAGCACGTTCTGGCTTACCTTCCGGACAAACATTAAAGAAGGCAGGATTATCTGTTTTGGCCGAGGTTTAAGCAGGTAAACTATTATCAGAGGAATAATACCTGCAAGAGCGGCGAGGCCCAGAGGAAATTCGTAGTCCATAGGCAGGCTCACCTTTCCCCTATGATTGTAAGGACAGCATCAATAGGTCGACTCTCAATGCTGACGCTGAGATACGGGATTTTAAAATCGTATGCGATTTTATCAAGCTCAGCCATATGCTTCCTGAACTCGGCAGCGTATTCCTTTTTGAACTCCGGGCCTACGGAGATATTGAATTCTTCGTTTGTTTCACTGTCAATAAATTTGACTGTACCGTCAACTGTTTCAGGCAGAGAAATTTCGGTTTCGTCATATATATGCACGAGCACAAGTTCATGCCTGGAAAGCCTGTGGACTGCATGTCGAATGGAATCGGGATTGTCCAGAAAGTCTGAAATTATTAAAACCATTGATTTTGATTTTATTCTGGAATGCATGGCCTCTGCGCAGTCTGAAAGTTTTGTCTTTCCGTTAACTGAAACTGAAGACAGGTTGTCAATGGTCCGAAGGAACTCCTCCCTTCCCTTGCAGGCTTTCGTATAATCCACATCATCCGCAAACGTCGAAATCGTGTACTGGTCGTTATATCTCATTACGATGTAAGAGATCCCCAGGGCCAGCGTTGATGCATATTCGAATTTATTAGGGGAGTTATCAGGAAAGAGCATGCTGCTGCTTGCATCAAGCAGTATAACCATATTCAGATTTTTATCTTCTTCGAACCTGCGTATATAGAGTTTTTCCGTACGCGCATAAAGATTCCAGTCGATTTTTTTTAAAGAATCTCCAGGGTTGTATTTTCTGTGGTCTACAAGGTCAAGCCCTGATCCCTTCTTTGTTGAGATATGGCTGCCTGAATGGACTGCATTTACCCTGTTCCTGAGCGGCAGTGCATATCTATCGAGGTGAGTCAGGAACGATGTATCTATCTTATGTTTTGAGCCAGCCATATTCTCTCCACCTTCAGCCATTTTCATTACTGGCTGACTTCATTGAGTTGTTTTTTTTCCTCCAGGATTTTTTGAATAACGGAATCACTGGTAACGTTGTTCCTTGCCGCATCAAAGGAGAGAATTATTCTGTGGCGAAGGACAGGAAGCACCATAGAATCTATATCCTGTTTGTCGACATATCCCCTGTTATCAAGAAAAGCATTTGCTTTTGCACAGAGGATGAGAGCTATTGAAGCACGGGGAGATGCACCTGCTTCTATCATTTCCGGCATCTCGCGGGTCTGATTTACAATGTCGATTGCATACCTTTTGAGTTTATTTGAGATAGGAATCCTGCGAGTAATTTGCTGCAATTCAAAGAAAGTCTGTTTTTCAATGCACTTCTGAACTAGAGGCCTGAAAGCTTCAGCATATCGGTTCACAATCTCAAACTCTTCTTCTTTGTCAGGATACTTAAGCTGGATTTTCATTAAAAACCTGTCAAGCTGGGCTTCGGGCAAAGTGTAAGTTCCTTCCATTTCAATCGGGTTCTGGGTAGCGAGAATAAAAAAAGGTTTGTCCAGAAAATATGTAGTATTTGCCACAGTTACCTGCTTTTCCTGCATGGCTTCAAGCAGGGCAGACTGAGTTTTTGGAGAGGCTCTGTTTATCTCGTCCGCAAGCACAATATTGGCAAAAACAGGGCCCTGCTTGAATTTAAAGTGTTTTGAACCCCTCTCATCATCCTCAATTATGTCCGTTCCTGTGATATCTGCAGGCATCAGGTCAGGGGTACACTGTATCCTGCTGAACTTCATGTTCATAATCTGAGAAATGGTAGATATGGTAAGGGTTTTACCCAGGCCTGGATTACTCTCAACCAGAACGTGCCCTTCACATAACATGGCTATGAGGATCTGGCGGATCATTTCTTTCTGCCCGACAATAGAATTCCCAATTTCCTTAAATATTAGCTCGAAAATGGCAGGGGCTTTTTCATAGGTAGGCTTTAAGTTAAGTTCCGAGTCTTCAAGCTGAATTTCCTGTATTTCTTTCATATTTAAGCTCCATTAATTTTTATTACAATTTCTGTATTTTGCTCCTGTCCAACCTGGAAAACTGTAGACTCATTTTACATATAAGATATTTTTATAAGTTCATGTGGCGCAACCCGCATTTTACGAAGCTTTTTATTGAGTTCTGTCTGACAATGAATTCATGAACTCGCTAAGGTGCAGAACCGGCTTTTGAGTCACGAAAAACTTTTAGTTCCCTGATTTACAATTTTTATAACGGCAGAGAATCCTGAACAGTTTTTCAAAATTGTATGAGTAATAGTATAATTAACTCTTTGATCTATTTACATTTTTCATTTTCAGGAAGAGAGCTTTTCAAAATATTGCTTTATTAGAGGTTCATACTCTTCCGGAAGGTTTTCTGTGTATGTTTGACTATACTTGAAGTCGGGATCAGGATTATTTGAGCTTCCATCGAATCTGCTACTCGTCTCAGCATCTATTTGGTTTGTAAATCCAAGTCCGAGGGTCGGATTAATCTCCATTTCAATTTTTTCTCCGTTTTTTGTTATGACAGCTTCTACATTGTACTCAATTTCAGGGGCAGGATCCTCTTCTTCCTTCCCGGAGGCTGTTCCATCAGAAAGGCTGGGGATTTTTCCCACAAGCCGGTGGGGGGATATATCAAAGCTGTAACCTTCAGTTACACAGTAAGCAGCCGCTCCGCTGAAAAGCAAAAATACTGCAAGCGCCCTGAAGGTTTGTTTACGGGGAGCAAGCCTTTTAATATTAATATCTGTCAATTGCCTGTAGACATCATCAAAAAGTTTTTTTGTAACTACGTTGAGATTCTGTTTATTATCATATGCTGTGCTCAGCTTTGTCCTGAGTCCTGGAAAAACTCCTTCAAGCATGTTTATCAGGTTGTATTCTTTCTTTTTGCTGAGCAGTTTGCTAAAGGCATAAACAAGAAAAGTTAAAAGAAACGCTCCCACAGCCATCATAGAAATATTAAACCAGTAGGGATTCATATAATCCTGAGTTTCGATGAATGTTTTTCCTCCGGGCAAAAAATAAGCAAATTCATACCCGTTGAATAAAATCAGCAACAAGAAAATAAAGGAAAAATTCCCGGCTATCTGTAAAAATCCGAGAACTCCGTAAGACCGCCTGATGTAGGCTTCGTATTTAACGAGCATGGACTCAAAAAACATATAAATCTCAAACCGTAATCGTAATTTTATTCTAATTATATTGTAGATGTTACTAAAAAACTTTTCGAATAATTTGATAAATTTCATGACCCATTTGAAAAATAGATCATTTCCCCCAATAAGCATTATAGAATATGCAAAGGAATTATATAATATAAATCGGAGTGTATTTATTCATACTGTAACATAATTTCTAATTCTGTATTTGAGATTATATCAGAACAGTGATAAGATTACGAAACAAGAAATTCTTATTGAAAAATAAGTAGAAGGTAAATAATCTGTATACACTTATAAGGTGTAATCTTTTATAGGCGTAATCCGTTTGGAAATATTCATTTTATGGCACTGACGGGTATTCATCAAATTATTCAGTTCTCAACTCTTCCATCCTTTAACCTTATTACCCTGTCTGCATAGTCTGCATGCCAGCCTTCGTGAGTTACCATAACAATAGTCTGCCCCTTATCTATATTGAATTTCTTGAATAGGTCGAGAACTTCCTTTGAAGTCTGAGAATCCAGATTAGCACAGGGCTCGTCTGCAAAAAGAACCCTGGGAGAATGGGCAAGGGCTCTGGCTATTGAAACTCTCTGCTGCTGGCCGCCGCTCATTTTAGAGGGAAGCTGCTGCAAGCGGTCTCCAAGACCCACGGCTGTAAGGATGTCCACAGCTGCTAATTCGTATTCTGCTTTGCTTTTTCCCTGCATCATAAGGGAAATGTAGACATTTTCTAAAGCCGTGAGCTCGGGAAGAAGGGCATAGTCCTGAAAAACATAGCCTAAATTAAAAAGCCTGAATTTGCCTTTTTCCCGGTCTGACATGCGGGAAGTATCCGTGCCGTCTATAATCACTTTTCCGGAGTTCGGAGTATCAAGAAGCCCGAGCTGGTTTAAGAGAGTAGTCTTCCCAGATCCACTCGGACCCATTATAGCAACAAACTCTCCGCGCTGGATTTTTACATTTACACCTTTAAGAGCTCTAACCTGAACTTCTCCCATCCTGAAATTTCGGACTATATCTATGCCTTCGATAATTAGATCGTCAATCTGCTCCTCAATTTTTCCAATTATACTCCCTTCTTTGCTCTCTTTTAGGCTTTTGGCTTTGTTTTCTACTTCATTTTCGGTTTGCTTTCCTGAATTTTCCATGTTTTTCCTCCGTTACTTACCCCAGATAAGGTCCAGAAGGTCTTTCTGGGCCAGTTTGTAGGCAGGAATTACCGAACCGATAATCGACGCAAAGAAGAGAAGAATTGCACGGGTAATGGCTTCTGCATTATCCAGTTTCAGGCTCATTTTGCCCAGAGGAATATCTACAGGGTGGGATATCGTATATGGAACAAGGCCAAAACGCATAAAGCAGTAACCTAAAATGACGCCTGTGCCTGCATAGAGCATTGCCTGGAGCACGAAGGAAGCGACAATCACGTTTTGTTCGATTCCGATGGCCTTCTGAACACCAATCTGCCTCTTTTTATTTACAATATTTACATAAATCACCACAAAAATTATCACAAAAGCAATTAACAGGCCGATCGCATTCATTATATTCCGGACAAGGCCAAGGGTGTTTTCTATAAGACGGAGGATGCCCGCAAATTCGTGCCAGGTGCGGATGTTCTCCCGGACTCCAAGAGAGAGGAGGGCAGTCCTCGTCTCGTACTCGTCAGTGCCATCCGTTGTCTTAACTGCTATTTCCTGGGCAAAGTCTCTTCCCTGAATGCCCATCAGATCCTCAAGGTCAGCCCTGTTAATATAGGCTGAAGCGTCAGCCATAAAGAAACGAGTTGCATAAATTCCTTTTACTCTGAACTGCCGAGAAATGCCGTTTACTGTAAGTTCAACGGTATCTCCTGCTTCTACGCCTCCAAGAGACCTTGATTCCATAAGGGCGTCAAAACCTCCCGAGACTTCCCTACCAAGGATTATCTCCCCTCTATCAGGCCTGCTCAGGAATTCTCCACTTATAACGGCGTCTTCCAGATCTGTTACAAAGGCTTCATCAGCAGGGGCTATCCCGTAGACAGTTCCACCCATTTCCTTTTCTTTGTAGCGGAAGTTTCCAGAAGCTTTCAGGCGGGCCGAAGTTCCTACTACCTGAGGAAGGCTTTCTATCTTTTTCTGAAGTGCCGAAGCATCCTCTATATAGCGCTCTTCGGCTTTTGGCTCGACAACGACATTTCCTGTCTGGTAGTTAACCATAAGTTCGTTAAACTTGAGAGTAACTCCTGCAAGCATGCTAGAAAAAAGAACGAGCTGTATAAAGATAAGAGTCAGCACAAAGACTGTAAAGATCGTGATTCCTTTATTGCCTCTTCTTATTGACCTGCCGGCAAGGAAGAAGGAAACTTTTGCGTTATCAAGCATAATGGGGCTCCATGCCTAGTTTTTGCTTCAATCTGGGATTATCCTGCTGTATGCAGACTCCAGGGCTTAGTTTAGAGCTCAATTTTTAGAGTTTACTTTTCTCAGTACTTACTTTTTCTGGAGTTTACTTTTTTCAGTGTTTATT
>CAZLNG010000046.1:0-28868 GCA_964560735.1 uncultured Methanosarcinales archaeon | reverse complement strand
TCTAAATAAGTAAAACATTTAAATAGCCATAACTCAACAATCTCTTTACTTCTCAAGACTTATTTCTTCAGGCTTCTGAGGATATTCTGCAGAAAACCCTTCTTTTCAAAGTATTGCTGGTGATAATCTTCAGCCATGTAGAAATCTGAAACGGGCACAATCTCGGTCACGACAGGATTTTTAAAAGTCCCTGACTTCTCAAGCTTTTCTTTTGAAGCCAGAGCAGCAGCTTTTTGTTCATCATTGTGATAAAAGATGACTGAACGATATTGTTTTCCAATATCAGGACCCTGCCGGTCCTTTGTAGTCGGGTCATGTATTTTCCAGAATACGTCCAGCAAAGTCTCGTACGAAACTATTTTCGGATCGAAAATAACTCTGATGGCTTCTGCATGCCCGGTATTAAGAGTACATACCTGCTCATATGTGGGGCGTTCAAAATGCCCTCCGCTGTATCCAACAGCAGTTGCAACCACACCCTTGACCTGCCGGAAAGCTGCCTCAATGCCCCAGAAACAGCCTGCTGCAAAAGTAGCTTTTTCCAGGCCATCTCCGGGACTTTCGAAGAAATCTTCGCTCTGTTGAGATTCTTTATTCCTCTGCTCGGTCTTTGTATTTTCTTCCACGATCTTTCCCCCTCTACTACCGAAAATACCTGTACTTATGTTTAAAAATTCAGGCCTTGCTGTTTTTTCCCATCAGTTCCCCTTCGGCAATAATATGTCCTATCATCTCACTTTCGAGCTCTTTTCTGCTTGCTCCTGCCTTGAGCTCAAGCTGCCTGTCCAGTGCATAAACTCTGAAGAAATACCTGTGGGTACCTGAGGGAGGACATGGCCCTCCATATCCTATTTTTCTGAAATCATTTATTCCTTCGATCCCCGGGATGCTGTCTTCCTCTATTTTCGCTACAGGTTCTATATTCCAGACAATCCAGTGAGTGAACGTCTTCATTGGAGCGTCCGGATCGTCCATAATAAGCACCAAACTATCAGCCTCTTCAGGAATTCCCTCGAATTCCAGAGGAGGATTTATATTCTCTCCGTTACAGGTGTACTTTCTAGGGATAGTACCGTTAGCTTCAAATGCGCTGCTAGAAACCTTTATGTCCTGTATGTCCACTGTTTCATCCCCTTTGCCAGTATCGGGAGAATCTTCATTTGCGGGCTTCTTGCCCTTTTCACTTTGAATGCATCCCGAAATCAAAAGCATTCCTGCAAGCAAGAATACCAAAATAAATACACTGGCCTGTCTATTCATATACGGCACCTGTTCCTGATTGCAGGAAAAACTGCTCAACAAAATAATATTAAAGCTAAAGAGATATAACTTTAAGGCTTAACCTCGGGGCTGAGCAGAAACCGGGCTTGAAATACCCTGAACTTAAACGGAAAAACTAAATTTCACGTTAAATCTTGAATCCTGACTAAATATGTGAGCTTAAAATTTTATTAAAAATTTCAAGAAAGGAGCCGACAAAATTAAGTCGACTCCTTTATTTACTGGAAAAAACCAGCTTTATCAAAGCAGCAGGCAAAAAATTTAAATCCTTACTCTGAGCCCAAAGACTGAAATCCTGAGTTTTCAGGAATCAATCTTCTACATCAAGAGACTGGATTATATCATGGACTGTAAGTTCTCCTTTGCCCACACGCTGAACAAGCGGATAAATAAACGAACAGTCGTCAATTGCCGCCCAGCGCTTTTCTCCTACTCCTCTAACAACCTGATCCATTATAGGACCGCATGTTGTGCAATATCTTCCTTCACTTTCTGCTCCACAAGCTTCGCATTTCATATTAAATACCCCAGTAATTATGGGGCTGTCAAAAATAAATAAATTATGGTGACACATGAACGTATTTGTACAGTGATTAAAAACTGAAGTTAGATAAAAGAAAGAATGAGGAAAAAATAGCCTTAGAATCTTCAAATTTCAATAAGAATAATTAGAAATCGGACTCAAAAGAGAAGAGCATTCAAATAGAGTGCTTAGATGCTCAGCTTTTGCCTGAAAACTTTGCTTTCCAGTCCTTAAAGGGCATCAGAAGCAATCCAGCGAGCAGTTTTTGAATTTGACCCTCTAAGCTCGTGCGCCGTTTTATAGCCTCTCCATTAAGAGCTTGATTTCGCTTCCCAATCTGTCTGAGAGCCCAGTTAACTGCCTTCTTTAATAATTTAGGGGATCCTCAGCTTCCCTTACTATTAAAGGAAAAAAATTGCTCAAAGTTTCATCAGAGACTTTTTTATCGTGAACTGCAAGGGTTGCCATCAGGGTAAAACCTGCCCGTTTTATAAATTCGTCCTCCCGCAAACTCCACTCCGGGCACTTTGGGTATGCAAAAGTTGTTTTCCGAAAAAGATTGATGCAACACTGGTACAGAGATCCCATGAATAAAAATTCTGTACCCAGAGATCTACCTATTCCTCTAAAACGAGTGCTGAGTCTCCCACCAGGCAGGCAAGAATCCTGGCTTCATGAATGCCGGAAGCCCAGAGTTCAAGAGCAAGAGTATGATTTTTCCCAAGCTTTTTTGCAGTCTGCCTGAGCCGCGGCATGGAAACTCCAAGTGTTCCCTAAGTATTTACGCATACCCTGCCATTCCGGCTGTTCTTTCAGGCTCTGAAATACTTTTAAGAGCCTCCAGAACTTCCCTGCATTCGGGGAAAGATCTATTTTCATTTTCCAGTTCTCAGGAAATTTTGCCGCCTGAGCTATTCCGAGAAATTTCTTTCCGATCCATATTAATTTCCAGCATATCTCAGGCAAGATTGGCAATAATTGTTTCGATTTCTTCAATGCCTGAGCTCTTTAGCTCCATCTCTTCCCTGCCTTTCACACCCAGCCCCAGTTCCACAGCCCTTTTAATCTGAGGCTGGGCCCAGACTGAAAGGTTCTGAATCTTGGAAACTGTGCCAAGAGTTTTTAGAAGGGCAAGGCCCACAGCATCGTTTGCAATCACATCCGAACTTGCAAGTACAATTCCAGGCTCTCTCAGGGTTCCTACGTTGGGCCCGTCCGTAACAAAGCATTTCGTAGCATCCGATATATAAAAATCAGGCATGTAGACAAGGTTTGATTCTGCAATCATATTTCCAAAAAGCACATCCCAGTTCTGTCCATGAGGCAGTTGCCGTCGGTCTCTGTCTGCGGTGATGCTTATCTGTGATTTAAGACCCATTGTAAAAGTTGCAGTCCAGTGAGTCTTAATCACAGGCAGGGCAATAGTATAATCAACCGACTCCAGAAACTCAGGCACATCAAAACCATAGGTCCAGGAGCGAGCTCCTTTTGGCTCCATATGCCGCCGCCCCATGTGGTCAAAAGTAAGAATTTCGTCAACTCCCTCTTCTTCTGCGATCTGCCAGAGGCCCAGCTTCTTGAGCACTCTTTCAGTATCCAGCGTGGTCATCGACTTTTCAGCCACAATGATTTTTCCCGGATTACACTTCTGTACTTCGCGGATAGCTCCCCTCAGTACTTCGGGATTCGTCGAGCCTGGAGGCAAATCTGCAGTGTTTGCGTTCGGCCGGATCATCACAGTGGAGCCCTGCTTGACTCCAAGCCCTCCTCCAAGTTCCACTGCCGTTTTTACGGATTTAAGTGTATCATTACTTCTTGAAAGTCCAACAACTGCCATACTCAGTTCTCCTGTGTAACTAATTGCTCCCAGGAATATAAAAATTAGAAATACTTGGACTTCAAAAAGGGAAAAATGGAATATAAGGAGTAAATGGAATTAAGGCTATATCCTGCAGTAGCCCACCTTTACAAAGAGCTGGCCGATTTATCAGCCATAATTAGCGAAGCGTGATTATATCGACTGCAACAGAACGAATCTGCTGCAAACTACAGGAGTGCTCAAGGTCACTGACGTATTTTGCATTCGCACATCTCTATAAGTGCGTCTTCTCCTATCCTTGAACCGCGTGCAATAAGCATGTCTCCGGCCTGGACAACCGTGTTGCCCTTGGGAGCATATACCCAGCGTTCAGCCCTTTTGATAGCCATCACGTGGAGCCCGGTTTCAGTCTCAAGCTTCAGCTCGGAGAAAGTTTTTCCAACAATTGGAGAACACTTTTCAACCTGGAGCCTGGTTATGACCTCTTCGGAATTCCGAACTGCAAGAGTGATAATCGGGTGGAGTTCGATGTCTCGAAGTACGGTATCTGCAATTCCGTAAGCAGCATCGGAAATGGATTCTGAGGCACTTGCAAGATGCAGGATTCCCCTGAGCAGGTTTACATCTTCAACATGCTTTGCAGTCTCAAGTACCCAGTGCTGGAGTTCGTACTTCATTGAATCCATTTCGGATTCGAGAGCACTGACCTCATACGCAATGTCCTCATTGTCAAAAAGTATAGCAGAGTATGCAAGCCCTACTGAAAGTTCGGACATATTTTTCATGTCCACAATGATATCCACTGCATGTTGAAGGTCTTTTAACACTTTATTATGTTCAATTTCCCTTGGAATGAATTTTCTAGTAGTAGCCATCTCGAAAAACAGCGGAACTCCCTCGTCATGCCCTCTGGCAATCAAAACGTCTCCCTGACGGAGGCGAGTTTCCTTGTCAGGATCATAAATCCAGTCTTCATTTCTCCGGATAGCAATAACCCACATACCTGTCTCAATATCAAGTTCGAGGTCCCCCAGGGTGCGCCCTGCCATTAAGGATTCTTCGGCTATGGTCGCTCTGACTACGGTTTCTTCGGCTTCCCTGAGGGCTACCTTCAATTCCATGGGAATGCCCATATTCATAAGAACAATTTTGGCAATATCCCCTGCTGCGTTTGCGATATTTTCAGACGACGCAGCAACCTTTAAAACTCCAAGAAGACCCTCAGCCTCGTCAACCCTGCGAGTACTCAACATAGAAGTCATCTTCATGTGATAATCGAGGGTATCCATCTTATCTTCAAGATTGAGCACTTCTTCTGCAATGTCCTCATCATCATAGATCATTGCAGAGTACGCAAGGTCTACCATGAGTTCGGAAGTGTCCTTCATCTCAGTCAAAAGATCCTTAAGATTTCTTGGACTGTATCTGAATTCTTTAGGGAACATGGTCTCTAGATCAACTCTACCTTATGTCGGTGTGTATGAGTATATAGCTCATAGTAATTATTAATTTTTGAATTATCCAGCGTTTGAAAGCCTTCGGAATTAATAAAATTAGCTTAATTAAATAAGTATTATTTATAGTATTTTCAGCAGTTTATAGTATTTTGAGGAGATGCAGAGCCATAAAAATTCCTGTAACCCCTACCATATCACCAAGGCTTGCTATGAAAGGGATAACAGTATCATCAGGGTCTATCCCGAAACGGTGGGAAGCAAAGGCTATAGCAACAGTTGCAGAGTAGACTACTAGAAGTTCTATGGTAACAGCTATGAGGCTGATTTCCAGCAGGGTGATAAAGGGCATTCCGAATCCCATAATACTGCTTGCAAGAAAAACCAGTATACTGACCGAAATCGAGGAAGCAAATCCTACGATTGACGCTGCAATCACGCTATTATGTACAACCGGGTTCCTTCTGAAGTTATCCACGAGCCCCATATGGAAAGCCGAGGAAAGTCTTGCTCCAAGCATGCTGCCTGTATCTCCTCCTATTTTGATAAGTGAAGGAATAAGAATCAAGATTGCAGGCATGGAAATAAGGCTGTTTTCTCTTGTGTTCAGAATCTGTCCGACAATAATTCCCATTACACAGGTGACTACAAGTACGGGAAACCCACGCTGCACTATACCGTTAACTGTGTAGTAAGAGGTCTGTTGTCCTGTTTTCCTCAAAGCATCACCACCAGTTTTGCCGAAAGGAAAAGCATAACCATGGAGACAATGTCCCCGATGGTAGCAATAGAAGGTGTGACAACATTGTCAGGATCAAAACCGAATCTGAATGTCCCGATAGCAAGCAGGACTGCAACAAAAGAGAGAATTACGGCAGATGTCATTGCTGCGATTACACAAATGAGGATAAGTTTAATGGCTCCGGCACTTTCAAAGCCAAGAGCTAAGGTTACGAAATGTCCGAGAAATCCTAAAAGAATAGCCGTAATGAAACTGAGAATAAGAGAGCCCGTGATATTGTTGGTAAGTTCGGGATTATTCCTGTCAAAACCGGTGATAAGTCCCATGTGGATTGCACTGCCAAGCCTTGAGCCGAGAGTTGAAGAAATATTTCCCCTGAGTCCCAGCACCCCAGGATAAATCACAATCAATCCGGGGATCATCTCAAGTTCCTGCGTCATTCCAGAAAAAATAACCCCTGCTACAACGCCCCCTACAGTAGCAATAAGTTCAAAAGGTAGCGCCTCACGTACGATTGAAGAAATACTCGCGTAGTCGCTGAGGTACTTATCTATAAACTGAGACTCGAAAATATCCTCATCCCTGTGAGATTCGGAGGGCATGCGCTTGTATTACACACTGATGTTATTAAAATAATCGCTGACAAAAGAAAGTGAAATTTGTTGGAAGTGTCTCTATTCAATAAAGTCCAGAAGTATTCAGAAGATAAACTCAAAAATCTGAAAGTAAACAGACCATAACCAAAAACTATTTAATTAGGTAATACCTAACTAACGGCAGGAATTGGACAAGGACTGAAAATAATGGAGAAAAAAGAGCATTTATTCATAGTTTTTGAAAAGCTGATAAAAATTAAAAGCGAATGCTCTTGCGAAATCTTCTCTGAATGCGGATTATCGGATATTACTGTAAAGCAGATCGGATATCTGAGAGTTATTGACGAACACACAGAGGTGACATTTAGCAAGCTTGCTAAGGTTACCAGAAATTCAAAACCCACAGTTACAGAGATGATAAATAAATTCGTTAAAATGGAGTGTGTGCACAGAGAAAAATCTCCTGATGACGGCAGAATCCATTATATTCATCTGACCGAAAAAGGACAGATGATAGCCCGCGCTGAACAGAGAGCTTTGATGAAGCTTATCGAAAAGATGGCAGACTCCCTGGATGATAACGAGATGGACACCCTCATAAAAATCCTGCAGAAGATACAGTAATTTTTTTTGCCCGGCCAAATAGTTAGGTCAATTAAAACTAAATAAATGAAGATGAAATGAGAAGATTAACAATGTATTCCAAACAAACTCAAGATAATGGAAAGAGCGTTGTAATACCGCTCTTTGAGATAGTGGTTTACCCCAGAAGCCGGACAAAATTCCTGGCTGACAAAATAACCGGAGAAATGCTCTTAACTGAAATGGAGAATGGCGAAAAAACTGCATATGCAATCGGGTTGACAGTAAAAAGCGGAGAGAAAACCTCAGAGTTGTCAAAAGAAGACCTGTATAAAATAGGAAATCTGCTTAAGATTACATTTGTGCAGCCTGCCGATGAGGGGTATCTGATTTCAGCCAGGGCTACCCAGAGAGTAGAGGCCATTTCCCTGGATAAGAAAGATGGGCTATTCTATGCCGAATATGAGCCTGTTACTGATATTCCTGATCTGGACGAGGATTTTCAGCAGGAAATAATGGCAGACGTAAAAAAGACGATTCATGAGATAAGCAATCGTTTTCAGGGCTCTGAGCAGTTTACCCGGCCACTCGAGAAGATGGATTCCGTTGACCAGATTATGGGATACGTCATGCCCTATATGCCAATAAAGCTCTCTGAAAAGCAAAGCCTGCTGGAAATAGCTTCTGTCCGCGAACGTTATCTTACGTTCCTCTACATCCTGACGAAGCATAAGGAAAGTATCAACATTCAAATCGAAGTGGCAAAAAAAGTTTCTGACAAGATCAGCAAATCGCACAGAGAAGCGATGCTTAGAGAGCAGCTTAAAGTAATCCAGGACGAACTCAATCAAAGCGAAGGTTCTGGATCCGACGAGGATAACTACAGGGAGAGAATCGAAAGCTCAAAGATGCCTGACGAGGTCAAGAAAAAGGCACTTGCAGAGCTAAAGAAGCTCGAGATGGGAGGAAACCATAACCCTGAAAGCCATGTTATCAGAAACTATCTTGACCTCATGCTCGACCTCCCCTGGGTAACAGAAGAGAAAAAGAGCATCGATATTGCTGAAGCCCGCCGTGTACTTGAGAGCAACCACAACGGACTCGAAAAGGTCAAAGAGAGAATAATCCAGCACCTGGCTGTGATGAAACTGAAACAAGAGAAACAGGGTTCAATCCTGCTCTTCGTAGGTCCTCCAGGTACCGGAAAGACCAGTCTGGGAAAGAGCATTGCAGATGCCCTGGGCAGAAAATATGTGAGAGTCAGCCTTGGCGGTGTCAAAGACGAAGCGGAAATCAGAGGCCACAGACGGACATACGTAGGAGCTCTGCCCGGAAGAATTATACAGGGTATGAGAAAAGCAGGCACAAAAAATCCGGTGTTTATACTCGACGAAGTCGATAAGCTTTCAGCTTCCTACTCGGGAGATCCGGCAAGTGCCCTTCTTGAAGTCCTTGACCCCGAGCAGAACGGCACATTCTCAGACCACTATCTGGAAGTCCCATATGACCTGTCTGATGTGCTGTTCATAGCCACCGCCAACTCCCTGGCAAATATCCCCTGGCCGCTCCTTGACAGGATGGAGATGATTGAGATCTCGGGCTATACCAAAAACGAGAAGCTCTCAATTGCAAAAGACCACCTGCTTCCCTACATACTGGAAGAACACGGTCTTGACGCAGATAAACTCAAAATTGAGGATGAAGCCCTGAAGGTAATCATCGAAAAATACACCCGTGAAGCCGGAGTCAGGGGGCTCAAGAAACAGCTTGCAAAAACTGCAAGGTTTGTCTCCGAGAAGATTGTGTCAGGAAATGTTGAGCTTCCCTACGTCATCAGGGCGGATATGCTCAAAGAGGTTCTGGGAAAAGAGATTATCCGGCAGGAAGAAGCCAGAAAAGAGAATGTGCCCGGTGTTGTGACAGGACTTGCCTGGACCCCTGTGGGTGGAGATATCCTCTTCATTGAAGGCACATTCATGCCCGGAACCGGAAAACTTACGCTTACAGGCCAGCTCGGGGACGTGATGAAGGAGTCTGCAAAGATATCCCAGAGCCTTGTAAGGTCGAGGCTTGCAAGCACTGCAAACAGCTTTGACTTTACTTCAAGCGATATTCACATCCACGTACCTTCAGGTGCAACTCCAAAGGACGGCCCATCAGCAGGTGTAACTCTCTTTACCGCTCTGACATCTTTGATTACCGGCAAAGCAGTTGACCCAAAAATTGCGATGACCGGGGAGATCACTCTAAGTGGTGCAGTACTGCCTGTCGGAGGCATAAAAGAAAAAGTCCTCGCAGCGCACAGAGCAGGCATAAAAAAGGTCCTTCTCCCGAAAGAGAATGAAAGAGACCTTGAAGATGTGCCTGAAGATGTCAGAAAAGAACTTGAATTCGTGCCTGTAGAAACCATTGAGCAGGTCCTGAAAGAAGCCCTGGATATCGACCTGCCAAGGCATGTGATATCATATTCAGGAAATGGCTTTGCACCTGTTCATAATATCTGAGCAGGTGGTACATGGGAAGTCCATTACTGGTACTATAAAAGAGAGAGTATCGGGATAGATTTAATGGTCTTTTCAGGCTATTAACCTATCCTGACCATATTTTTACCCAGGTCTTAATAACTCATTTTTGAAAACTTATATCCTGCCTGTCCTGAAGATATTGAAAACTAGCCATAGCCCAAAGAGACTGGCAAGAAAGAAACTGAAAATGCCGAGAAGAGGGACACCCCAGAGAAAAGGCTTCATATTTGTCTGAATGACCATAGAGGAAGCAATGATCATGGCAGAGACAATAAGGCTGAAAGAAAGACGATTGCTTGCAGAATTAATCTCGGATAATAACCTGCTACTGTCCTCAGATTCAAATTTTATTCGCAGGTAGCCATTTTCAGCATGATCAAGTATATGCGAAATTTTGGTTGGGGCTTTCTGGAAAAGGCGAGACCAGCTGGAAATACTGCTGTAGGTTCTGCGGGCCAGGTTTTGAGGATAAAAACGCTCTTTCATTTCTTTTTTCGCATAGGGTTCGAGAAGCTCGGTGAAATTGAAATCTGGATCAATTACAAGCCCAAAACCTTCTACAGCAACTATACCTCTTACCAGCAAGGCAATATTATGAGGTATGGTAACCTGGTGCTCCCTTAAAATTCCTATCAGTTCTTCTATTATTACGGAAGCATCAAGGTTTTTCAAAGCTTTGCCATAGTATCTGGAACGAAAAGATTCGAGATCCACTTTCAGCGACCTTGTGTCTACGTGAGGATCTAGACAGCCCATGTCCCTGAAAAGTTCAATAAATGACGAACTATCTCCCCTGACTAAAGCTACCATCCCGTCCAGAAATATGTCGCTCACTTCCGGGGAAAGATGACCTGTCATCCCAAAATCAAGAAATGCAACAGTCCCGTCTTCCATTATGAGGATATTTCCAGGATGCAGGTCTGCATGGAAAAAACCATCTTCGAACACCTGTTGCAAGAAGGCTCTTCCAACGATGAAACCGATATTACTCCTGTCGAACCCCTGTTTGTCCAGCAAATCCACATGGCTGCCTTTTATACCTTTGATATATTCCAGAGTAAGTACTCTTGTACTTGTATATTCCCAGTAAACTCCGGGAATTTTAACCTGATTATTGTTTGCGAAATTTTCTGCAAAACTATCGGTATTCCAGCCTTCCTGAGTATAATCTATTTCTGCAAGAATACTGCGGGATAACTCGTCAACGATCTCAATTGGCCTGTACAGTCTAGCCTCGGGCATATGCTCATCAACAAGCCTGGCTATACTGTACATAATATCCAGATCGGATTCGATTACCTCTTTAATGCCGGGACGCTGGATCTTGACAACAACGTCATCGCCGTCTTTTAGCTTTGCCCGGTGGACCTGTCCTATAGATGCACAGGCAAGTGGTGTTTTTTCAAAACTCTCAAATAATTCCTCAATTGAATCCCCGAGTTCTTCTTCTATAGTTAGTTCAACATCCTCAAAATCGAAAGACGGAGCTTCGTCCTGGAGTTTTGCAAACTCTGAAGCATACTCCAGAGGAACAAGGTCGTGCCTCATGCTCAGTAATTGGCCTAACTTTATGTAAGTAGGGCCCAGTTCTTCAAGAATTTTGCGTGCTCTGACCGGCCCTGAGGTATTGAACTTGTCCACCTTATCTTTGTTCTTAAACTTGTAGGTCAAATCCCTGATACTGCTCAAACCTAACTGCTCAACAATATATCCAAATCCATATTTCTGGAGAACCTCAATTATCTGGCCATATCTTTTCAGCATGGAGTAACGGTGGAGTTTTTTGCGTATCATATTGCCATTGCCTGGAGTTTTTGAAGGGCACACTTAATCAATTTCCAAATTAAGTATGGATTAAACTTACTGTGTTTAACATATTATATATTTTTAATTACTCGTTTCACAGTTTCTGTCTTCCCATGCTATTTTTCATTTTATCAATTAGTTACAAATTTATATATGTACAATAATACTTAGTAGGTTCTTCATATTTCAAAAAGAAAAATTGGGGCAAATTATGAAAGTGATAGCAATAAATGGAAGTCCGAGGAAAAAATGGAATACAGCAACCCTGCTGGAGAAAGTTCTTGAAGGTGCGGCGTCAGAAGGTGCAGAAACAGAAATTATCCATCTTTATGACCTTAATTTTAAAGGATGCACAAGTTGCTTTGCCTGCAAATTAAAAGGTGGGAAAAGCTATGGAAAATGTGCGATGAAGGATGAGCTGACACCTGTACTGGAAAAGCTGAAAGATGCCGATACAGTGATTCTTGGCTCTCCCATCTATTTTGGAAATTCCACAGGCGAAATGAGATCATTCATGGAACGTTATATATTCCCATTTCTTGTTTACTCTGCTAACCCAGTATCACTATATCCAAAAAACATTTCTATTGGGTACATTTACACTATGGGTGCAAAAGAAGAACATTTTGATTTTTTTGGACTTAATAAAGTTATTGAATTAAATGAAGGAATTGCAACAAGAATTTTTGGATATTCCGAATCGCTGTGCAGTACCGATACATATCAGTTCGATGACTATTCAAAGTATGTTGCAGATATAGTTGATCCTGCGGAAAAGGCAAAAAGGAGAAAAGAAGTGTTCCCGAAAGACTGTGAAAAAGCCTTTGAGATGGGAGCAAGACTTGTGAAGCGACAGAAAACTATAGAGGCACATAAGTAAAAAATTAAAGATATAGAAAAAGGGCAATCACTTTTGATTTCAAATCCGTAAAACCTTAATCAATCATCTTTTACCGTTTATTAATATTCTCTACTGTTTTACCCTGCTCGCCTGCAAGCGGTATTTCCAGGGAAAGACCCCTTCCTTAACAGACATCAGTCTGCCCAGGAGGGGGTAGTCCACTCAGGATTAACCTACGAAAAGGAAATTTTCGAATTGCCATGGATCAGGATTGCATTTCGCGGCTGGATTTTCCTTGAAGAATATTTTGCGGTTTTTAAGCGGGGTCCAGTCCGAAGGTGTGGAAATAAATTTTCCAAGATACGGTTTGGCAATATCCAGGACAAAATCATGAGGCAAGTCCTCAGGTGTTTTAATACCTTCTCGCGGATTTTCAAGCATCCAGAGTACAGCAGCAACAATGCCTGCAGCTACCTGAAGAGTAGTAGCATTCTGACCTGGAGCAAGAGATCTGGCTTCTTCAATGCTCAATGCGCTTCCAGTCCACCACGAATTGTAAGAATGGCCCATCAAGAGTGCTCCCATTATATCCTCGCCAGATGTGATTTCATTCGTCATTATCCTGAGTCTGGGTTGAAGCTCATAATTCCTGCCTCGTAATTCGCAAAGCGAGGACAGGGTGTCATGACAGGGCATATAAGCATAATGTACGGTAGGTCTATAGATCGCCTTTCCATCTTCACAAACAGTTAAGAATTCTGAAAGACCATATGCTTCGCCATGTCTGATCGCCATACCTATAATTTCTTCATCCGGTATCCACGATCTGACCCATGTATTAATGCCCATCTGAGGCAAAAAAATCATATTTTTCGGTCCGCACTGAGGTATATGAGCCAGGGGCGGCAATTTGCTCTCATGCGTTCCCCATCCCATTTCAACCGGAGCTGTCCCTTCTTCCCTCAATCCTTCAATGCTCCATGTCCCAACAAATTCATTAACCTCCTTTGGTCGGTTGGAAATTTGAGTATCCCGCTCGCTACAGTGGATCACTTTGATTCCCAATTTCTTAGCCAGGCGGGCAAAATCCCTGTTTTTTGCAAGAAGGGCAATTTCCTGTTCATCCTCGGGAGAGACTTTCTTATCAGCACAGGTGCGTACGGCTATGTCCAGTAAGCCTTGCTTCACGAAGTGAGTTATCAGGCCAGGATTTGCGCCATGGTCAATAACAGCAGTTGGCGCGTCTTTCCAATCCCGGGAAAGTTCAAGCAATCTCATTTGCCGTAAATAAAGCGATTTTTCTAATAGACTTTGAGTTAAAAAGTCTTCAGTAGGGTCCCATACTTCAACTGAAGTATTAACATACAATACATTATGATCATGGCACCACTTAATGATATCATTGGCAGCGATATTCCACGCCAGATCAATGATCAAGCCCTCATTTTCCATATATCTGGACAAGACTTGATCTAAATTTTCCTGTGTTATTTTGTCACAGACATATCTTAAGCCCTGATCAGTATATTTTTTCAGAGCTTTTGATTTGTCTTCAAAATCAATTAAGGTAATGTTTTCTAGCGGAACTTCGATTTTTTCCATTAAAAGGGGTAGGGTGCATTGTGAAACTGAGCCATA
The DNA here is from genome assembly GCA_964560735.1 of uncultured Methanosarcinales archaeon. Taxonomy (GTDB): domain Archaea; phylum Halobacteriota; class Methanosarcinia; order Methanosarcinales; family Methanosarcinaceae; genus Methanosarcina. The sequence goes on along the minus strand of CAZLNG010000046.1, from coordinate 15,061 downwards.
TCCAATAATGAGGATTTTATTGGAAAAATTTTTTTTCATGGCTTTCGTAAACGTAATGCATAGATATAATATCTTCGCATTTATACAATCTGATTTCAAATCTAAGCGAAGTTCCACTCCTCAAAAAAGATAAGCATCTCGTGTATTCTCAAAAAAATCTGAACAACCTTCATCTCAAATGCGACAGATTTACGGAACTGAGTATAAAGCGCTTAAAATATGGGAACTCTTAATCAATCCCTCAATAATGACAAAATAGAAAAAATACAAGTAAAATCCGGTACTTTCAGCTCCGCTGATGATTCATCAAGTCCATTCTCTGAAAAGATTTTCATGGACAAAATTAGTGAGAAATTTTTTATGGATAGCAGCTGAAAAGAGGCTGAGGTTTGTTTCTATAGACTTTTGCCAATGCTGTTAAATAATTTCCTTAATTTTTTCAGAATAAATCTAATTTCATCTTCGGAAATAAAGAAATTGGGAGACATCTTCATATGATCTCCATTAGTTCCAGCAGTTTGAATAATCAAATGATTCTTAAATGCCTCTTTTTTAATTCTTTTTGCTAAAGCAGAACTATCTTCAATTTTTCCTGATGGAGCTTCTACTCTATATCCATAAGCCATACCAATACTGTCGAAGTCCCTAATAAATGGAAAATCTTTTACGATTAACTCCAGCTCTGAAGAGATAGTCTTTCCAGTTTTCTGCACTGTAGCTAAAATATCTTTTTCCTTAATATAATCTACAACACGATTAGCAATATGAATACCAAACAAATTTGTCGCAAACGTAGAATCAAATCCAGAGAGTTTTGCGTCTACCGCATAGTGCAATTCTTTATTGGCTATAACGGCACTTAAAGGATAGTACCCCCCGGCAAGGGATTTACTAAGTAGCACAACATCAGGATCAATATTGAGTTGGTTTATATAATAAAAAGTCCCTGTTCTTCCAACCCCAGTTTGAATTTCATCACAAATAGAAACAATACCGTATTTTTTAGCAATTTCAACTAAATCTTTTATGAAGTTATCTGGGGGTATAATGAAGCCAGCAGCACCCTGTATTGGTTCAAAAAGAATTGCGGCTACGTTATTATGATTTAATTTTAAATAAGATTCTATGTCTTCCAATATCTCTCTCGCTATCTCTTCTGCGTTTACAACAAGTTTATGAGGGAATGGAAATTTTTTAACTTTTCCAGGATAAGTTCCAAATTGAGATTTTTCTATATAACCATCATCAGAAAGAGTCATAGCTGCATAACTATATCCATGGAATGCTCCAGAAAAGGCAATAATTGTATCTTTCTTCGTATAGGCTTTTGCCATTTTTATAGCTGCCTCAATTGCTTTTGTTCCACCTACAGGGTAGTATGGGATTTTATTTCCAGGATTAGGAAGTAATTCAACAAGTTTTTTGGATAATTCTATTTTCGAAGCGGAATTAAAAGCAATAACATTGTCATATCTTTCAGCAGCATCTTTCGCAAAACTCATAATAGTATCATTAGCATGTCCAAAATTTGTTGAGCTGTATGACATTAATAAATCAATATATGGTTCATCTTCACCATCAATCCAAATTTTTGAACCTTTTGCTTTTGTCACTAATGACAGAGGATCATAAATAACAGTTTCATCTATTGGGGTATTAAATCTTTCAATATCGGCTTTAGTCAAAGGTTTCGATGGATTATGAATGACATCTTCGTTTATTGCGGTATTAAATCTTTCAATATCAGCTTTAGTCAAAGGTTTCGATGGATCATGAATAACAGTTTCATTTATTGGGGGATTAAATCTTTCAATATCGGCTTTAGTCAAAGGTTCCAGTAACATAGCTTTTACCTCAAATCCTTAAGATACTATGCATGACTTTTTTAAAAAGTTCAGGATTCTTAATTGACTAATTGTGAATGTATGATCGATTTCACACGTCATTTCCTGATTGATGCAATACCATAGCAGATGATCAAAATTGCGCTGTCGAGTACTAATTTTTTTACTTAAAGTCAATTATTTTCTGTTGCTCATGTTCTGCTTTTTTTCCTGATTTTCCTGATTTTGAACATAATTTTGAGGATATCGGAAGTCGTTTCATCTCCTACTGTTCCAATATACCATCCATCACTCCAGAGTTCTCCACTCCCAATTTTTTCTAATCTCAGGACATTCTTTGAAAATTTTTATTGCTGTTATACATTTTATAATCTGCATCACTCTTGAAGGAGATTTTTCGGCTCAGCTCCGACAAAAAGATGTACGTGATCAACGTCGCAACTAATTGTGTCAAATCCAAAAGAATATACTTCTTCAATTTCAAAGCAAATTTTTTTAAGAAGTTGGTAGAATCAGAACTTAAAATATTTCCATAGTGAGTCATACAAAAAAACCATGTGATACCTGATTATATAAACACAGCATTGTACATATCTCAATTCCATATACAGTACAAAAGTGATTAGGGGTATAAATCAGTTATTTTACCTTTCAATCCCGCAACAAGCTATAAGGGGTGGCCGCAGGGCAACGTAAAGGGTATCTATTCAGCCTTTTTTCTCAAGTGTCTTCCTGAGCTCGACTGCACGCAGTCTATCCAATCTTTGTACAACGATGTCGACGGCGGCATTGCTGGTAGGAAGGTGCCCGGTGAGAGCAAGGATGAATGGCTCCTTCTTAAGGCAGCAAATTTTCGTTTCCCGTGTTGTCAGCACCGTGGCCATCCTTGGCCTGTCCCTGATTAAGGAAATCTCGCCAAAACCCTCGCCGCGTGTCAGAAGGGCGATGGTTTCGCCTAAGTATTTGACCTCCACCTCCCCATCGGCGATGGCGAAGTAGAAGTCGCCCTTTTCGCCCTCGCACATTACCACCGAGCCAGGGCTGTACGTCTTGATTTCAAGCGCCCGAGCGAGGCCTTCAAGCTGCGGCGCTGGCAACCGAGAGAAGATTGGGATGGACTGAAGCAAGCGGATCTCGACGTGCGGTACTGTGGCTGCGGCATCTACTGAGCGCAGGCCGCGCCAGGCAAGAGCGATGATGACGAAAAATAATATTCCAGTGCCTATGAGAGCAGCTCGGGCACCGCTTAGCTCGACCAAAATTGGCACCAGGACGGATCCGATGGCGAGGCCGATGTTCATCAGCGACTCCAGCAACGAGAACACGTATGCCAGCATATGTGGCCCCGCAGAACGCTGCAGCAGGATGTTACCGGTGATGTCCATGACCGTTCGCCCGAGACCGGCGGCTGCAAAGAGGAGGAAGGCGCTGATGATGGTCGGGTACAGACCGAGAGCGATGAGGGCGAACGCAACCGTGACCACCCCAGCCATCATAGTTGGAGCTAATCGCTGGCGGGCTACCAGCAGCGTTGTGAGGCTGGCGCCAACCAGCCCGCCGGCGCCAACGGAGGATTGCAGATAGCCGGCGCCGGATTCCCCCATGCCTAGCACGGAGATTGCGAGCACTACGAAAAGCATGTCGAGTGCACCAACCAGGATGTACTGTGTGGCTTGCAGGCCAACCAGAAGGCGCAAGTTCTTGTCGCTTCTCACGGCGCGGATGCCATCCAAGACCTGCATGGTCAGTGAGCCGCGACCCCCGTAGGACTCGATAGGAGGAGGGCCCGGAACAGGAAGCACTAACAGTGCGGCTATAAAGGACAAGCCTGCCAGCATGGCGATGGCAAGCTTGGGGCCACCGATACCAAGCAGCACACCTGCCAGAGCAGGCGCGATGAGCATACTGACGTTGTCCATCCAGCCCGAGAGCACGTTGGCGGCCGTGAGTTCAGAGGGGGAATGCACGACAGCAGGCAGCAGTGCGGGGTGTGCCGGCCGCGGTACTGTGATGCCGATATTGATGAACGGGGTCAGGATAAAGACCACCCATGCAGGCACTCCAATGACCATAGCGCCTGCCACCACCGCCATGGAGACGCCAATCATCAAGTATCCGGCGAAGAGCACGCGCCCGGGGCGCCGACGGTCGGTATAGGCGCCGATGTACGGCGCCAGCAACATGCACGGGATGAGCTGTACCAGCGCCATGGCGCCTAATCCGATCGATCCCCCAGCATCATATGCGTATACCAGCAGGCACATCCACACCGCCCAGTCGGCGCCATTGTAAGCGGCCCAGGCGAGCTCGAGACGCACTAATACCGGGTTCCGGAACACAGCCTTAAAGACCGAGCCTATTGACATTGTGTCAACCCCCCCTCATGGACGAAACCCCTCTTACCATTAGTGCAGAGGTCAAAGTCCTGCACCTCCGTCTGCTCAGTCAGTGGCTGACGCTTGAAATAAAAAGTTACTGTTGTTTTTCCCAGTAACTGGTTTATATTTGCGGTAAATATGGATTTTTTCATATTACGTCAATAGTTTCAAGTGTTGTATCTTCAGGACCAATAATCATCGTATCATTTTTTTTCAGATATTCCACGTAATCTAAAATTTCTTGATTTATTCTTTCGCCAGGAAGAATAATAGGAATATCAGGAGGAAAAGGAACGATAAACTCTCCACTAATTTGTCCTAAAGAGTCCTTGAGGGCAATTCTTTTCTTTTGAGCAAAGAAAGCCTCTCTTGGAGTGAGTACTAATTCTGGAATTCCAGGCATTGGTAAAAAAAAATTACTGCCTTCTTTTGCAGTTTCTTTAGGATTTTGTGCAATAGATTTTAATGCATTTATCAATTCATTGATTGATTGTTCTGTATCTCCAATTGTTACAAAACATAAAATGTGATTGGTGTCAGACATCTCAATTTCAATGTTATATTTTCTTCCTAAAATCTTTTCAAGCTCATAACCCGTATAGCCAGTTTTGCTAATATTTATAAGAATTTTTGTCTCATCAATATCAACAATGTCATCAGTTCCAGCAATCTCTTTACCGTAACAATACAAACCCTCAATTGAATTAATGTTATTTCTTAAATGCCTGGATAATTGCAGTGTCCTGGTAAGCAATCTTTTACCTTCATTCACCATTTGATACCTGGCTGCATCCAGGCTCATGACAAAAAGTGTACTTGGAGATGATGACTGCAAAATTCTTAATATACTTTGAAGCTTCGCACCTGAAACATGATCGGAGTTTACCAGGTGAAGCATTGAGGTTTGAGTTAATGAACCAATTGTTTTATGAGTGCTTTGTACGACAATGTCCGCCCCAAGTGCAATTGCCGAAATGGGTAATTCCTCATGAAATTGGAAATGAGAACCGTGAGCTTCATCGACTATCAAAGGTAAATTTCTCTTTTGAGTCAACTCTCTAATTTTTTCTATATCAGGCATAAACCCGATATGAGTTGGAGAAGTTATGTGAACAGCTTTAATATCCTGATTTTTATTTAACAATATATCAATTTCTTTAGATCCTATCACAGGATAAAATCCTGATAAATTATGGAGAGTAGGTTTTGCATATACAGGCACTGCTCCTGAAAGAATAAGTCCAGCATATGTAGATTGGTGCGAATTTCTTCCCACAAGAATTTTTTCGTTGCTTCCAACCAATGACATTATTGCTGCCTGGTTACCCACCGTTGATCCATTAATAAGAAAAAAAGTTTCTTCCGCCTTGAATGCTTTTGCAGCTAATTTTTCTGCGTCTGCAATAACTCCAGCTGGCGCATTAACGTAATCCAGACCATCAACTTCAGTTAAATCATATTTGAATATTTTCTTCCCCCACAGCCGTTGAAGAATGATATTTACTCCTTTTCCCTGTTTGTGCCCAGGCATATGAAAAGGAGTACGTCTTTCTTTCACATATTTTTCTACAGAGGAAACATAAGGCATACTTTTTTGTGATTTCATAAAGATTAAGTCCAGCAGGTAACTATGAGTTCTGGCATGAGTTCTGGCCGGCAGCACCACCTTTGCATTTATTTACAACTCTTACTTTAATAAATGTTTGTATATGATGCACCTGAAACACTTTTTTGTAAGCCTTCGTAATCTTTACTCACACTTCGATTCCTCCCTAGCCATCCAAAAGTAGTTAAACGTTCCATCAAGGCGCCAAAGATGGAAAGAAAAATAGGCAGTTTTCCACTGTGGGAAGTCCTGAAGTAACTTCTCCACGTACAACCAGGAAGTAGCAAATAAAAGATCACACTCAATATTTCTCGAGATGAATGAACGCGCTTTCTAGTTTGTTTTGCAGAAAAAAAGAATAAGGCCTCGATTCATCTCTGATTAGAGATGTGAGGATATTAATTTTAAGACAGCTCCAGGGTTTAAGCAGTATCTCTGATACCTTTTTTCTGCAAGATGAACCATGTGCTGAGAACCAGTGCTCCGCAGCCAAAGGCGATGGCTCCAAGCACAGGGATCTTATCAGCCCATTCCAGGGAAATAAACCACATTCCTACAGCGCCGAGAGTGAAATAGCAGAAAATCATCAGGGAAGAAGCTGAACCTGCATCCCTGTCTACCTGCTCGAGTACAAGGTTGTTGCTTGGGGGCCGGCTCAAACCCAGAGAAAATGTAATCATAAACATGGGTAGAGCAAAGCTCCAGGGGCCATGCTGGCCGGTGAGAAGAAGAAAAACCCCGCCAAGAAAAATTCCCATAAATCCAACAGTCATAAGACGCCTTGAACTCATGCTTCTCGTCAGCCTCAGGCAGGAGAAGGAACCAATCATAAGGGCAAGGGCGTTAAAGGCAAAGAAGTAACTATACTTCTGCTCGCTTAAGCCAAACTCACTGATATAAATGGACGAGGAGCCTGCAATGAAACTGTACAGGGGAAAAAGGCTTACTGACATGACCAGAACCATGGTTATGTAAGAAGGGTTTAGCAGCAGTCTCCCGTAAGTGTGCATAACCCTGGATAGAGGAGTATGGGATACCACTGAGAGGGTTTCCGGAAAACGGAAGACTCCAAACAGCCCTATTACTCCCATAAGTGCCTGCACAAAGAATACCCAGTGCCAGGAGAAATCCAGAAGGATCCACCCACCAATTACCGGAGCAAGCATAGGGGCTAGAGCCATGATAATAGCCGTGTATGCAAGAATTTTTTCCCTCTCAGGACCTGCGAATATATCTTTTGTCATTGCCATGGAGAGAGAGGAGCTGGCAGCAGCTCCTGCAGCCTGCAGTATGCGAAAACCTATCAGCATGGGAGCACTGGACGCAACTGCGCAGAGAAGGCTTGCAATTATGTATACTGTAAGCCCGAAAAGGAGAGGACGGCGGCGGCCAAATCTGTCAGAAATTGGGCCGTAAAGAAGAAGGAAAAAGCCATAAGTCACAAAGAAACAGACCAGAATAAGGTTAATCACAGCTAATGGCTGATTCCAGGTCTTTGCAAGGGAAGGAATTGCAGGCAGGATCATATCCGTTGATAATGCAGGAAAAGCGGTCAGGAGGGCCAGCAACGGCACTGTCCCCTTTAAATTTCTCTTTAAGTTTTCGTTGGAATTATTTGTTTTCAGTTGAAAAGCCATAACAAGATCCTTTTTCAGTTATAATGAAGTAGATTGTTAGATATGTAAGTGATATATGTAAGTAATCTGAACGAAGATTTCCATATTAACTGATCGAGTGAAGATGAAATTATTCAAAGTGAAAAATGGAGTAATCAGATTGAAGATGGTTACACATGTAACTAATTAGAATGAATATCGAAGGAATACAGTAGTATATAACATTTACGAAGGTCAGGAAGAGAGCAGAGGAAATTGGAAACTTATCACTTTTAAACCATAAAAATGTAAACCTGTATAAGCATGAATAATCTGCGAAAATACGGAACCCCTCCTTTTAAGCTTGCTGTCATCCATGGCGGACCGAGCGCTCCAGGCGAGATGGCACCCTTTTCAAGAGAGCTTTCTTCTCTCGGAGGTATACTTGAGCCTTTACAAACAGAAACAACCCTCGAAGGCCAGCTTATGGAACTTAAAGCTATTCTGGAAGGGCATGGAACACTTCCGATAATATTAATTGGTTTTTCCTGGGGGCAATGGTCAGTTTTATTTTTAATGCTGCATACCCTCAATTTGTAAAAAAGCTCATACTTATCGGAAGCAGCCCCTTCGAAGAAAAATACACTGCAAATATAATGAAAACCCGGATAAGTAGGCTCGGAAAAGAAGATCTGAAAAATTTCCTTCACCTGAATGAAATTCTGAACAGTTCCTCGGCTCAAAAAAAGACGACTCTCTCGCAGCTCTGGTAAATTGATGTCGAAAGCAGATACATACAGTTCGCTTCCCCACAAAGAAGAACTGCTTGAGTGCAGGTATGAGATTTTCAAAGGTCTGTGGGGAGAAGCCAGCGAGTTGAGAAGAAGCGGAAAATTGCTTGAACCTGGGAAAAAGATCTCCTGTCAGGTGGTTGCACTACATGGAGACTACGACCCACGCACATTTGAAGGAATTAGGGAGCCTCTTTCCGGAATTTTAAAGGATTTTAAATTCATTTTATTGAAAAACTGCGGGCATAGACCGTGGATTGAGAGAGAAGCAAAGGAAGAATTTTATGAACTTCTTAAACAGGAAATACAGTAATAAAAAAATAACTATAGAAACCCATTGTTAAGGGACCCTTTATAAGAAGTCTGTTATTAAGGAAGATTGAGGAAGATACGCATTACAGAAAATAATTGATCATTTACTATTATCTTTTACCACAGTCATCTTTTACCACCGTTATCTTTTAGCATTAATCTATGAACAGCAATATATAACAGGAAAAAGTGAGAAACTTGATAGAACAGTCGCAGTTAATCTATTTTATTGCAGCCTCTGCAGCCCTTACTATCCTTCCAGGTCCTGACATTTTATTTGTGCTTACTCAGAGCATTTCACAGGGCAAAAAAGCAGGAGTTGCAACTGCATCCGGCCTGTGTACAGGTGTGCTTGTCCATACAACTGCAGCGGCTCTGGGAATTTCAGCCCTTGTGTATAAATCAGCTCTGGCTTTTGAGATCGTGAAATATGCCGGAACAGCCTACCTGCTCTACCTGGCCTGGCATGCTTTAAAAGAAAGCAGAGAACTGGTATATTCTGCACTTGCAAGGGAAGCAGATGTTTTTGCTCTTTATAAACGGGGCATTTTTATGAACGTTCTAAACCCCAAGGTAGCTCTTTTCTTCCTCGCGTTTCTCCCTCAGTTCGTAGATATAGAATCAAGAAATGTCCCTATGCAGATGATATTCCTTGGTATAGTATTTATGATGCAGGCCTGGCTGATCTTTTCTGCAATTTCGATCTTTGCAGGAACTGTTGGAGATAAGATAATACAAAAACCTGGAATCGGGAAGTATATTAATTGGGGGAAAGCAGGCATATTTACGATAATCGGAGTCAAACTCGCCCTGTCTCATAAGTAAATGAAAGGTTCCAGTTCAGGACTTAATAGTTTGGGTCTACTGCGGAAAATATCAACTAATTTACAAAAAAGGTAAATAGAAGGCTCAGAGTATTTATTGATTTTTCTCTCAGGGAGAAATCCCAAGAGCATTTAGTTTTTCCATATATTCTGAGGAAAGTTTTTTAAAATCCCCGGCTTCCATTACAGGGAAGACTTCAATCTTGCATAAATCCATAAACGGGAAGTTGTAAACCATATAGTCTTGAATAGTGTCCACATCATAGAGAGTAAACACACGCCCTCCTCCGGCATCGAACCACTGGTTAATAACCTTCAATCCTTTTGGGAAGTCCATGCTTTCCACCATTTCCCACCGCTTAGAGACCTCCATGACCTTTTCAGGTTCAAAAGTTGTTATATCCAGCAACAACACACGTTTCCACTCCATTATTTTATTTGTGCATATTATTCTGTATATTATATACATATTATAGAATAGAGATGGTATATACATTTCGCTGGAGGGTAAAATTCCGGGCAAAGAATAAGCAAAAATCGGATTGGATATGCCCTAAATTTTTAGCATTTATAAACTCATCAATGAGTCCAGCATGAGTTCCTGAATAACCAATTAGTCTGAATCAGAATTTGTTGAATATCCTTGTTAACCTGAATATCTGGTTAGAAAAAAACCTGCTATGTTCTGAAAAACCCATTTCCTGCGTATGTCCTGAAAATCCGACCTTTTTCTTCCGATACCCAACCTGATAAATAAAAAAACTTCAAGCACAAGATGCCTAACACTATCGTTGTTTTATAGTGAGAAAGTAAAAGTTATGAGCGCAATTCTCCGAGTTGATATCTCAGCGAAAAGTATCCATACTATCTGAATTTACCATATATCTAGAGGCAAATCTTTTAAATTCTCCTGCCTCTACAACGGGAAAAACTTCAACCTGGCATAAATCAGCAAATGGTAAATTGTAAGCCACATAGTCTTTAACGGTTTCGACATCATACAGGGTGATTACGCGGCCCCCTCCAGCATCAAACCACTGGTTAATGACTTTCAATCCGTTAGAAGAATCTACTTTCTCTGCCTGTTCCCACCGCTTAAATAGCTCCATGCTATTTTCAGGGTCAAATGTTGTTATGTCTAACAACAGCATCTTCCATTCCCCATGATAACTGAGTAAACTGAGTATTATACTGTTTTTCAGATGAATTTGATATGAGTACTATTTGATAATATCCTATATACATTTTGTAACAATAAAAGATTTTTGTAGAAGATGAGAGTTCAATATGAAAGATTTTAATATTTTCACTATTTTTTGCTTCTTAGAAGTTTTTGCGTAGATAGTTCGAAATAACCTTTATATTCTTCAAAAAAGAATTTCTAATTTCTACTCTTCTATCAAATACTCAAGAACTTTCAACCTGAAGGTGAACTTACAGCAATTCCGAAATTGCTCGGATAACCATGCTTGAATTGTGGCATAGAAATTTAGCATTTGAAAGATTTTGAATTATAATATAACCGGGCACCGGCAGAAGAAACTCACTTTGAAGATTCTAAGCATCAACCAGATAGACGTCGACCAAAAGCCAATTAATGATATAAAATAGTATAAGCTAAATTTACATTCTTTAAAGTGAGCTTTATGATAACGGATTCCAATCTGATATTATTCCATATTCTCAATAATATGGCTGGAAAGAACTTTATTCTTGATAACGCAATGATATTTGCAGCAAAGTATCTCATTTATATTTTCGGTTTTTATCTTGCATATATATGGCTTGCAAAAAATGAATTCCGTCAAGGAGTACTCTTTTCCGGCTATGCAGCACTTCTCGGCCTTGCAATAAATTTCTTGATTACTCTATTTTATTTTCACCCGAGACCTTTCATGATCCCCACAGGAACGCTCATTATAGCACACGCTGCGGAGTCTTCTTTTCCATCCGACCACGCAACTGTAATGTTTTCAATTTCCCTAATGTTCCTGACATTCCGGGATTTGAGGCGCAGCGGGGCAGTATTCTTTTTGTTTGCATTCCTCAGCGGGCTTGCAAGAGTATATTCCGGGCTGCACTTTCCTATGGATATAGCCGGCTCCCTCCTAGTTGCTTCAATTTCCATCTGTATATTGCTCGCCCTGAAAAATTATATTATCCCGATTAATAACTTATTAATTGCTTATTTCAAAAATATAAGAAGCAAAATTACAAAAGAGATTTTAAAAGTTCAATAAATTTTCTGACTAGTTGTCGGGTAAGTTATCATTATCAAGACCCAGTTCTTAAAATTTAAAAAACTCCAGATATACACCGAACTATCCAATTCATTAGTCAGACCTTCTATAATTCTATCAGATAAGGAAATTACATATTCAGAAGACGAAAAATTTAAACCTATAACCATATAAATCATATTAAAGAAGGGGGAATTATCACGCCAAAAGTGATTCATTTCGAGATACATGCAGAGGATATTCCAAGAGCAAAAAAATTCTATGAGGATGTTTTCGGCTGGAAAATAGAGAGATGGGAAGGCCCCATGGAATACTGGAATATAACAACTGGCAGGCAGGATGAGCCAGGAATCGATGGAGGCTTGATGAAAAGGCAGGGAGGAGAACCTAAAGTAGATACTCCGATAAGCACTTATATCTGCACAATAGATGTCCCGAAAATCGATGAATACCTTACTAAGATAAAGGAGAACGGCGGTAAAGTGACTATGGAAAAAAGACCCATAACCGGTGTAGGCTGGTATGCTTATTGCCTCGATACAGAAAAAAATATATTCGGAATAATGCAATCCGACGTTAATGCAATATAATTTTTTTAGGACTTACGCGGTTGAACTGAAAAACCAACGGCGTTAAACTTTCAACGGTCTAAACCATAGCTTTTATAGCAATGTCTATTGATCTTGATTTTGAACCTCAAGTGCGTAAATCCTATTTTTTGTACTTAACCCTGTATTCTTGCCAGCTCTGATACTGTCATTATATGAGAAAAAAACTGAGAGAAATTGTTCATTTCTACTTTTACTCCAGACGAATAACAGATATCCGGTAAAAACGATAAAATCAGATACTAAACAAAAAATAACAATTAAAATTATATTTAAAACAGTAAATGATTCACTTTATTCATAAAAACTATTCATTTGTGTTCAGTTAAGGAGAAAACTTCAAAAAGTATTATATTTTATGCAACATCTAGATGATTCTGTTGGAAAATCGCCATACTTAGTATTCGAAGTTGTGCATAAAATTCGTTAACCGATGCCAAAAGAAAAACTATTTTTTGAAAGGCTGCAATTAGGCATTTAGTGGAAGAGAGCGCAGCCTTTCAAGTTCTAATTTCGAATTTAGACTAGTTCAAATTTAAAGCCTCATGCCATTAAAGGAATCTTCACACCGTGAGAAGTTATATTTATATCTCTTATTCCTGAATAAATATTACCATATGCACGTACGAAGTTTACATTTTCCTGAGATACTTCGTTTACTCTCAATATCTCATCGGTTATGAGAATTTTTTTGCTTCCTACATGGAAAGTACCGGTCACTGCGACGTATCCATCTTTTATGACTCTGGCACTGAAAATAATATTACCGTCTTCTCTTCCTTTTATCATAAACCCGAGCCCCTTCTCGATTACTCCATGGGCATCGAATTTCTTACAGACGTACTCAATTTTGTTTTTGACGATTCTTGCTAAAAGGTGGTTGTTTTCATCAAAAATTTCTGTAGTCAGAATTAGACCGGTATTACTGTTTTCCAGAGAGAATAAATGCTTTGTACCGGCGGGTTTGTTCCCTTCATAAGATACATTATATGCTGGATTTACATACACATTTGACCCCATTTTTAATTTGTAGTTTCGACTCATACTATCACTCCTGTTTATTTTTAATAAACATGTGAATTATAGTAATATTCATATAAATACTTTTTAAAAAAATTATAATTGTGAGATCGGGCGACATGACAGACAAAGGTCATACTTTGTATTTATGAACTGCCCCTATATGTATTGAAATGTCCCAGTATTTATCGACCATATCTAAAACCTGTACCTTGTTTACCGCCCAAAACGAATTCCAAAAAGTTGTCAAAGAGAGAACATAATTATTCGAAAAAATCTACGAACTATAGAAGTCTGGATTAAATAAGCTTGAATTAATAAAGCTAGATAAAATAGACCTGGATTAAAAATAAAGTAAGATTACAGCGGCAAAAGCGGCAATTTTACTGCTATAATCAGATCTGGGATTATTAGCCTGGAGGCTGTTTTAATTTATTCGATGTTCGGGATAACTCCACATTTAATTTAGCTCAGGATTGGAAGATCTTCCAAAATTCATTCATCTCAATCTGTATTCTTTTCATTTTCCAGAATACCCTGTGAAAAAGTTACCCCATCAATTTTCAATTCGAATTTTACTCTTACATCTTCAATTCCATATTGTTTAAGGTCTTCCATAGCTGTTTTTATTGCATACCATATATTTGCTTTTAAGGAAAACTCAAAATCATTTATAGCTTCTTCTTCTATTATTTGGAACTCTTCTGGCGTGAAATTGGCCTGGTTGATCATATTTTTTCCCCTTCCCGAACCTCAATTCTTCCGGATTTCAACACATCTGCAGTTAAACCATTAATTGAAATAACATAGGCAGATACAGTGGCCATATGATCCTCCAAATCTTGAACTGTACTCCCCTGCAGCTCAAGTTTCAATCACTTGAAGTTATTTACTCGTATCTTTCAAATTTATCCAAATCTTCGAAATTAATTAAAGACGGGTACTCAAGCCATCTGAGTTAAAGTGAAAATTAAAGGGCTTTCCATTTAGTTTTTCACGATAACCAGGGGCTAAATAAATTTTGTCAACCCGTCGCTCACATAACCACTTCAGGTCTCATTAATATATTTGGGTTTTTACCCTATCCTGCCAGAGTTCAGGCCGGAGATTCTTTGGTCATTATGTAGGCAACCATTCCAGGGTTAAGTTTGCTTTCCCTCGAAACCTTTGTTTCAATTTCTTCAGCAGTTTTACCCTCTATTTTCATTTCTTTTATTTTTTCAATGACTGAAGACGGGATGGTGAAATATTCGTTTATATCTTTCCTGTGACCCCAGACGTCTCCTTCTATAAGCTGGATCCTCTGCATTTCGAGGAACATCTTTATAGAATTTGAAACTGTACGCATGTAAGACTTCGGAAGTTGTATAACCTCAAGCTTCGGACAGGTTTCAATCAGCCCAAATATATCTTTGTTTGATGGCCTGAATGCCAGGTGAACAATACGTTCATTAGGATTTAATGTAAAGATTTCTTCTCTTGAACTAACTACTCGGATTTTCATATTTTTCCCCCACTTTAAATTTCTTTTAATTGAACTTTAATATAAACTACATATACTGATTATAAATAATTATCTCATTGAACTAAGATTATTTAGATAGTATTTCGAGTCTATCATTAATAGTATATATCCTAAATTGATTAAAAAAACCAGAAAAAGAGTAAAAACCATTTTTAACAAGCTATTTTTCTGTTCCTGTTTTAATTTAACTTTTTCTCCCACTATAATTTTTTATTAAAACTTATTGATTATTATGACTTTTGATTCCGTCTGCTTTAAGTTTCGATGAAATATTCATAAGTTGTCTTTGTAAATGTTACAGGAATTAAAAGATATTTT
>CAZLNG010000045.1:0-28879 GCA_964560735.1 uncultured Methanosarcinales archaeon | reverse complement strand
GCCTGGCAGAATTATGATCTAAAAAAAGGGAATTAATTTGGAATCGATGCACTAGTTTTACCTTATTTGAAAATCCTTTTTACCTTATCTGAAATCTGTTTTCTATCTTATTCTGGATTTTTTCTTGTATTATTTGAGATCTGTAATTGTGCCGAAAATGTCACTTTGTCTGAGAAGGCATAATTACCTATTTCTACATGCCAGACCAATTTCTACATGGGGATTGATACCTTTGAGTTTTCTGGACAATCTATTCAAGAAAAAAATTGAAGGTAAAACGGCAGAAGAATGGTACGGGCTTGCAGTAGGTGAAACTGATCCTGAAAAAAAGATAGAATATTTCGACAAGGTTCTGAAGTTAAAACCCGACTTTGCAGGCGTCTGGAATCTCAGAGGGCTTGAATTTGTGGTCCTGAGAAGATACGAAGATGCTATTGCTTCTTTTGACAGAGCACTTGAAATAAGGCCCGGTTACCCGGAAGCCAGGTACAACAAAGAGGACGCTGAGACTGAGCTGAGGAAGATGAGAGCAGCAGAACAATAATGATGAGGAGAATAAAGATAAGGAGTCAAGGAATGGGAAAGAAACAAAGTCAGTCTATATGACCACTTTAATTTAATCTTTGATAAAATGACTTTGTTATTTTTAGTAGTTATTACTTTTACCCCGATTTAAAGCCTGAAGTCCCAATTTTACAGATCCTGGAAGTTTTCCGCACTGCATGACTTTTATCTGTTCAGGTGAAATAAACTTAAAAGCTGCATTCATGAGAGCATCGGATTTCATAATTCCATCCATAAGCTGCCTTGCCTGAACAGAAGTTTCAAGGGCTGGGCCAAACTGGCTCCTCCAGCGGCGCTCATACTCTTCCAGTTTGCATTTCCCGGCTGCAAACTCGGCTGCAGTCTCTCCTGCAACCTTTCCGGCGATCATGGCTGGAGGAATTCCGCCCCCGTTTGTTGCAATTACGTGCCCTGCAGCATCCCCAACAATAAGAGAATCTTCGGTTGCAGTTCTCTCCGGGGACCCATTTACAGGGATGAGGCCTGCAATAACGTTCATAATTATTCCTTTCTTCAGCCTGGGGCCAGCAAGTGGATGGGACTTCATGAAGCGGCTCAGGTATTCTTTTGCAGAAACGCCTTTTTCAGCCATTCCACTCCGGATTCCTATTCCTACATTTGCCCTATCTTCACCTTCGGGAAAAATCCAGGCATATCCCCCGGGAACTAAATCTTTTCCGAAATACATCTCAAGAGCGTAAGGATCAATATCAACATTTCTTACCTGATATTCGATGGCAACAGAAGATTCTTTTGACTCTGGTTTCTGGGAGAGGCCTTTCGATTTAGCGACAAGAGAATTGGGACCGTCAGCTCCAATAATTGCCTTTGCGTTGATCCTGTGTTTTCCGAAGAGTCCGGAGGTTTCAACAGTCGTACCTTCAACCCTGGTCGCTCGGGTCTTGATCATTAATTCAGCTCCGGCCTTTGCAGCCTGTTCAGCCAGAAACTGGTCATATCGGCACCTGTCAAGCACAGCCCCTTTAACGGCGAATTCTTTAATACTGCAATTTGGAGGGATGATGCGCTGGGTTTTGATACGTTGGAGCACACAGGAGTCAGGATAATTTTTCAGGGAATCAGGCAGTTCAGCGTCAGGAAGAAGGGCCTGGACTTCAGAGGAATCAGGAAGAAAACCTGCACATTGAATAGGGTTTCCGATTTCTTTTTTTTTATCAAGAAGGAGCACAGATGCCCCGTTTATAGCTGCATAATGAGCAGCAGTGGAACCTGCAGGGCCTGCACCCACAACAATGACATCATAAGAGGCTTTTGGAGTCATAAAAATGTCTTCCTGTCATTCATTTTTGCCTCTTGAATGTACAGATAAATTGTTTATAAATACTTTCCTGAAGCCAAGAATAGAAGCTGAATCATCAAATAAAACGAGTTGAAAGATGTCTTTCTTTTTTGTGGTTATTTTGTTATGTAAAGTAGCGGCGCTTTCTGGAGCATCATGAAAACTTTTTTTGCAGTGATTAAACCATAAATTAGTCCTCTTGAGCGAAGAGGGAAGGCCCGCGTACTGTTGCGATTACATCGCAACTGCAAGAAAAATCAGTGATTTTTCTGTCCCGAGACGCATTTCAGGCAGAAAAACTGAAGATCCTGGGCTTTAAAGCGCTTTTCCTTGTTTCCGATGATTATTCTTTTTTAATTAAAGGAGATCGGCAATAAATGTAATAGACAAAGATACTAATTTATAATAAAATATAAATATAATAACATAGTACACAGGTTACCGTCTTCCTTTTGAGAAAGATGGTCAGGGAGAAAAGCACAGGCAGTTGACAATGATACTAAAATACAAGTCAAAAACTGTGATTGAGAGACAATTGTCAGTAATATTTTTCATAAGTTAAGGTAAATAGCCGCTAAAGAAGGGTTTACGTTAATAATAAACTATAAATACTATTAAATAATACAAAGGTTACCGGCTTCCGGTGACCTATAATGAGAAAAATAAAGGAGCAAGGTAAAAGATGAGACAGATAGCAATCTATGGAAAGGGCGGGATTGGAAAATCCACTACTACGCAGAATCTTACTGCAGCCCTTGCGACTATGGGAAACAAAATTCTTCTTGTAGGGTGCGACCCAAAAGCAGACTCTACCAGAATGCTGCTTGGCGGCCTGAACCAGAAGACGGTACTTGACACTCTCAGAAGCGAAGGTGACGAAGGAGTCAATCTTGACATCGTTGTACAGCCAGGCTTCGGCAACATCAAATGTGTGGAATCCGGAGGGCCTGAGCCTGGAGTAGGCTGTGCAGGCAGGGGTATCATTACTTCCATAGGGCTGCTCGAAAACCTGGGGGCTTACACTGATGATCTCGATTACGTATTCTATGATGTGCTTGGTGACGTCGTGTGCGGTGGTTTTGCCATGCCTATTCGCGAAGGAAAAGCTAAGGAAATATATATTGTGGCCAGTGGAGAATTGATGGCCATCTATGCAGCAAACAACATCTGCAAAGGACTTGCCAAGTTTGCCAAAGGGGGGGCCAGGCTTGGAGGTATCATCTGCAACAGCAGGAATGTGGATGGGGAGCGCGAACTGCTTGAAGCATTCGCAAAGAAACTGGGAAGCCAGCTAATTCATTTCGTGCCGAGGGATAATATCGTCCAGAGGGCAGAAATCAACAGGAAGACCGTAATTGACTATGATCCCGAATCCAATCAGGCAAAAGAATACCTGACTCTCGCAAACAATGTCCAGAACAATACCAAACTGGTGGTTCCGACTCCGCTTCCCATGGAAGAATTGGAAGCAATGATGGTGGAATTCGGAATTGTCGAGCTATAAGTGCTAAGATCCAGAGGAGATGAAAACAATGCAAATGATACGCGCAATCATAAGGCCGGGTACGGAATCAAAAGTTGTGGAAAGCCTGGAAAAAGAGGGCTGTATCTCCCTTACAAAAATGGAGGTTTTTGGGAGAGGAAAGCAGAAAGGAATCCATATTGCAGACGTCCACTACGATGAACTTCAGAAAACCCTGCTCTTGATGGTGGTTGAAGACGAGTACAAGGACAAAGTCGTACAAACTATAATGGAAGCTGCCAGGACCGGGAAATATGGGGATGGAAGGATCTTCGTAAGCCCCGTGGAAGAAGCATACACTATAAGGACTGGAAAAGCCGGGCTTTAAACCGGCTTTTCGGAGGAAAATCCCCATGAAAGAAATTACGGCGATAATCAGAATGAATAAGGTCCAGAGAACCAAGGATGCCCTGCTGGAATGCGGTTTTCCTTCCTTTACTGTAAGAAGGGTCATGGGCCGCGGAAAACAAAAAGGGCTCTGCTTTGAGTTTAATCCACCTCTGCCTGATCCTGAAAAGGAGGCTGAGACCTGTATTCGGTTCATTCCAAAACGCATGTTCACCATAGTGGTAGATGACGAAAGTGTAAACGAAGTGGTCCAGAAAATCATAGAGGTAAACCAGACCGGACATGTAGGAGACGGAAAAATCTTCGTGTCAAATATCAGCGAAGCACTCCGCATCCGCACTGGAGAAAGTGGAGAAGCTACCGTAAATAAGGAGTTGGTGGCGTAATGGCAGCAGAAATTAATTCGGGAATTGAAGACAAGCAAAAGCTTGTTGACGACATGCTGAAAGTACTCCCTGAAAAAGCTGCCAGGAACAGGAGGAAGCATCTGGTTGTCAGAGACTGTTCAACCGAACAGCATATCGAGGCCGATGATAAGGTAATTCCGGGCATTATTACAAACCGTGGATGTGCCTTTGCAGGTTCGAAAGGAGTGGTCTTTGGACCAATCAAAGATATGGTACACCTTGTCCACGGTCCCATAGGTTGTGCATATTTCACCTGGGGAACCAGAAGAAACCTTGCAAAAGCAGAGGAGGGCGGGGACAACTTTATGAATTACTGTGTCTGCACGGACATGAAGGAAACAGACATCGTCTTTGGAGGGGAAAAAAAGCTCAAGAAAGCCATTGATGAAGTTGTAAGGATCTTCAAGCCGGAAGCAATCAGTGTTTCTGCTACCTGCCCTGTAGGGCTTATAGGAGATGATATAGAAGCCGTTTCCAGAGAAGCTGAAAAACAGTATGGTATCAAAGTCATCCCTTCCCGCTGTGAAGGATATAGAGGAGTCAGCCAATCTGCCGGACACCACATTGCCAGCAATGCCCTGATGGAGAACCTGATTGGGACTGAAGAACTTGAAAACCCCACTCCCTTTGACATTAATATCTTCGGAGAATACAACATAGGAGGAGACCTCTGGGAAATCCAGCCAATCCTTGAAAAGATTGGATACAGGATAGTTTCAAGCCTTACCGGAGACGGCTCGTTCCACAAAATTGCAAAAGCCCATAAGGCAAAGCTCAGTATCCTGCTCTGCCACCGTTCCATCAACTACACAAACCAGATGATGGAAGAAAAATACGGAATCCCCTGG
The DNA here is from genome assembly GCA_964560735.1 of uncultured Methanosarcinales archaeon. Classification (GTDB taxonomy): domain Archaea; phylum Halobacteriota; class Methanosarcinia; order Methanosarcinales; family Methanosarcinaceae; genus Methanosarcina. Next base: position 23,890 of record CAZLNG010000045.1, on the reverse strand, counting down.
TTAAAAGTCAACTACGTGGGCACCACAGCGACCGCCAAATCCCTCAGGAAGATGGCACAGTTTTTTGAGAACCAGGAGCTTACCCGGAAGACTGAAGAAGTCATTGCTGAAGAAGAAGCAAAATACAAAGATGAAATCGATAGGTACAGAAAGAAACTCAGGGGAAAAACCGCCTTTATCTATTCAGGAGGCTCCAGAAGTCATCACTATACGAACCTTTTCGAAGAGCTAGGCATGAAAGTAGTTGTCGCAGGCTACCAGTTTGCCCATAGAGATGACTACGAAGGCAGGCAGATCATCCCTCAGATGAAGGGAAATGCTCTTGGATCAATTCTGGAGGACGTGCACTACGAAAGGGACGAAAACGTCAAACCCGCAATCAGCAAGGAACGGATTGAAGAGCTGAAAAAGAAAATCGGGCTCATGGAATATGAAGGACTTTTCCCGGAAATGGAAAACGGAACCGTTATTGTTGATGACCTCAACCACCACGAAACCGAAGCCCTTGTAAAAGCCCTTAAACCCGATATCTTCTGCTCGGGGGTCAAGGATAAGTACTGGGCTCAAAAGCTTGGAGTCCCCTCAAGGCAGATTCACTCCTATGATTACAGTGGACGCTACACCGGATTTTCCGGAGTTGTAAATTTCGCACGGGACATAGATATGGCAATGCACAGTCCGACATGGAGGTTTATACGCCCGCCATGGAAAGCTGGAGTAGAGTAAGGAGGGACAAAAAAATGTTAGACTATACCCCATGTGAAGAAGTAAGCAGAGAAGCAGTTACCATCAACCCTGCAAAAATATGCCAGCCAATAGGCGCAGTTTATGCAGCCCTTGGTGTCCACAACTGCATGCCGCACAGCCATGGATCACAGGGCTGCCTTTCATACCTGAGAATGTGCCTGAGCAGGCACTACAGAGAAAACTCCGTTGCAACGACCAGCAGTTTCTCTGAAGGGACTGCAGTTTTCGGAGGGGCGGCAAATCTCAAGGAAGCCCTTGGAAATCTAACTGAAATTTACAAACCCGAAGTAATTGCCATTCACACTACCTGTGTAGCCGAAACCATAGGTGATGACGTAGGCGTTATTATAGAAGATGTAAGGGCTGAAGAACTCATAGACCCATCCATCAAGATCTGTGCAGCTTCTACACCTAGTTATGTGGGCACCCACATCACCGGCTATGACAATATGGTAAAGTCCTTTGTAACCACCTTTGCCAAGAAAAGCAAGCCAAACGGGAAACTCAATATCATCCCCGGTTTTGTGGAGCCTGCCGATATTCGTGAGATGAAAAGGATACTCTCGATAATGGGAATCTCCAGCATCGTTTTCCCGGATACTACCGATGTCTTTGATGCTCCCCTTACCGGAGAACAGAACGTATACCCCAAAGGCGGGACTCCAGTAGGAGATATAGAGGATTCTGCGAACTCTATCGGGACAATTGCTGCCTGCAGGATGGCAGGAGGTTCTGCCGCAAAGATCCTGGAAAGCCGCTATAAAGTCCCTGCAAGAATAGGACCCACTCCTATAGGCATCAGAAATACCGACCGCTTCGTCATGAACGCAGCAAAACTTGCCAATGTGGCAATCCCTCCCGAGTTTGAAGACGAGAGGGGAAGGCTTGTGGACATGATGACTGATGCTCACCCACACTACCATGGGAAGAAAGTGGCCATTTACGGGGATCCTGATATTATTGCAGGTCTCACCAGTCTCATAATAGAAATGGGAATGGAACCGAGTGTGGTTCTCACCGGCACCCAGAATTCGGAGTTTGAGAAAGAAGTAGAAGGCCTCATAGGCTCAGAATATCCTGAAGCCGATGTTTTATCCGGAGGAGACCTGTTTACGCTTCACCAGATCATAAAAAGGAAACCCGTAGACATTCTTATTGGCAATACATATGGGAAATTCATAGCAAGGGCAGAGGATGTGCCTCTAATCAGAGTAGGTTTCCCGATCATGGACAGGGCAAACCTTCACTATTTCCCGATAATGGGATATGCAGGCGCTGCAAGACTGGTAGAGCGCATAGGAAACACCCTGCTTGACAGAAAAGACAGGGATGCACCAGACTGGCTGCTTGAAACTATCCAGTAAGGAGCCTGATATCAGGATAATTGATTCCAGAAGGAAACAAAAAGCTAAAATCAAGAAATTAAAGCTAAAAGCTAAAATCAAGAAATTAAAGCTAAAAGCTGAAAATCAAGAGATTAAAGATGCAAGTTAAAAATGGGAAAAGTGGAAAATCACCGCTGCAGATCTGAAAAAAGAAGCAGAGGGGAGTGAAAAGAGATGATAGAGAAAACCGGGATAGTGGATACTCTCGAAGAAAGACAGCCATACATTGCCAGAAAACAGGAAAAGGGGCAGACAATACCCCTTGCCTGTGACAACAATTCCCTGGCAGGAGCTATCAGCCAGCGGGCCTGTGTCTACTCTGGAGCAAGAGTGGTCTTAAACCCAGTAACCGATGCAATTCACCTCGTCCACGGCCCAATCGGCTGTGCGGGTTATACCTGGGATATAAGGGGCGCAAAATCAAGCGGAGTTGAAACTAACCGCAGTAGTTTCAGCACGGATATGAAGGAGATCGATGTGGTCTTCGGAGGGGAGAAAAAGCTCTCAAATGCCATTGACGAGCTGGTGGGACTCTACCATCCCCCGGTCATTTTCGTATATTCTACATGTATAGTGGGAATTATCGGAGACGACCTAGAAGCTGTATGCAAGACAGCAAGCCACAAACACAATATCCCGGTGCTCCCTGTAAAGTCTGAAGGTTTCAAAGGCAACAAATCCGATGGATACAAAGCAGCGTGTGATGCCTTAAAAAAGCTGATCAAAAGACCTCAGGAAACTGTAGAAAAGAAATCGAAAACCGGAGTGAAACCTGAAATAAAGCCTGAACTTAGAAAACCAAAGATCAATATCCTTGGAGACTTCAATGTAGCAGGCGATGTCTGGCTCATAAAACCTATGTTTGAGCAAATGGGAATTGAAGTTATAGTCTCCATGACCGGAGACTCAAATGCAAAATCCATCTCAAGAGCAGCGGAAGCTGACCTTAACCTCGTTCAGTGCAGCGGGTCCATGACTTATCTTGCAAAATGGATGCAGAAAGAATATAGGATTCCATATTTATCTGCGAGTTTCTTCGGAATTGAGGATATATCCCTGGCACTAAGGAAGACTGCGGAATACTTTGGCTCGGAAGAGATGAAAAGCCAGGCAGAAAAAATCCTGGAAAACGAAACAAGCCGCATAATGCCTGAGATTTCAAGGGTTCGGGAGAGAGTCAGAGGGAAAAAAGCTGCTATCTACATGGGAGGTCCTGCAAAAGCTCTTACACTTATCAAAGGCTTTGCGGAACTCGGCATGGAAGTAGTTATCATAGGAACCCAGACAGGCAAAAAAGAAGACTACGAGCAGATCAGTTATTCAGTCAGGGACGGAACGGTGATTGTAGATGACGCAAATCCCCTGGAGCTGGCTGAACTGCTGATTAAACAGAAAGCCGACCTGATGGTTGCAGGGGTAAAGGAGAGGTTTATCGCATACAAGCTGGGAGTCGCATTCTGTGATTTCAACCATGACAGGGTGGTGGAGTTCGAGGGCTTTGACGGCTTTGTGAACTTCGCAAAAGAAGTCGATGCCTCCATTAACAGTCCCGTCTGGAAAGCTGTAAGGCAGAGGATTCTGAAACCCGAATCTATAGAATCAGAGATAAAATCAGAAAGAAAAGAAGTAAAAGAAAAGGTTTCAGAAAAAGTTTCTGAAAAGATATCCGGAGAACCATTTGCAAAAGAGTGCGACAGTATGGTTAAACATATAGCCCTGAAACCGAAGCTTTTGCAACCCAAGCTGGATGCTCCAGTTGAGAGTGAGGTCTGAGGAGGCGTAAAAATGACGAAAAGAAATTATGCAACCGTAAACCCCTGTGTTATGTGCCAGCCCATGGGAAGTGCCCTTGCTTTCAAGGGGATTGAGAACACCATGGTCCTCTATCACGGTTCTCAGGGCTGCAGCACCTATATGCGCCTGCACCTCGCTCACCACTTCAGGGAACCTGTGGACATTGCATCAAGCTCCCTTAGTGAAAAAGGAGCAGTCTATGGAGGCAGGGAGAGCCTGAAAAAAGGTTTGAGAAACGTCATCAACAGGTACAAACCTAAAGTAATAGGCGTTGCCACTACCTGCCTTGCCGAAACAATAGGGGACGACGTGCCTGCGATAATCAGAGAGTTCAAAGAAGAAGAAGGGATCGGAGACGACCCTGAAAAAGATATCATAATTATTCCGGTTTCCACTCCCAGCTACGGGGAAAGCCACGTAAGCGGGTACATAAAAGCTTTAGACGCAGTTGTCAGAAAATTTGCGGAAACCCCTGATGACGAAAAGTTCGTAAAAATTCCAAATGGAAATCTCAATCTCATTCCTGTTGAAAGCCTTTCCCCCGCCGATGTAAGGGAGATTAAAGAAATTCTTGGGGTTATGGCTGGAGATTATATATTCCTGCCTGACATTTCCGAAACCTTTGACGCCCCACTTCTAGACGATCTTCCTAAAATCGCCCACGGAGGTACGAAGCTCTCCCAAATTGAAGATATGCCAAACAGCCAGGCAAGCCTGGGCCTGGGGATAGTAAGTAAGAACCTGGCTCTGGAATATCTGGAAGAATCCCACTGCGTGCCCGGATACAATGTTCCAATCCCAATAGGACTTTCAAATACTGACAGCTTCTTCACTGAACTGGTTAAGATTCTTGGCTGTCCGATTCCCGAGAAATACCAGAAAGAAAGAGGAAGGCTGCTTGATGCCATGGTTGATGTGCACAAATACCTTTACGGGGTAAAAGCAGCAGTCTACGGAGACCCTGACACTGTATTTAGTCTCACGACTTTCATGCTGGAACTGGGAATGAACCCTGTGCTGGTAGCTACCGGAAGTAAAAGCCGGGACTATGAAGCGAAGATCAGGCAAATATTCAAAGAGATAAGGCCGGAACTCGAACCTGTGGTTCTGAACGGAATTGACTTTGATAGTCTCAATGATGCTGTCAGCGAATGTAACCCTGAAATTTTGATAGGGAATTCAAACGGGAGATACATTGCCAAAGCCAGGGATATACCTCTTGTGAGAGTTGGCCTTCCAATTCATGATCGGGTAGGTGCACAGCGTATCCTCACTGTCGGATACAAGGGATCTCTGGAGCTACTGGACAGAATCACAAATTCCATCCTTGAAGCTACTGATACCTTTACTGCGCCCATGCAGCCTGAATCTGAACTATATGTCAATAAGGGAGCCGAAGAAGAATGCATTGAAGGAATGTGATAAACGGGAGGAATGAAATGAACGGCGGAAAGAAACTGATACTTCCAATCCTTGTGGTAGCTCTCTGCTTTGGTATAGTCGCCTTCCTCGCAGCATCCCCCGGAGCAGAAGAAAAGCAGACAACGATTACTGTTTCGGCTGCTGCAAGCCTTACCGAGGCATTTACTGATATGGCAACAGAGTTTGAAGCCGCCAACCCAGGCACAAAGGTTGAACTGAACCTGGCAGGTTCGGGCACCCTTCGGACACAAATTGAATCAGGAGCGCCTGTTGATATATTTGCGTCTGCTTCCGAGAGCGACATGGACATCCTCTCTGAGAAAAACTTGATTGAAAACAGCTCGAGAAAAGACTTTGCAGCAAATACCCTTGTAATGGTGGTGCCTGAGAAAAACAGCTCAGATAGCCCGAAAAACCTTGAAGATCTCTCTGAAGACAGTGTAGAGAAAATCGCAATTGGAAACCCTGAAACTGCCCCAGTGGGAAAGTATACAGAAGGGGCACTGAAAACAGCCGGAGTCTGGGATAAAGTTGAGAGTAAAGTTATACTTGCAGAAAATGTGAAACAAGTACTGACTTACGTGGAAACCGGTGAAGTAGATGCTGGTTTCGTCTACATGACGGACGCTGAAAATGGGAAGAAAGACCTGTATGAAATAGCATACACTGTCCCGGCTAATGAATCAATTTCCTATCCCATAGCAGTGATAAACGCATCTGAAAATAAGGAAGAAGCTCAGGAATTCGTTGATTTTGTAACCGGAACCAGAGGACAGGAAATCCTGGCAGAATACGGCTTTAAAGCTCCATAAATGTGGATTAAGAAAAATCTGGGAAAGGACAAAAATATAGAGTTTCTACCGGAACAGAACCTCAACTAGAGAAGGGATTTAATGGAAACACTTCAATCGGTCATGAGCCCTCTCATGCTGACTCTCAAGATTGCCTCAATTTCAACCGTTTTTGTGACGGTGCTGGGTATTCTGATTGCCTACATGCTGGCAAAAAGAGAGTTTACGGGAAAATGGCTGGCTGACGTGCTCGTGACTCTTCCCCTGGTTCTGCCTCCAACAGTTACCGGATATATTCTGGTCCTCTTGCTTGGAAAAAATGGGCTTTTTGGAAGCATATTCACCAAAATTACAGGGAGCGGAATACTCTTTACCTGGCAGGCTGCTGCAATTGCAGCCTTTGTCGTATCCTTACCCATGATGGTAAAGACCGCCACATCAGCCATATCGGCAGTCGACAGAAATGTTGAAGAAGCTGCATGTATCCTCGGAAGAAACGAATTCGAAACTGCGCTCTTCATAACCCTGCCTCTTGCAAAAAAAGGCATTATTGCAGGCTGTGTCCTGAGCTTTGCAAGGGCTGTAGGAGAGTTTGGAGCAACCCTGATGGTTGCAGGAAATATCCAGGGAAAAACCAGTACCATGCCTCTTTCCATTTACGGGGCTTACCAATCGGGAAATAACGAGCTTGCAAACCTGCTCGTACTTGTTCTGGTTGTAATATCCCTCTTAACTATTGCAGCTACCAGCAAACTGGGAGAAAGATAAAAAACAAGTGTCAGGTGAGAGTAGGAATGCCTGTTGAAGTTAACATTGAAAAGGAATTCTACAGAGGAAAACACATAAAAAAGAAGGGGGAAAAACCCAGCTTTTCAATGCACTGTAGCTTTGATGCCGATTCAGATTTTGTGGTTCTGTTCGGCTGTTCAGGCTCAGGAAAAACCACAGCTCTACGCTGCATTGCAGGCCTGGAAAAACCTGACTCGGGGATCATTAAGATAAACGATACTGTGTACTTTGACAGCAAAAATAAAATAAACCTGCCTCCTCAGAAGCGGCAAATCGGATATATGTTCCAGGAAAATGCTCTTTTTCCGCACATGAACGTTCGGCAGAATATCGAGTTCGGACTCAAAGGCCTGAGTTCTTCCGCGAAAGTCAAAAAAGTAGACGAGATGCTTGCCCTTGTGGAAATCGAGGAGCTTGAGTTTGCATACCCCGAAGAACTTTCCGGCGGCCAGAAGCAAAAAGTGGCACTTGCAAGAGCCCTTGCTCCCGATCCGGAAATCCTGCTCCTTGACGAGCCATTTTCAGCCCTGGACACTGTCGTACGTCTGAAACTGAGAAAGGAATTGAGGACGATACAGAAAAAACTCGGGATTCCTGTAATTTTTATTACCCATGACCCTGTCGAAGCCTTCACTATGGCAGAAAAGATGGTGGTCTTTGATAACGGCAGGGTACAGCAGCTTGGCTCTCCTGAGGAAGTATTCTATCACCCAAAAACTCGCTATGTAGCAGAACTGGTAGGTTTCTCGAACCTTTTTGACGATGCTGTAGTTGAAAGACATGAAGGAGACGAATGTACTTTCCTCTGGTCCCTGGGCACGGAGATTACCGCCCCCTATATCAGGAGGATGACTGGAGCTAGAGTTAGCTGGGGGATCAGGCCTGAAAATATCGAACTTATGGACAGCAGAAATGCCCATTCAATCCGAAAAGAAGACCGGAAAAACCTTCTTGGCGGTATAATAAGAAACGTTGTAAATAAGGGTAGCAGCCGGATCATGTCCCTCAAACTAAAAGAAAGCGGAGCCTTCCTCAATGTTGAGGTTACAAACCATATCTTTGATTCTTTAAAAATAGATACTGGAGACGAGTGTATGGTAAGGATAAGACCTTCAGATATGATTGTCTTTTGATCGTCTGTGAGCTCGCATGTGTTATCTGTGAGCTCTTCTTATGAATAGCCTCTGTTAGACTCTATTAACTTGACTTTGTCATATTCCTGTGTATTTAGTTTCACAAAATCTATAAAATTGAAATTATAAGTTAGCTCTTATTAATGAGATAACTTCTGATTTTATTCTGTCAAATAGGATATCTGTAGAAAAATTCGTTTTTAATGAGAATTTTGATCTATTTTCAAACAAAAACTCGTTCTTGCGTTTCGAATGGCATCGATTACCTTAAAGGGTTGATTCTTCTGCCAAGCAGGAGAAATTTGAGAAAGATGGCAATTTACAGCTCCGAAAGGTCTGACAACCAAGCTTTAAGCCATTTTCTCTCAAACTCTCCATGGCTTTATAAAAACCTTTCCAGTTCAGGAGATGGATGTAAACTAATCAAAGTTAGAAAAACAGAAAGACGAAGTTAATATGACAATGTCCTATTAATTAAAGGCGCTAAATTACCTGAAAAAAATCCTGAAGTCGATTCATTGTGAACAAAAGACCGAAAATAGCCCTCTAAGACTTTACTGCTAAAGCCATTATTTATCAGTATCACTTTGTTAGGTTTAATATTATTAGTCTAAAGTTATTATTACATTTCCCCTTTTATGTCCTTTTTCGACATAGATGTGTGCCTTGGCAATGTCTTCCAGGGGGTAACTCTTGTCTATGACCGATTTTATCTTTCCGGCCTCAGCAAGTTCTTTGAGAAAGATAAGGTCTCTAGCCTTTTCGCCTGGTGGCCTCAAACCTGTAGCCGTAAATATTGCCTTTTTCCGACTGAACTTCGATGTCCATAACATCTGAAGCATAACTCCAGGTGAAGGGAATGTGGTAAGATAGATTCCATTTTGATTTAGCGAATTTTTACAACGTGAAAATGAGCTCTTTGCTACAACGTCAAAAATGATATCATAAGTTTGACCGGTTTTAGTAAAATCCTCTCTGGTATAATCGATTACCTTCTCGGCACCAAGAGATTTGACCAGTTCCACATTCGCGGTACTGCATACCCCGGTTACTTCTGCTCCATAGTACTTAGCGAGCTGTACTGCAAAAGTACCTATTGCCCCGGAAGCACCATTGATAAGGATTTTTTGTCCGCCCTGAATGTTTGCCTTGTCTCTAAGGAAAGGTAATGCTGTTAATCCCGCATAACAAACAGCTGCTGCTTCCCCGTAGCTCAAATTGGCCGGTTTTAATGCCAGCGCCTCTCCTTCGGGCAGACATTTGTACTCGGCATGAGCACCATAAGTTAAACCGGATGATCCAAAAACCCGATCGCCCTTTTTGAATACTGTAACGTCTTTGCCTACTGCCTCAATTTCCCCGGCTATCTCATCCCCTGGTATAAATTTGGGTTTTTGAAGACCGGAGAAAAATCTCGAAATAAATGGCTCACCCTTTCGAAAGGCGCAGTCCGCAGGTGTTACCAGTGCCGCATATACTCGTATCAGTACTTCATTGTCCCTGGGAGCAGGTTTTTCGATCTCTTTGAGTTGAAGAACTTCCGGTGGCCCGTATTTTGTGCAAACAATTGATTTCATGAGTATTTATACTCCTTTATTTTAATCTGACAATGTCAAGTTAATAGACTCGTAGATATTAGACTTGAAAGTATGAAATATATCTAATTTTAGACTTCAGGAGTATGAAGTAATCTTATTCGCATATATGCAGCTTATATGAAGATCGTAAATTCTATTTGTTTTTCGCTCTTCTTCGCTCGTTTTTCGCTTATTGTCCTGCCTTTTATTTTCTGCCCTATTTTTTATTTGTTGTCATTTTTTTGCTTACTGTCATTCATCAAGTACCTGCCTATTTTCTGAAAGTAAATAAGTAAAAGGCAACACTCTAACTCCTCAAGAAACAATGTTTCGAAATAGATATATATTTAGCTTCTATTTTTAATTTCAATAAATAATCCTATTTGAGTATTTATATTCTTATTTAGATAATATAGAGAGATTTTAATGTAAAGAGAGACCATCGTTCCAACCTTAAATTATGGTATGGATTTGTAAGTGGGTAAAAGGAGACGAATGTATGGCTTGTAACATCAAACGAAAAACGTTCATAACAATCATAACTGCAATTTTATTAATTACTACGATATGTTCTGCAACAGCATCGAATAGCCGGCAATCTCCGTCTCCATATATCAACTCAATAAGCCCGACTACACAAACCACAGGAACTTTTGATCTTTCCATAACAGGAAATAATTTTGATTCGGGAGCTATTATCCAGATATTCCAGAATGATAAGCTTGTGCCTGCAGGAACAATTAAAAGCAGAATGAGCTCAAAAATCGTTGTCGCACAAACCCTGAAAACTCCGGGTACTTACAGGATAATGGTTAAGAACCGGAATGGGAAGACATCAAATTATAAGGAGCTAACAATTAAATCCCAATCGGCATCAATACCTAAAATTGATTCAATAAATCCAGCTACAATAACCCCAGGTACTTTCGACCTTTCGGTTACGGGAAGTAATTTTGATTCTAGATCTACAGTCCAGATATTCCAGAATGGAAAGCTTGCACCTGCTGGAACAGTTAAGAGCAGAACAAATTCAAAGATTATCATTACAATTTCGCTAAAGGACTCCGGTGCTTATGATGTAAAAGTCAAAAACTCAAATGGGAAGATATCAAACGTTAAAACGTTAACAATTAAAGCTCCGGTTTCTTTAACACCAAAGGTTGATTCAATAAATCCGAGTACGATAACTGCAGGTACTTTTGACCTCACAGTTAAAGGCAGTAATTTTGATTCTCAATCTATAGTGCAGATATTTCAGAATGGAAAGCTTGTAGCTACTGGAACAATTAAAAGCAGATCAAGCACCAGAATTGTTGTTACGGAATCCCTGAAGAATTCAGGTGTTTATAGAGTAATGGTTAAAAATAAGGATGGGAAAACATCAAATTTAAAGGAATTGACAATTAAGTCACAATCGTCATTAACAGCAGTACCAAAAATTGATTCAATCAGCCCGAGTACCACAACTGCAGGTACTTTCGACCTGACTATAAAAGGAAGCAATTTCAATCCCAGTTCTGTGGTCCAGATATACTTGAAATCCAACCGCCAGCCTGTAACGAGTGGAATAATAAAAAGTAGAACAGGCTCAACAGAGATTGTTGTCACAATATCCCTTACACCAGGGAACTATATTGTGAAGGTTAAGAATCCCTACGGAAGCTGTGGGTAGGAATCAAACTGTGTAGATTTAACGACAATGGAGCCTCCAAACAATCAGATTCCTGAATTCCCGACTATTGCAGTTCCAATGGCTGCTGTCATGGGGATCCTGCTTATCTTCCAGCGCAGAAAACCCTAAATTTAACTTATAGTGTTAAATGAGTTCAAGAAGACTAACTTCAAAACTTTGGTAAAATCGATAGTCAGAAGGATAGTGATCTTCCCGTAATAAAGAGAAAAGAAGAGAAAAGAAAAGTCAGAATTTAATCTTTTGCGGCTCTTTTAAGCCTTTTCTACTTTATTCTGCTTTACTTTCCTTTTTAGTTCTTTCTTTATTCTATTTCTTTCTTCTTTTTGAGAAAGAAGCTGCCAGACAAGCTGGCCGGGGTAATTATATGATCCCTGGATCTAAAACCGATTTCCGATCTCAATTAAATGGTTCAAAGTAAATATTCATCAGGCAAATTGAGCCTTTTTTCGCGCCATCTGTTTTTTAATTACATTAAAGATTCTATTGATCCGGAATCTTATAACCTTATTAGTTATATTGAATCGGTTTTTTCATTCTCGCCTGCTGTTCTCAATATTATTCTCTTTTCACGGCTTTCAGAACGATTGCTCCTTCCATCTCCTCCGTTTCCACATTAAAACCAACGTCGTCAAAAAGCTCTTTCCATTCAGCTTCCGAGAGCTGGGGACCATGATGGTGCAGGTTGGCCAGCGGTTCAACTGAAGTTAATGACCCGCCTTTTTTCAGCACTCTCTTAATTTCGAAAAGCGCGAACTTGATGTCTTCAAGGTGATGGAGCATAAAGAAACAGGTGGCAGCGTCCACTGAGTTCTCTTCAAACAGCAGAGCATAGGCACTACCTATCCTGAACTCTACATTCGAGATGCCAAGAACTTCTGCGTTCATCTGCGCCTGGCCTGTAAGGGAATCGTGAAGATCGATACCGTATACCATTGAATCAGGATTATTTTTTGCAATTTCCATAGTGAGGCTTCCAAAACCGCTTCCAACATCAAGGATAATATCTCCTTTTATGCCTGGAAGCACAGCTGGAAGTACCTGCGCCCTCACATGAGCCATACGGTCCTCAGGAAACTTTGCTTGTTTTGCTTTTTCATAATCAATTGACGTGAAAGGAAGAATGGCATATACTTTCGACCCATTAACTGCCATCAAGCCTCTTACATAAGCACTGCCTGCTTCAGCCATGATCAGTTCCACAATTGAAACACCTGAATCCCTGCAAAAACGCAGGTTCCACTCTTCTCTTTTCTCGGGATATTGAATATTAACAGGCGTATGTACCACCAGATAATGTGAGTATTCCGGCTTGAAATACGCAGATACGGATTCAGGCTCCTTCAAGCGGATTTCACTGATACTTTCCCTGAAGAGAGCAAGGATTTGAAGAGATGTTTCGTCAGCCTCGTTTCTTATACTTCCAATTTCTTCAAACATACCTCTAAATTTGCGTTAGAGAATAAAAGCTCTCTTGCCCGAAACTTATGAAAAGAATAAGATCACACCACCAATAACCTAAACTTCTTTTTTCATATAGAACCCTCAATCCATAAATAAAACCATGATAAAACACCTCACCTAACTTACAATGGATCATGCAACCAAGAAAAATACAGAAGCACGAAAATTCCATAATTTCGTAAATTAGTCCTCTTAAACGAGGCTTGTTAGATCTAAATTATCTTTAGCTTCTTGAAAGCAGCTAAAAGGGCCGCTTACTGTTGCAATTTCATCGAATTCCCAGAAAATCTCCTGTTGTCTCCTGTTTCCTGCAATTCCGAGGCGAAATTCGGGATAAGGGATTCTAAGTTATAAATTAGTCCTCTTGAACGAGCGAAGCGAGTGAAAAGGACTGCGTACTGTTGCGATTGCATCGCAACTCCCAGAAAATCTCTGATTTTCTGCGATCCCGAGGCGCATTTCGGGTAGCGAAATTCGGGTAGCGAAATTCGGGCGCTGAAACATCCATAAAATCTTACTTACTCTTTTGATTTATTACATTTAAACTATTAAAATATCCTACAATTGAAATCAATAGACTTAAATATCATCAGATTGGATACAAGATACCTGTTGGTGGTCACAATGAAATACATAATTGCAATGATAAGACCAGAAAGACTTGATGCGGTCAAAAGAGAGCTTCAGAAAATTGAGGTAAATAGATTGACAGTATCATCTGTTTCTGGTTATGGTGCCCAAAAAGGACATCTGGAAATCTACAGAGCGATGGAACATGATGCAAACCTGCTAGAAAAAGTCAAGCTTGAAATCGCAGTAAATGACGATTTCCTGGAACCAACGATTGACGCAATAAAAGTGGGAGCAAAAGGCGATGATGGTTACGTAGGAAGTGGAAAAATCTTCGTGCTGCCACTTGAAAACGTAATAAGGATCCGCACAAATGAAACCGGATCTGTTGGTATTTAAGGGGACAAATAAGAGATATTGTATGAGCAGACATAGTAGAAATATTGACCTCTTCTGCACTTATTAATGCTTGCCGTATTTTGCACTGTTCTACGGCGGATTGATCCAACTTAAAAACGTCCTGAACAGCACGATGCATTCATTTGTTAGAATTGACTGCCGTTGTTCTGGTCTTTGTTTGAGATTAGTCAAAGAATATATTTACGTTAGATTTTGCCAATTAGAAAAAAACATTACAAGCGAAAAACGTCTAATAAATACTTTTATTTGGCTAAATAATTACAATTATATTTATATAATAACGTTGCTACATGCCTTTGGATACGGATTCTGGCGAGTAAAGAGCAATTGTAGTAAAATTCAGAAAAGTTGGCATTTAGTATATTTCCCATAAACAGATAAAACTATTATTAATTACACATTAAAAATTCAATTTACCTTTTTTAATATTAAAGGATAAAGATCCTCTTTATAGTAAACTCACAACGTGAATATACTTTTGAACATAATTAAAACGTCTTCTTTGGTTTATGAAGTGCCTATTTTAGATATAAAGGGTATAACTAGATTTATCAAAGTAAATGCTTACTTTGGTGACAAAAACACTGGCAAGCGCTAGAAAATTCACTAATGGTTCATAATCACGGAAAAACCGAAAGACAAAGCAGAATTGTGCCCTCATTTCCTTTATTTCATGCTTTACATACTTAGGTAGTTTTATTTGTAGTTAATATATTCGTTAGATTGGTAAAGCAGGTCAGGTAATTCACTATATAATAATTGACCTGATATCCAGCTAGCTTATTAAATATCTAACTAAATTTTTAAATATCCAACTAGCTTATTAAATATCTAACTAGTTTTTTAAACTATTTTAATCAAATTTTCTGCAATGGAGACGTTATCGTAAATATTTAGTAAAAACTCAGAAATTTTGTGAAAATAGTGGAATTCCATCTTATCAAATTTTCACTTTTAACGAGAAAGCTGGCAGCAGTACTGTTTTCAGGCATTTATCTCAGCTGAAACAGCCAGAAAATCTTACGTACTCTTTTGATTTCTTATATTTAAACTGAATAAATATTTTGTTCGCATATCAAAAGAAATAAATAGTATTAAGTAGGATACAAGATACCTGTTGGTGGTCACGATGAAATACATAATTGCAATGATAAGACCAGAAAGGCTTGATGCGGTCAAAAGAGAGCTTCAAAAAATTGAGGTAAATAGAATGACAGTATCATCCGTGGCTGGTTATGGTGCTCAAAAAGGACAACTGGAAATCTACAGAGCGATGGAATACGATGCAAACCTGCTCGAAAAAATTAAAGTTGAAATCGCAGTAAATGATGATTTCCTGAAGCCAACGATTGACGCAATAAAAACGGGAGCAAAAGGCAGTGACGGTAACGTCGGAAGCGGGAAAATCTTCGTGCTGCCACTTGAAAACGTAATAAGGATCCGTACTGACGAAACCGGACCTGAGGCTATTTGAGGGGATAAAGATGGCTATTAACGCAGCAGACACTGTATGGGTATTGATCTCATCTGCATTAGTATTATTAATGGTTCCTGCACTTGCCCTGTTCTACGGAGGGCTTGTCCAGCGCAAAAACGTTCTGAGCAGCATGATGCACTCATTTGTTGCAATGGGTGTTCTGGCTCTTGAATGGATAATAATAGGTTACTCTCTTGCCTTTTCAGAAGGCAACTGGTTTGTGGGAGGCCTAGAAAACATATTCTTGAGAGGGATTGATCCTTATTCCGTAACAGGTACTATTCCAACTTACGCATTTGTTGCATTTCAGGGAATGTTTGCAATAATTACGCCTGCACTCATATCCGGAGCCATTGTAGGACGTGTCAAATTCAAGTCCTACATCGCATTCATCTTACTCTGGGGACTGGTTGTCTATGCTCCAGTATGTCACTGGGTCTGGGGAGGCGGATTCCTTACCGGAGAAGCCCTTGACTTTGCAGGCGGCACAGTTGTTCATATTACTGCAGGTATGTCTTCACTTGCAATACTGGCCTATCTTGGCAAAAGGAGAGGATACGGTGTTGATTCATTAAAGCCTCACAACGTTACTCTGACCCTCCTTGGTGCCGGACTGCTCTGGTTCGGATGGTTTGGATTCAACGCAGGTTCAGCCCTTGCTGCAAACGAAATCGCAACCCTTGCATTCATTACGACGCTAATAGCCCCCGCAGCTGCAGGGTTTGTCTGGATGTCGCTGGAATGGGTCCATTTGGGACGCCCTACTGCCCTGGGATTTGCAACTGGAGTTCTGGCAGGGCTTGTTGGAATAACTCCGGCTGCCGGATTTGTCACGCCGATGGCAGCAATTGCTATAGGTGCGATTGCAAGTTTCATATGCTATCAGGCTGTGATGTTCAAAAACAGGCTGGGGTATGATGATTCACTTGATGCCTTTGGAGTTCACGGAGTAGGCGGAATAGTCGGTGCGATACTAACAGGCGTATATGCAAGTGTAGGAGGCGAAGGTCTTCTCCTTGGAAACTCCGCTCAGTTGATGATTCAGCTTGAAGGTGTAGTCATCACAATTGTATATGCAATGGCTTGCACCCTACTTATCGGATATGTACTCCACAAGACTATAGGACTCAAAGTTAGTGAGAGTGACGAACTCATCGGGCTTGATAAAACTCAGCACGGTGAAGCAGCATATAACATCTGAGTACAGGGAAAAACACCTGTACCATTTTCTACTTTTTATAGTAATATGAGAGAAAAAGATAGAAATTCCAGATAATGAAAAAAATTTGTTTTCAGCAGGCGAACATAAAAATTTAAGTTATTTTTTACTGCTGTCGGTTTTTCAATTAATTTTCTCCTATAGGTTTTCTCCTGTAGTCACAACAGAATCGTGTGCCAGAGAGCCAGAAATTCTACAGCCCTCTACGCCCTTTACCTGCTCTGTTGCAGGAGCGGAATATAAGATTCCAATTAGAAATTTAAAAAACCTGAAAGTTAGATGGAGAATTTTTTTATAGACAGAAAAATGTTCCTGAAATTGACATATTTTCTCTATTTTTACTAATGGTGCTTCTGATACTCTTTTTTCCTGATCTCTCACTCTATGAATCATTCTTCCTATAAGATATATTTTGAATTATTTTTTATGTATTGAAAAAAGGAGGAAAGAATAAATACAATAGAGTCGGAAAAAAGCAGGAAATGTTAGGCTTCCGAGTTATCATATAAAAAGAAATGGGATGAAAATATGTTAAATACTGGTTCAACAGGTTTTATGCTGCTTGCGACAAGCCTTGTGATGCTAATGACCCCTGGTCTGGCATTCTTTTACGGAGGGCTTGCCTGTAAGAGAAATATTTTAGGCATTATGATGCAGAGTTTTGTTTCTCTTGGATTGACATCTATTTTGTGGTTTTTTGTTGGGTATTCCTTATGCTTCAGCGGGGGAGAAGGAGCAATCATAGGGAACCTGGACAAAATGTTCTTGCATGGAATTACTCCAACTACTATGTTTGGAACCGCGGGATTCCCGGAATTTGTCTTTGTGGCTTACCAGATGATGTTTGCAATCATTACCCCAGCTCTGATTACGGGGGCATTTGCAAACCGGGTTACTTTCAAAGCTTATCTGATTTTCCTGATCATCTGGCAGCTTTTTGTTTACTATCCTTTTGTCCACATGATATGGGGAGGCGGCCTGCTTGCCCAAATGGGAGTTATTGACTTTGCAGGCGGGATAGTGGTCCATGCGACAGCCGGATTTGCAGCCCTTGCATCAGTCTTTTTCGTAGGCTCAAGGAGGAATAGAGAATCAAAACCAAACAGTATTCCCTTAATGGCCATAGGAACTGCACTTCTCTGGTTTGGCTGGTATGGCTTTAACGCTGGCAGTGAACTCAATGTGGACGGGATTACTGCACTTGCGTTTCTGAACAGCGACATAGCAGCTTCTTTTGCAGCAATTACCTGGATGGTAATAGAATGGTTCAAGGAATCAAAACCAAAATTCGTGGGGTTCATGACAGGAGCAGTTGCAGGTCTTGCAACAATCACTCCTGCAGCAGGTCTTGTTTCTCTGCCTGTAGCTGCACTAATGGGCATTACCGGGGCAGTTATCTGCTATTTAGCGGTGCATCTCAAAAACAGGATGAAATGGGACGATGCCCTGGATGTATGGGGTGTCCACGGAATTGGAGGAGTAACCGGAACAATTCTCCTTGGAGTCTTTGCTTCAACTGCCATAAATCCTGCAGGAGCTGACGGACTGCTTTACGGTGGTACAGCATTCTTTATCAAAGAACTGGTTGTTGTTGCGGGTGCTTCAATCTATGGATTCGTATTTACCTACATTATGCTGATTTTCATAAATGTAATAACTCCTGT
The DNA here is from genome assembly GCA_964560735.1 of uncultured Methanosarcinales archaeon. GTDB lineage: Archaea > Halobacteriota > Methanosarcinia > Methanosarcinales > Methanosarcinaceae > Methanosarcina. Next base: position 5,748 of record CAZLNG010000045.1, on the reverse strand, counting down.
TAAAGTTTCAGATCAGGAACAGCTTATAGGTCTGGACATTTCTCAACATGGGGAATGTGCCTACGACTCAATTATTCGATAAGGTTCTTATTGCAAAGTTTTAAGATCCTAAGATGTGAGATTGGATAGTGATAGATAAGGTTTTTTTGCAGGTTAAAACTAAAATAATAAACTTGATTCTCTGATTATTCAGGGAATTATCTCACTTTTTTGGAATTATCTATCATTATTCTATTTTTCATTTAAGAGCTTCACAATACCAACAAATTGGCCAGGTATCCCGCAGCTATAGCTATCGTGAAAACGGTTACTACGAAAGCAGCCAGCAATCTCTTCCTGAATATAGCTGAAAGAAGCGTTAATTCCGGGATACTGGCTCCTGCACCTCCTATTATCAATGCCAGGACTGCTCCCAGGCTCATTCCCTTTTCAACGAGTGCCAGCCCAATTGGGATCATTGTCTCAGCCCGGATATAAATAGGAATACCAATAATTGCAGCCACAGGAACTGCCAGAGGGTTATTCGGTCCGGCTAAACTGGAGATAATCTCTGTTGGTACAAACCCGTGAATAAATGCTCCTATACCTGCTCCAATGAGGAGATAAGGTATGAGCTGACGGAAAAGGCTGACCGCGAATCCTGCGGACCTCTGTATTCTCGATCGCGCATTCGTTGCCTGCTGGCAGTCACAGCAGTTTCGTATAACAGCTGCTGACTTGACCTGACGTGAGAATCCCAGCGCATCAAGCAAGAGCCCAATAACAATTGCAGTTACAAAAGTGACGGCAAAGTAAAGAGCAGCTATCTCCCAGCCCATAAGAATGACGAAGAGGGATATTATCACCGGGTTTAGCAGGGGCGATGAGAACAGGAATGACATTGCAGCGGCAAAGGGAACACCTGCATTCAGCATTCCGAGGAGAAGCGGTATCGTAGAGCAAGAACAGAAAGGAGTTAGAGAACCGAATCCCGCCCCAAGAATACTTCCTATTATCTTACGCCTTCCTCCCAGAGCCTTTTTTATAGTATCTTCAGGTACATACTCCTGAATCAACCCCACAAGAAAAGTTATACCTATGAATAAAATAGTAAGCTCGACTGCTATTTCAATGAAGTAATTGACGGCTACAACTAGATTACTCCAGAACATTTTGATCCTCCTTCAAAATTAATTTTAAAATTCTTTGAGTAATTGACGTTTTATTGAATGTCCCACTTGTAATAGGAATTAAGCAGGATAGCAAACCTAAAATATTCAACGAAAGCTACAGCTATTGGAAAGCTGGAAGTTACCGATATAGTTCTTTCTGAAACCCTATTTTTAGGAGAAAACTGTTATTGAGGGTTCAGGTGTGTCCCAGAAGTTTACTTTTCAACAAGAAAAATTTATATCGAGAGTACTCATAGAAAACTTATATTGAAATTACGCATCAGTAAGTAATTTCGCCTGATTAAGGATTTCAATGACTGCCCCTTCAGAGAGACGAAAATAAGACCATTTTCCTTCTTTTCTTTCCTTAATGAGACCCGCATTTTTAAGTACAGAAAGATGGTGAGAAACAGTCGATTGGGAAGTAGAGAGGGCAGTCGTTAGTTCACAGACGCAAAGTTCTCCTTCTTTCAGTAACTTTATGATTTTAAGACGATTGATATCTGAAAGAGCCTTAAAGATCATGGCGTCCGAAGACAATTCCTTTTCATTCAACCTGCTCAGCAGAGAATTGAGCTTTTGCGCCCTTAATTCAAACTGGTCTTTGTCAGTAATATAACGCCTTAGTCTTTCGATTTCTACTTCAGGTACTTCAGTCATAACGGTCTCTCCTCATTTTCCATGTAATTACCTGCAACAGTTGCTTCCACCTTCCAAGGAAAGCAATTTGTTTTTACTCTGTTCGCTAGACCAGCAATCTACACAGAGCTTTATAGCTCCCAAATCTTTGTGATTAGCCCTTAACAAAGAATTTTCTTCTTTTTCGCAGATCACACACTTAAGATTCATCAGCAAACCTCAAATAAATTCTTGATTAAATGCGGATCAAATTAAATCTACAATTATCGATATTATTTAAGATTTATTTTCCTGCCAGTAGGTTAAGTATTCTTTCAGGACTGCAGCTTTAAAATATTCCAGTTCATTCTCAGGAATCACATTAATTTCCAAAAGATTTTTTATGAGACCTTCAACATTCAGACTCTCTGGGGCTTCCCCAGAATCAAGATATTTTTTAAATTCCTCATCCAATCCGGCAATATCGACATCTTTGCCGTTGATCCTTATCTTTTTAACACTTACAATAGAGGGACCACAACAGCAGCAACTTTTATCGCTTCCGATAAGCTTTCCAAGTAAACCTTTACCAATCTTGCTCATTTAAGAAACGCCTCATTTAACAATAGACTATAATATGATTATATCGATATATATCGATATGTATCAGTATTAGATATAAAGATTGCGAATTGTAAAGAGTTATTCTCAAAAATAGTATAAATCTGGAATAAAGAATTAATTTAATCTTGAAAAGTAGAGAAGATGATTATTGAGAAGATAATTATTGAGATGATAGTTATTGAGATGATAGTTATTGAGATGATAGTTATTGAAATGATAGTTATTGAGATGATAGTTATTGAGATGATAGTTATTGAGATGATAGTTATTGAGAGAGCGCTTATTGAGAGAGCGCTTATTGAGAAGATGCCTAAATAAAACAACTTCATTCCCCACATTATAAGTATCCAGTCCTTTTTGAATTCAGAAAAATATATATAGATTCACAGATTCAATGATTGTTGATATGATTAATGAAGCAAATATACAGCTTTTTAAAGCCCTGAGTGAAGATACAAGATATAGAATTATTAAGGCTTTAATTGAGTCTGAAAATAAATCCAGAGAAAATAAATACGGTAACGAAGGAGAATTATGCGCCTGTGAGATCCCAGAAATAATTGAGAAGACGCAGTCCAATACCTCCATGCACCTTGCAAAACTGCAGGATTGGGGGATAATAAAAGTAAGAAAAGACGGGAAAAAGAGACTCTATTCTATACAAAACGAAAAGATCAGGAAGATTCTGGAAGTCGTCGAAGAATAAACTTTTTGTTTTTGCTCTCTTTCTTTAACAATCATTAAAATTTGTAATGTTTCAACCTGCAGATATTTGCTGAAAAAAAGAGTTTTTTCCATAAACAGTGAGTTTACTCGCTTGAACTTGTTCAGACATTATCAAAGGTTTGTGTAATTTTTAGATCATTTTATGAACTTTGCAGCGAATTCGCAGATTTTTAGAAAACGTGCTCTGAAAGCTATTGGCTCCAATAAAAATATTTTGAATTAAACATGGAGAAACTTCAGGCATTATGGGAATATTTATATAGTACAGAGTATATCAATGTATATTGATATATTTGAAGAATAAGTGCTAATAATGAAGTAATAAATAAGAAAGGAGGATCAAAATGGTTGATGTATTCTATCCTCTTCAATGGATTGCTGATAAACTGACATACGAGGTATTAGGGATTGCACCTGATACACGCCTCGCAGCCAGTGTTAATTTTGTTATTTACGACATAATGAAAATATTTATCCTTCTAGCTGTAATGATCTTTGTTGTTTCCTACTTCAGGACATACATCACTCCCGAAAGAACGAGGCAAGTTCTCGGAAGCAAGCAGGGACTAAGATATTATTTTCTTGCATCTCTTATCGGGACAGTAACTCCTTTCTGTTCGTGTTCATCTGTTCCGATCTTTATAGGGTTTGTGGAAGCTGGAGTGCCTCTAGGAGTTACTTTCGCCTTTCTGATCACTTCTCCTCTTGTAAACGAAGCCGCTGTAGCAGCTTTATGGGCAACTCTTGGCCTCAAGGCTACAGTACTTTATGTAATATCAGGAGTTGCACTGGGTGTTCTGGGTGGTTATCTAATTGGTCTTCTGAAACTTGAAAAATATGTGGAAGATTTTGTGTACAAAATGAAAGTGGGAAAGCAAAGTACTGAAGATCAAAAACTAACAATTAAGGAAAGAGCAGAATACGCCTTTGAAAGTGTAAAAGATATTGTAGGAAGAGTGTGGCTCTATGTAATAATAGGAGTTTCCATAGGAGGCATTTTTCATGGATATGCACCTGAAGGCATACTTGAAAAATACGCTGGAAAGGACAATCTGCTTGCAGTGCCGATTGCTGTCCTTATTGGGGTGCCACTGTACTCGAATGTTATGGCCATGATCCCTATCATAGAGAGCCTTATTGGAAAAGGACTGCCTATCGGAACTGCCCTTGCTTTCCTTATGTCTGTTACGGCCGTATCTCTGCCTGAGATGATTATCCTTAGAAAGGTACTGAAAAAAGAACTGATTGCAATTTTTGTTTCAATAGTAGCGGTATCGATAATTTTTACAGGCTATTTGTTCAATATATTGTTGTAAGTCTGCCATTGGCTTCCAAAATATTAGCAATTAAAAATCAGTAAATAAAGGTAAAATAGGAAAATAATTCAAATATTGAAAATGGAGGAAAATATATGAAAATAGAAGTTCTCGGTACAGGATGCTCTAAATGCAAAAAGACAAAAGAAACAATTGAAAAAGTACTGAAGCAAACTGGCGTTGAAGCTGAGGTAATTAAAGTTGAGGATATTGAAAAAATCATGAACTACGGCGTTATGGTTACCCCTGCAGTTGTTATAGACGGAGAAGTAAAACTTGCAGGCAAGGTTCCGGACGAAAAAGATATTCGGAAATGGATTTCTCAATAAAAGAAGATGCGTGCCGATAATAAAAAGACTGAAAAGCAATAAAAATCCATAAGGAGAATAACCAATGGCAGAAGAGGCAAAATGTGCATGCGGTTCAGTAAATGTCGCAATTTTCCCATGTGTTGGGGCTTCAAATGTGGGTCAGCTCTCAAATAAAATCGCAATTGAACTAGAAAAACAGGATATTGGAAACCTGATGTGTACTGCAGGAATTGGAGCTAGAGCCCCAGGACTTATGAAATCTGCCGAGGCTTCAGACAGGATCATCGCTATTGACGGTTGCCCTGTTAACTGCGCAAGCAAAACTCTCGAACTTGCAGGTTTCAAAGTAGATAGACATATCATCATCTCTGAAATGGGGATCAAAAAGAATAAAGATAAAGACCTTAAGGATAATGAAATTTCAGAAGTCCTTGAAAAAACCCTTGAAATTTTGCAGTCCGAGTAATCTCGGACTCGATTAATATTTATATCTCGCTTAAAGCTATTTATTCAAATAATCAAAGACTTAGATAATAAAAATCAAAGGTGACACGTTGGCTGAATTTACAGTAAATTCCACAATCTGTGGTTTCGTTCACAAAATACATGGAAACAAAAAGGGAAATAAAATTATCGTTGACATAGAAACTCCATGTGAAAAGATAAAGAAGTTCTCTCACATGGAAGTTCCTATGATGGAGATTCTGGATATTAAAAATAATTACGTTATCGATAGAGCACAGGAAGCGCAGTGCTCCTCAAATTGCCTTGTACCCTGCGCAGTACTAAATCTCTGCAGAATGGAGAGCGGTTTCCTTGCAAAATCCCTGGTAAAGAAAGCAGGTAGTATCAGTATAGAATTCGATGAAGTCTAAAATTGCTTTTAGTTATACTATTTATCTCTTAGAAAGTTTTTCATTGACTATTGTTTAACTAGTATAGTACTTATTTCAACGGTTTTAAAATAATACCTTATAAGCATGACTTACACAGTTGAACTGA
>CAZLNG010000044.1:26511-29010 GCA_964560735.1 uncultured Methanosarcinales archaeon | reverse complement strand
GCTATTCACAGCCTGACTGCGAGCCTGCCCTTCAAACGCTTAATCATGAGAGCTGCTGGTCCCAGAGCAGAAAAGCTCTATCTGCCGGCATACAGTCTCATTTCAGTTCTGACGCTATTGCCGCTTGCCTATCAGCTTCTTAAAAATCCGGGGCGGGTTCTCTACAAAATACCTTCGCCCTGGCGCTGGCTCATGGTCGGAGGGCAGTTAATTGCCGGACTTCTTGCCCCCATGGCTTTTCGGGGTGCTCCGCATCGGTTCAATATAAGCTCACAGCTGTCCGGCCCGCAGGCTTCCGAAACAGGTTCCCTTAAAATCAGGGGCATTTACCGCTGGGTAAGGGATCCTTTCCTGCTCTCAGGACTGGTCACGATGTTGCTCACCCCCTTTATGACCGTCAATCTGCTTCTCGTATATCTTTTGACCACTGTCTATCTGTTTCTTGGGTCCCGGCACTGGGAGACAAGGCTGGTGGCGCAGTTCGGTGACGAATACCGGGAGTACCAGAAACGGGTTCACAGAATAATTCCCGGATTAAGGGGAAGCGTTAAAGAAACCGATCAATCTCCAATTAATATATAACGTTAAATACAATTGAAGCCCAATTTAACATAGGTTCCCCAAAATGCCATAAACCACGACCAGGCGAAACCGGCAGGTTGATGAAAGCTTATGATAAAAGCAGGCAGCTCTTTTTTTCACAATGGAAAACGCTGTACTATCGGCGCTGTTATCTCGCTCAAAGGATTGCTTTATATGGTTACGGTTTCTCATATATTTCGGGGGAAAGGAGACCGTCTGATAGTGGACGGAATGAGACTCGTTGTTACACGAGTTTTGAAAGATCATGATTTAGCCCTGATAGAAATTCCCCCTGAAAGCGCGGTCGAAGTCACTGAATTTGGCAGCCCTGCCGAACTGGAGCTGGCTGAGCTTATTAACGACACCCGTGTTATCCATTACTGTAGGGTGGTTAATTCCGGGGCTTCATTGCTTTTTCTGGGCTTCCAGTGCCATGATATGCCGGCGCCGGAGGATAGCGGCTCTCCTATCGTGCAGGGGGGGAAGGTAATAGGGATGATGTCCTCGACAACACTGGATACCTGCATGGGAATTGGGGTTTCATCTAAAATTCTCCGCAGTCTGGAAGGATAACGAAGAGAAAAATAGAAGACCTCCTGATTATTGAAACTTGCGAGATTATCTGTTTATCCACATAACCTGCCGCCTGGTTCATAGTGCTGGAAAACTCATTAACTATTTTCTTTTCTCCCGGCGTCCTTAACCTCAGACTGTAATTTTCAGTTGTGATAAGCCTTTTCTTCATGAGCTCATTTTCAACCAGGTTGATAACAGCCAGATTTACAATTCAATTCAAATTCGAATTGAGTAGTAGGAATATTGAGCGAGCTTCATATTCTACGGAGATAAAACGCTATTGGAAACCCTACAAAAGTTGGGATCCAGAAAGAAAAAACCCTGTAACTCAGTACAACAACAACTGCAATTGAGCCGGGAACTCCAAGGCCTGTATAAAGAGCAACCATCGTACTTTCCACAATGCCCACACCGCCTGGGAGGATAAAAGCCATTTTCCCAAGAAGAAGAGGAAGTCCGTACCCTACGAGCAGCGTTTCGGGTCCGATGGGATATCCTGCAGCTATAAAGAAGAAATAAAGAGTCAGCATATCAAATCCTGTTGATATTGAAGTTCCCAGTGCAGGGCGTTTCCATCCTCCATTGCCGAGCATTTCGAGAGCTGCAAACGTTCGGCCTACTAAAGAGTCAGTCGAAGCAGGGTCGTAAGACGTGTGCAGGATTCTGGCAAAATAAGCTGTTATCCCGACAATTACGCGTGTAAAACCTGCCCTGTGCAATCTTCCCCAGCTGACTGCCAGAAAGCCCAGGCTGAGGAGAGTCAGGATCAGGAGAAATATCAAGAACTGAAACGAAGTAAGTTTGTGAGACAATAGAAGATGCAGCATTCCGGCTATAGCCAACAGCATTAAAGTTACATTATTAAAAATTGTAGGAAGGGTGCCTGCAAGTCCGGAACCTTCGGCATTGACTCCATATCTTCTTACCCATCGATAGGTTGCTGCCGCATTTCCGAAAGTGCCGCCCGCCAGCATTCCAATGCTTGATGCAGCTAATGTAATCATAACTCCTTTTAACATCGACAGATGCTGGTTTACTATTCCTGCAACCGAATGGATAAGATATCCGCTTCCAAGGTAACTGATGACCTGGGCAAGGGCAGAAAGCAACACAGCCCATAAGGCCATTGTTTTGATAACATGGAGGGAAGATTCTACTGAGGCAAGCTGGGGAAGAATCAGGTGAACAGCCAGCCCCATAAGGATAAGAGTTGGAAGATAACGACCTGCCCTTAAAATCAGGGGAGGAGGAGAAACCAGTATTTTGTGATTACGTTTCTCATTTTTTTGCCCAATTTCTCTTTCACTCCCATTTATAACCATTTTAAAATCCTCTTATCAT
>CAZLNG010000044.1:0-26411 GCA_964560735.1 uncultured Methanosarcinales archaeon | reverse complement strand
AAGTATCAGGATACAAAAAGTTAAACTTCCATTATGTTATTCAGGAAATTAGAACTGGTAAATTAGAAATGGTGGAAATTAAGAAATTATTTGGATAATTCCTTTTCCACTTCTTCAGCTCCGGCCTCAAGTTCTTCTTTTTGCTGAGAGTCAAACCGAAGTAAAAGGGCCTGAAACTCACCTATATGTGTTTTTTCTTCTTTTGCAACATCTATGAGGACTGATTTTACATTTGGATTTTTAGTCAGATTTGCCATCTGTTCATAGAGGTTTATCGCATCAAGTTCGGCGATAATTCCAGCTCTAAGAATTTCTTTGTCAAGGTCTTCTTCACGAACATTTTTAAGGTCTACAGGAATCTTGGATAACAATTTATTCCCCCTGTTTACTTATATGTAGACATAAAAATAAATATCTTTACTAATTTGGACAAGTTCTTTTAATAGTCCTTTCCTCTTAACTGTCCTATTCTTTTAGTTATCCTCTTCTTTTAATTGCTTAATTTCCTCAATACGCCTTCAAAAGATTCGGATCAGCTATAGCTGATCCTGTAAATTGCATTATTTTTGTCATCTGATACAAGCAGAGCTCCGTCAGGCATTACAAGGACGTCCACAGGTCTTCCCCAGGCTGCAAGCCCCTGAAGCCAGCCCTCGGCAAAAGGCTCATAACTTACGGCTTTTCCGTTTTCCAGCCTTACAAGACTAATTCTATATCCTATTGGAATTTTCCTGTTCCAGGAGCCGTGCTCTGCAATAAAGATCTGGTTTCTGTATTCCTCAGGAAACATTGTGCCTGTGTAAAAAGTCATTCCAAGAGAAGCCACATGAGGACCCAGTTTGATTTCAGGAGCTGTGAATTCAGAGCAGTTCCGGAGTTCTCCGAACTCAGGATCTGGAATATCTCCTCCGTGGCAGTAAGGGAAACCGAAATGCATTCCCTGTTCAGGCGCTCTGTTAAGTTCGTCAGGAGGAATATCATCTCCAAGCCAGTCCCGCCCATTATCAGTAAACCATAATTCCCCGGTATCAGGATGCCAGGCAAAACCCACTGTGTTCCTGACTCCTTTTGCAAAAATCTCAAGCTGACTCCCATCAGGCTCCATTCTCATAATCGTCCCGTAACGTTCGTCTTCCTCTTCTTTGTTACAGACATTGCAGGGCATTCCCACAGGCACATACAGCTTTCCGTCAGGTCCGAATTTAATGTATTTCCAGCCGTGTGAGCGGTCGGATGGGAAACTGTCATTGACCACAACGGGCTCAGGCGGATCTTCAAGTCTTGATTCGATATCGTCATAGCGGAGTACCCTGGAAATTTCGGCAACATATAAAGAGCCGTTCCTGAATGCCACCCCATTTGGCATATCCAGCCCCTCGGCAAGCACAAGTATATCGTCAGCTTTACTGTCGTTGTTCCTGTCAAGGACAGCAAAGACCTTTCCGGCATCCCTGCTTCCCACAAAGAGAGTACCGCTGGGGCTCAGGGCCATTGATCTTGCACCCTCAATATCTTTGGCATAGTAATCTATGGAAAATCCAGGCGGAAGCTCGATACAGGCAAGGCCGGTTCCATTTTCCCCACAGTCATTAATAGGAATCGTTCTGAGAGCAGCATACGTTATAAAAGCGAGAACAATGACGGTAAAAAGAATAAGTAATATTTTTGCCCCTTTCATTCTCTCCTCCATATATCTCCAAATTAACTGCCAATTATCTCTAAATTAACTGTCACTTCTGCCATTTGACTTTCATTTATGTCATTTAATTGTCAACGCTATCATATGAGAGTCTTTGCAGTTTCTACAAGTTCTTTTTCGGTTTCAGGGCTTGCATACCCATACCCTTTCCAGCGGATAATTCCCTTCTGATCAAGCAAAAAAATGTAGGCTAAATTCGTATTTTCCATCCCGAGGGCTTTCTGGTATTCTGAGTAGTCTCCATAAAAAGTAACAACATTATCGTGTTTTTCTACAGGAATCCCACTTCTCATCCCTGAATCGATCATCCAGGAGAAGACCTTCCATGCCGTATTTATCATCGGGACTTCATAAACCAGAAACCTACCGTCTTTTCCGAATTCCATCTCAAATGGCTGAACCCAGGAGTCAATCATGCTTTGAGCACTGCGCACAAAAGCAATACAGATCAGGGTCACTTTTCCTTCTACAGCCTCAGGAAGGGTTAAAAATCTTCCTGCGAGGGATTTTGATGTTATCTCAGGAAAAGGTTGCCCTATAAAATTTTTTCCGATTTTTACAGGATCGGCATCCTGTTCTAAAGTGCCATATTCCTCTTTTATAATACTCCCTCCTATCAAGAATTAAGAACAAAAGCTTTAGGCAAAAACTGAGCCAACGGCAAAAACCGAACCTGTTGTCCCAATATAATATTTCTCGGCTTTGTAGAAATGCTTTTTTGAAAGCACAATTGAAATTGTATGTGAAAATATATTTTTGAAGGCTTCAAAAGGAAGATGTAGAGAGGTTTGAGATAATATTTTTAAATCACGTTAATACTTTCACCCTACTTCCTCAAGCCTTTATTACATGTTTTATCCTATATTTCGGTAATGAATACCCCCAATTCGAAAAAAAGCGATCCTGAAAGGCGTATTATCCTCCATGCGGATATGGACAGCTTTTTTGCATCCGTAGAGGTCAGGGAGAAGCCAGAACTGAAGGGAATGCCTGTTATCGTGGGCTCTGACCCTAAAGAAGGATCAGGGAGGGGGGTTGTAAGCACCTGCTCATACGAGGCAAGAAAGTATGGAATTCATTCGGCAATGGCGGTTTCACAGGCATACAGGCTCTGTCCGGATGCGATTTTTTTGCCTGTAAATATGAAGCTCTATGCAGGAGTTTCTGCAAGGGTAATGGAAATTTTGAAAGGGTTTGCGGAAAAATTCCAGCAGGTCAGTGTTGATGAAGCCTATCTCGTGCCAGGGCCCGAAATCAGAAATTTTGAGGAAGCTGCCCTGTATGCTCTCAGGATAAAGGATGAAATCTATAAGCAGGAGAAAATTACCTGTTCTGTAGGAGTTGGGCCAAATAAACTCATTTCAAAAATTGCATCCGGCTTTCAAAAACCAGATGGACTTACGGTTATAAGGCCTGGAGATGTCAGAGATTTCCTTTTTCCTCTGCCAGTTTCAAAAATTCCGGGGATAGGAGAAAAGACAACAGAGACTCTGAAGGAAATGGGAATTACCTTAGTGGAAGAACTTGCAAACTGTGATGTCCAGCTGCTCTCAGCAAGGTTCGGAAAAATGGGGCTTAAGATGAAGCAGATGGCAAATGGGCTTGATTTTGATAGTGTCAGGGAAAAGGAAGGTGTAAAGTCCATAAGCAGGCACGGGACTTTTGAGGCAGATACAAATGACCCTGTAAAAATCAGCGGGACTCTGGACATGCTTGCAGAAAGTGTGCACACTTCTCTCCAAAAGCATAGTTTCCTTTTCAAAACCGTAACCCTTATAGTACGTTTTGAAGACTTTTCCACATACACGCGCTCAAAAACCGTTCCTATCTGGACTTCCGATCTCTTTGTAATTAAGAGAATAGCAATTCAGCTCCTCTCGGAATTTGTCGGAAGACAAAAATTAAGACTCGTAGGCGTAGGCGTTACAAAGCTCCGGGAAAGAGACGAAAGGCAGACTCTCATTACGGATTTTCTATAACACTGGTTTTTATAATATATAGCCTTCTTTTCTATAACATATAGCCTTCTTTTCTATAATATCCAGCCTCTTTTTCTACAGTGCTGGTCTTCTATAATCTCGATTTCTTAGTATCTGATCTCTTGATGCTTTGTATTCCAGTGCCTCGTTTTCAATATCTGGTTCTACGAAATCAGGTTCTCAGTGAAATATGGTTTTGCACTCAATCATCAGTTTTAAAACTGGATTGTACGGGTAGAATTCTGAATCGAGTTTCCAGACTTAAAAGAGTGGAATGCTTATATATTTTAGAAAACTCAATTAGATTCAATGGAAAAACTTGTAAAAATGGCTTTGGCCCTTCTTATCATTATTATTTTGACCGCAGTCATTGTTTATGCTACACTTCCGTATCTAAATTATTTTTTCGGGGCTCTCATTCTCTATATAATATTCAGATCCCTGTATCAGTTTCTTGTAAAAAAGATTAGAATTAAAAAGCAATATTCTGCAGTCATCGTAATAATCACTTCAATATTTGTCGTACTGATTCCATTTTATTTTCTTCTGACTACAATTGTCGGCGAAATTGAGCAGCTTTTAATTAACAAAGAGTCCATTATAGCATCTATTGAGGCTGGCGGCAAATTCCTGGCTTATTACCTTTCAAGAATTGATATTCCTTTTGATTTTCTCCAGACAAAGATAGAAGAAAAGGTTATGGATATTGCTTCTGAATCCATCAACTCCACAAGCAAGTTTGTGCTGGGTTCGATTCAGAGCCTGAGCAAACAGTCCATAGGCCTGTTGATTATGTATTTTTTGCTCTATTATCTTTTAACGGGAGAAGATTCGGTTTTCGCACGCAGAGTATATATGGCAATCCCATTCAATGAGAAAAATACAGCCACTCTTCTGGAAGAGTTTAGACGAATTGTCAGGACAACTCTTACTGCCAGCGGGGCTGTGGCTCTTGTCCAGGGAGGAATCCTGACAGTCACTTTCCTTGCTTTTGATGTCCAGGGAGCTTTTTTGTGGGGTTCGATTGCAGCAATCCTTTCTTTTTTGCCCGTTGTTGGTGCTCCTCTTATCTGGGTTCCTGCAGCTATTGTTCAGCTTCTTCAGGAGGACTATATTGCAGGGATCGCCATCCTTGCAGCAGGGGTCTTTGTAAGTGTTATAGACAATTTCCTCAGGCCCGCTATCCAGAAAAAAGTAGGGGAACTTCACCCTCTTTTGTCTCTGCTTGGAATTGTAATAGGTATATCCCTATTCGGATTGATAGGAATTGTCATAGGCCCTCTCCTGCTGTCCTACTTCATTCTGACTGTGGAAATGTTTTCCAGAGAGTATCTCTCTTCGAAGGAACAGAATTCGCAGATCGAAATTTCGAAGGAATAAAATGTGCAGATTGAGATACTGGGGTGCGAGTCTTTCGGAGCAAGATCTCTTGCCTGCGTTGTAAAGACTGATTATAGAAAGGTTCTGATTGATCCGGGGGTTGCCCTTGCACGTTTACGTTCAGGGCTGTTTCCCCATCCTGTAGAAATTGCTGCGGCCTTCAGGATAAAGGAAAAGATTTTTTTTGAACTTGAAGGGGCAACAGATCTTGTTATTAGTCATTACCATGGGGACCATATGCCAATGATGGAGAAAGATCCATACCAGCTGCCTGTGGAAGCCCTTCCTTCTCTTGAAGGAGTAAATATCTGGTGCAAGGGTCCGGAAAAAATTTCAGGTCTTTCTGTAAGGCGGCGAAAAGACCTTTCTGATTTACTGGGTTTGCCTCTTCCAGCTTCTGAAGGCTGCAATTACCTGAATATGAGTTTTTCTTCTCCTGTCCCGCATGGAGTCAGAGGCAAGGGTTTTGGAACGGTAATGATGACCCGCATCTGTGAAGGAGACGAAATTTTTGTTCATGGCTCGGATATCCAGCTGCTGGACAGGCAAGCAGTTCTCGAAATAATTGCATGGAAGCCAACTATTGTTTTCGTCTCAGGCCCTCCTCTTTATCTTTCTCACCGCATCCCTGAGATTAAAAAGGAAGCTTTTGAAAACGCACTTCTTCTTGCCAGAAACGTAGATACATTGATTCTGGATCATCACCTGTTGAGGTCTTTTGAAGGTTACAGGTGGTTGAAAGACCTTGCCGGAAAAGTCGAAAACAGAGTTCTCTGTGCTGCGGAATTCATGGGAAAAGAACCCGAACTTCTTGAAGCTCAAAGGAAAAGCCTTTATGAAAAGATGCCTGTTCCTTCCGGCTGGCATGAAGCCTATGCAAAGGGCAGGGCAGGCTTTGTAGAGTATGTTAACAAACTGAAGGAGCAGAATTGAGGAGCAGGATTAGGAAACAGATTAAGGAGCAGTTTCATTCTTCTCGTCTTTCGCCGGGGTGTAATTGTCTATATCGCGGATCTGTTCAGAGAGTCCTTCATAATAATCATAGAGTTCTTTTCCCCAGGCCAGAGCTCCGGGTTCAAAGCATAATACATACTTTCTGTCAAAGACAGTATTTTTAGGGAAAAGAGCAAGTGCCATGAAGTTGTCTGCTGCCGAAATAGCAGGAATTTTCTCGCAGTCGGTGCAAATAAAAATTTTAGCGTTTTCCATTTTAAGAATTTGTGCTGTTTGTTCTCTATAATCCTCGACCCATCTTTTAAGGACCGATTCCGGAAGAATAAGTGACATTGGAACGCCTTTTTCGGCAATTCCGAGATAGAAGGCAGGAAAGAGAGGATGAAAATAAGGAAGCACAGTTTCCAGTTTTTGCGCCTTTTCAGCGTTTTTGACATACTCAGGAATCATTTCAAACATGTGGTCTATCTCAGGTTCGATTGTAGTGCAGTGCCCAAGCTCGTTGATGCGCCGCAGAAGAAAATGAGGTATTTCGTTCATATCCCTGTCAGCCCAGTAATCTGGATTTTCCTCAAAGACTGAAAGTGTATCCAGCAGAGGCTTCATTTTGTCTGCGACTATTTTTCCTATTTCACTGAGACTGTAGAGACCTTTTTCCTGAACTATAAGGTGATGTTCTTTAAGCATTTTCACCTGTGGCTGGACTGAGGTCGCGCTGGCATTAAGATATTTCTTAATTGTCTCTATATCCTTTGGCCCTTCAAGCAGGAGGATAAGTACATTCTTCCTTTTTTCAGAGAGGAGGATCAGATCAAGTAGAGAGTTTTCCATATTATGCACCTTTACTTATATCCTCAGACCGGATGCTCGCAGTCTTAGTACGGACTGATCTACAGATAAGAGCTCCGTATAAAGGTCGAAATATACCCGTGAATTTACAATAGGATTGAGATTTGTTGTTAATATATTGTCTCTCCAGTTATAAATCCCCTGCATTTTAAATATACAACGACCCTGCCACAAGTTTTTAATGAAAAATCTTCTTAGGTTCAAAATTTTCTCTTTTCATCTTTTTATTCTTTTTTCTTTTTATCTTCTTTATTCTCTTAACCTTTTTACCCTTTTATCTTCTTTATTCTTTTTTCTTTTTATCTTCTTTATTCTCTTATCTTTTTATCTTCTTTATTCTCTTAACCTTTTTACCCTTTTATCTTCGTTATTCTCTTACCTTTTTATCTTCTTTATTCCCTTACCTTTTTATCCTCCTTATTCTGTTATATTTAACTGGAAATTGAACTTTTGGGCAGACAGGAGAAGAATATTTCAAATTCGTAATCTGATTACTTTTATACTGCTCTCTTTCTTTTCAGGGGAAACAGGTACGATGCAGGTCCAGGAATACTGGCCAGATACCTTATAAAAAGGTTAATCTAGAGGAATTTTCAAAGTAGGTTCGGATGGAAAACGAAGTCTCTATAAGGAATCTTTCGAAAGCTTTCGGAAAAACTTCCGTGCTGAAAGCTCTTGACTTTGACCTTAAAAAAGGAGAATTTGCAGTTGTTTTCGGGCCTAACGGAGCAGGGAAGACCACTCTTTTAAAACTTATCTCAACCCTGTTAGAGCCAACAACCGGCTCAATCTTTGTTTCCGGATTCAATGCAGAAAAAGAACCTGAAAAGGTCAGAAAAGAAATAGGGATGCTGTCTCATGAATCCTATCTTTACGGCGAACTTACAGCAAAGGAAAACCTGCGCTTTTTTGGTATGATGTATGGAATTAAAAAGCAGGAACTTGAAGACAGAACTGATCTGCTCTTAAGTGAGGTTGGGCTCAAAGATAAATCAGACGAAAGAGTCAGTACTTTTTCAAGAGGCATGAAACAGAGACTTTCCATTGCAAGGGCTTTGCTTCACAGACCTTCCCTTCTCCTTTTAGATGAGCCCTACACAGGGCTGGATTCAGCCGCTTCCTTTATTTTTGAAAAAATCCTGAAGAGCCCTGATTTCACAGGGAGCAGCAAAATAATGGTTTCTCATGACCTGGAAAGGGGATTTACCCTTTGTGACAGAATACTTATCCTGAACTCAGGCAGCTTTGTATACGATGGGCTCAGGAAAGACTTTTCAGGATTTGAGGAGTTCAGGGAAAAGTGCAGTTCTCTGCTGGCTTGAAACCGACAATAAAACAGGATCTGGCAGGATGCAGAAGAAAACACAAAAACTAAGTGAAAATAATCTTTATAAGTTAAAATCGCCATTAAAATGAAAATAAAATCAGAGGAGCCTGAATAATGATCCGGAGCTTTTTTATCGCTGCAAAAGACCTGAAAGCCGAATTCCGGACAAAACAGATGCTCAACTCCATGCTCATTTTCTCTCTTCTGGTGCTTGTTGTGTTTAGCATTTCCTTCGGGGATTTTCTTGGGAATACCGAAGCTGTTTCAAAGCTTGCTCCCGGTATTTTGTGGATTGCTTTTATTTTTACAGGCTTCCTGGGTTTTTCCAGGACTTTTGTACTTGAAAGTGAAAACGGTTGTCTTGAAGCTCTCAAGCTCTGTCCTGTGGACAGGGGTACCATATATGTCGGAAAAGTTCTCTCAAACCTGATAATCGTATTTCTCACGGAAATATTAACCCTGCCTTTCTTTGTTGTACTCTTCAATTACAGCCTGAGCACCAGAACTTTATTTCTTCTCATGATTATTCTTTTTCTGGGAACTTTAGGATTTATTTCTGCAGGCACTTTACTTTCCGCCCTTACTCTTGGCACACGCACCAGAGAACTTCTTCTGCCTGTCCTTCTTCTGCCTTTGCTCCTTCCTGTCCTTATTCCCTCGGTGGAGGCAACTGCAGGCGTTTTAGCAGGAAATAGTCTGAGAGCCCTGCTCCCGGAAATCAGGATGCTTGTGGTCTATGATCTTGTATTCTTTGCAATTTCCCATGTGGTTTTTGAGTATGTAATTTCTGACTGAGATTCAAAGTAAGTGAATGAAATGAATGCAAATCCCAGAAAAACCGGATTGATGGCAGCTCTAACTGCCTGTGTAATGCTTCTCGCGATATACATGCTCTTCTTTTACCTTCCTCCAATAAAGGACGAGTCAGGAGAGGTCCTTAGCGGAAGCTTCAAAATTTTCTTTTTTCACATGCCAGTAGCTGTTATTTCGTACCTCGCTTTCGGAGTAGTATTTACTGCAAGTATCTTTTATCTCCGGGACAAATCTTTAAAATGGGATATCTATGCGCGCTCGGCTGCTGAAGTAGGAACTCTTTTTGCATTCCTTGTGCTGGTTACGGGCTCGATCTGGGCAAAAAGTGCCTGGGGATGGTACTGGATCTGGGATATCAGGCTTACAACTTCCCTTATTCTCTTCCTTGTTTACCTTGCCTACATAATGCTTAGAAAAGCTGTTGAAGAAGCTGAGAAAAGAGCCAGGCTCTCAGCAGTTTTCGGAATCCTTGCCTTTATATCTGTTCCCCTTAGTTTCTTTTCAATCCGGCTCTGGCGCTCAGCTCACCCTCTTATGTTCGGAGGAAGCGTGGGCGGAAGCGAAGGAGGACTTGAAGGGACAGCTCTTCAATTAACGCTGTTTGTTAATTTTTTAGCATACTCTCTGCTTTTCCTCACGCTCTTTTCCTTAAAGGTGCAGAATGAGTGGATGGAAGAAGAGTTTGGTGCATGCAGATCTGAATCATGGAACCCTTAAAGTGCTGGAACTTATGGGGAAAAAATACGAAAAATCTTATCTGTGAAAAAAATAGTGTGAACAGTGTGATTTATAGTAGAAAGCTCAATTTTGCCTCAAGAGCTTCATTTACTACCTAATTGATATATATCTTGAGAACTTAATTCGTAATCGATAAGCCAGTTTTGGAAGGACATTTAAGGAATTTCAACTGAACATGGGATATAAGTAAGTGGACAGGATAAATTCTACAGGATAACAAACTCTAATACTTATTTAAATAAGAATGAAAGTAATATTATATAATGAATTCATTCCTATAAACTACACGAAGAATTTGAGGGCATTCATATTCAGCAAATACTCATCCTATCTTTTTCACAGAAATTTCTGGACTTTCTCAATTTACAAACGAATGGAGCTTTTATATGGACAAACATGACGAATTAAAACAGAAAATGTATGAATGGACTGAGAAATACGCAAACAAAGCAGGGTACAGGCTTAACCCGGACAGAGACGCTCTTGATTATGTGCTTGACGGACTTGCGATCAAGCAGGAAAAGTTCGGAAGGCGTTACTGTCCCTGCAGGATAGTCACAGGAGATGAGCAGGAAGACAAGAAAATAGTATGTCCCTGTATTTATCATAAGGAAGAAATCGAGAGGGATGGAAACTGCCACTGTGAACTTTTCTTTAAAGCAAATTAATTAAATAAATACGCATTTTGCCTCTGAAAAGGTCTTACAAGTCTATTCGGGATTGGGGAAATTCGTACAAATAACCTGATCCCCGGAAATTCGAAACTAAGACGATTCTTCGAGGGATCAAAACCCAAAGACTTAAATTATTCGAAAATGTCTGCAGAGCATTCCTGCTGCAATCTAAAAATAACACTGAAAACTAAAAAGCAAGAGTTTAAGGAATATTAATTAGATACATTCTAACTAAAGGTTATTTGACCGGAGTTTTCAGTTATATTCTTAATTTTGCTTCTTAATCATGTTATTTAACCTGTATGCTCTTTAATGAAGTCTTACGCAAAAATATGACTCAAGGGTGACCTGGAATGACAAATGCAATGGAACTCTATCAGATGCTTCCAAAAACTAACTGCAAAAAGTGCGGAAAAACCTCATGTATGGCTTTTGCAGTAGCCCTCATGGCCCGCGAGCTCACACCTGAGGACTGCCCCCCTCTGAAGGAAGAGCCGAAATATAAGGAGAACTATGAAAAGATTAGCGGCATCTTCAAACCATCAGAAGGCGCGACCGAAACAGGTCTTATAGTGCATGAGGACCTCTGTTTTGGGTGTGGGAATTGTGTGGTTGCCTGTCCTCCTAATGTAGCGAATGATCCTTACGGGGTGGGCTCAGGAAATGCCCCAAAGAATATTAATAAGCTGATCCTGACCATAGAAGACGGCATTGTTAAAGCCCAGAATGTGGGGGAATGCCGCCGTTTTGGAAAGAACAAAATTCTCTGTAATGGGTGTATAGTAACCTGCCCTGTAGAGGCAATAGAATTCGTGTGAGGAAGCGGATATGGAGACAAATTATCATGTATGCACAGGCTGTAGTCTGCTCTGCGACGATATAGAAGTTGAGTTTGAAAAAAACAAAATAGAGAAAGTTCATACAGCCTGCAGGATAGGGGTAGCCCACATGAAAGAAGACACGGGAGAATCAGTTTTCCGGGTCGACAACAAGCCAGTCGATGAGGCTACAGCAATAAATGAAGCTGTATCGATCCTGAAAAATGCAAAGAACCCCATGATCTTCGGGCTTGGAGCTTCCACAAATGAAACCCAGAAAATAGCAATAGAGCTTGCAAAAAAAATCAACGCAACTCTTGATGACCCCTCCTCTTTTTGTCTGGGCGGCCTGGTTGAAGCCATTATTCATAAAAAGATTAAGACCTGTACTCTTGACGATGTGAGGAATAAAGCTGATGTTCTTATATACTGGGGTACAGACCCTTCGGATTCTCATCCCCGCCATCTTTCAAAATATTCTTACTTCCCCAGAGGAAGTGAAAAGCAACGGGGCTGGGAAGAAGAAAGGACAGCCATTGCAATAGATGTCCGGAAGTCTCATACCGCAAAGATCTGCGGGAACTATTTCTTCCAGATCCCGCCAAAAGGGGACACAGAGTTCATCGATGCCCTTATTGCAGGGCTTTCGGGAAAGCTTCCTAAAACTTCCTATAATTATCCCCCTAAGAAAATCCTTGAGCTGGCAAATATCCTTAAAGGGGCAAAATTCGGGGTAGTTTTTGTTGGACGCGGGCTCATCTACTCGCTTGAAGACCTTGAACCTCTTTTCAAGCTTATGAAAGTCCTTAATGAAAAAGCAAATTTCCACCTCATGCCAATGGTAAATAACTATAATACAATGGGCTTTAACGAAAACCTCTTTGCAGAAACAGGGTATGTGAACAGTGTAAAGTTTAAAAATGGCGCCGTAAAACATGGGCCCGAATATTCAATTGTTGAGTCTCTTAAAGCAAAAACTGTGGACGCAGCCCTTATTATAGGTTCTGACCCTCTTTTAATCCTTCCCGGATCGATTGCAAAAAACCTGCTGGAAATTCCTGTTATCTCTGTTGATCACTGTGAAACTCTGACTTCAAAACATGCAAAGGTTTACATCAATACCGCAATAAGCGGAGTAGAGTCAGGAGGGAGCGCCATACGCATGGACGGAGTTAAAGTCAGCTTTGAGCCCGTTATTGAGGCTAATCACCCATCTGATGAAATAATTATAAAGGAAATAATGGAGGCCCTTTAATGGATTTCGGATCTTTTCTTGCGGTTCCTGAAATAAAAGTTAAAGTAATAACCTACAGAGACATCTTTCAGGACAAAGCTATGATAGAAAACCGTTTTGGGGTAGAGTACAGGGATCTCTCTGCAGTCATAAAGCTTGATCCGGCAGACCTCAAACAGCTGAATGTGAAAAAAGGCGATACAGTCAGCCTGAAAAATTCCTCTGGAAGAGTTGTGGTGAAGGCTGAAGAATCAGGGTACGAAACTCCTCACAGGGGCATTGCATATATGCCTAAAAGCCCCTGGTCGAATATGCTGGTTTCTGACGAAACAGGTGGCACAGGGGTTCCTAAATTTAAAGACATCTCTGTAACCATTACAAGTGCAAAAGGAGAAAAAATAACGGAAATTCCGTTTTAAATCCCGAATTGCGCCTCGGGAGTACGCAGTCCTTTTCACTCGCTACGCTCGCTCAAGAGGACTAATTTATGGCTTAGAGTCTCGATTAGCTTATAAAATTGCAATACGGGATCTCAGAAAATCAGGATTTTTCTGGGAGTTGTAATGTAATCATAACAGTAAGCGGCTTTTTTTGCTTAGCTCAAGAGGACTGATTTACAAAATTACATTTTTTCCTTTTTTCCCGGGTTATAGAGCCTAAAGTGAGCCTGTCAGCGCTTGCCCATGCTTTCAATGGATGTAGAATTTTGAGTGACTTACAGGTAAGTATTTTGCTTTCAAACTATGATGGATTTTACTGTGAAATTAATTTATGAGCTTACTATGGATGAACACATGGCTGATGTACTCCTGAGATTTACCAGAATCCTGAAAAACGGAATGGTTTTCTACCGCTTGGAAGGCTTTGAAAATGTAGATTCCAGATGGGAGTTGCCCTGTGAGTACCTTTCCGGTCCTCACTTCGCAGTCTGGAACGGGGTTCTTCTGTATTCTAATGGAAACATTCTACAGTCTTTATCTCCAGAGGGTATAATTTCAGTCGATGAATATCAGGAACTAATGAAAATTGTAGAGATCGGGAAAGAAAGATTGAAAGAAATAAAGGGTAAAATGGGCACTTGATCATTTATCGAAAAAGTAGCAGGAAGAGTAAAGAAATATGAAAAGCAAAAAGAAGATTAATTAAGGCACCCATTTATTTTTGAAAAAAAGTTCCCATGCAAAAGGTTTCACGGCAGTGCTCCAATAAAAAAAGTTTTGATTTTTAGAGCCTCTCAGAAATCACCTTGCTTTACATAGGGATAACTCCATAAAGCTACCTGGAGTGTAGTTGCCTTAAACCAGGCTTGATACATCTTTTCTACTTCCTCAGGGGTGTGCCCCTTTCTGGCAAGGAAAGGTTTAATAGTTGCTGTTATCGGATAGATAAAAGCGACAAGATAGCGGTAGCTGATGTTTGGAACAGAATCTACGTTATCGGTCTGGTTTTTCTTGGTTCGATGATGCCGCAGACCTATCTCATACTGATAGTCCAGCCAGACCTGGTCATAGTTACGGTTGCATGTATCAAGAATCCACTTGAAGAAGCGTTTTCTAACCGCAGCAAGGTATTTTTCGTCGGGAGCGCCGTCTGGATTGGTAAAATAATACAGTAGATGCGGATGTGAGCCCACAAACCCATACCAGGTATCAAGAATCTCCTCGGTCTGGTCTTCCAGCACCTCTCCGGCTTTCTTGAGGTATCTTTCATCCTCTTCTGTAAACATTACCGTGTCTTTTAAAAGTTTCAGGTCTTCCAGGTTAAGCGGAGACATATTTTCCGTATTTCCATAAGTATAACCCGGAATTTTTTCTATGGACATTGATTCTGACCCCCAAATGTCAATTAGCCCAAATCTCAATTGGTTTACTAATCTCAGTTTTTTATTCCCTTTAAAAATGAAATAGAAATTCTATTTCATTTCATCTATTTATTATATTAATTCTAGATATTAATCTTTCAATTTCTGAATTCATGAAATGGTTTTCTGGCTGAGATTACAGCGAGCCCTCCCTGTCCGTGTCCTTTTTCCGGGAGTTCAATCTGCTCTATTTTTTCAGGTTGATTAAAAAGAGTCTGGCAGACTTCGAGATTTTCAAACCCAGTCTCTGCAAGATATGTCAGGACTTCTGTTGCAGAAAGAAAATGTGCCCCAGCGGAAAATTTACTTGCTCCTTTTTCCAAATCAATGCGATGCCCAGGCGGGCTGTCTCTATCAAGTATTCCGGCTACAAGCTGTCCTCCGGACTTCAGGACTCTGAAAGTTTCCCTGAGCGCCTGCTCAGGATGTTTGAAAAAAGCAAGTGAGGTAACGATCAGAATAAGGTCAAATTTCTTGTTTTTAAAGGGCAGGAATTCTGCAACTCCGAGAGTTGTTTCAATACCTCTCTTTTTTGCTATTTTTGCCATAGGTCTTGAAGGATCAATTCCAGATTTTATTCCAAGGGGGAACGCAAACCTGCCTGTTCCAGTTCCGATTTCAAGTGCTTTTAAAGTCCCCAAATTTTTGGGAAGGAATTCTTTCAGAGCGGCAAGTTCGGATTCATAGGCAGGTTTGTATCTCTCGTACCAGCAGTCGTATTCATCTGCATATGCATCAAAGGCTTCCCACGGTTTTATCAAAACTCCTCTCCTGCTCGCGAATTATGAATAGCCTTCCACTTTCTATATCCTTTTGGTCTCTTTAGATTCCTACTTTCTATATCTTTTAATCCCTGTATTTTTTACTTTCTCAATATCGCTTAACTCCTCTTATACAGGAATACAGCAAGCAGACCGACAATTTCGTAAATAGCCTCAAAGCCAGGCGTATCCACAAGAGTATCCTGCTTCTTATCTGAGCCCTCTTCCGTAACACTTATTATTAAAGAATGAGAGGCTGTTCCATTTTCATTACTTGCAGTGAGGTTCACTGTGTAAATTCCGGGGGTCATATATGTATGAACCGGACTTTCCTCCGAAGAGTCAGTTACTCCATCACTTTCAAAATCCCAGCTTCTTTCGGTTTCATTTTCCGAAAGGTCTGTAAACATGACAGAAAGAGGAGCAGGACCACCTGTAATATTTACGCTCAAGTTTGCAGCAGGAAGTACAGGTTCCTGGTGTTCAACAGCTACAAGTGGCAGATAATCGATATAAGTGCTGTTGTCTTCAATCTTAAATTTCTCGTCAGCAATGCCATCTCCATCCGAATCAACTGCTGTCTCCGAAAAGCCTGTACCATCAGGTTTTGCCCAGAAATTTCCTGCAAGGTAAGGGCCGCCAGCAATGTTTTCACCTGCGGTCTTTTTCGTACTATATATATTTTGGGTCCCATTATTCGGAATAGCATTAAAAGTGTTATTAAAATAATTGTTGAAAACAACGTTTTTATCACTTCTCGGACATATGAAAAGGCCGTAAATCTCATTTAAGTAAACTGTATTGTCCGAAATAGTATTGTCGTCAGAATTACCAAGATGGATGCCTCTACCGTTACTAAAAGCCTCATTCTCTGAAATAGTATTGCTGACGGCAGTCGACAGTATGATTCCATATTCTTTGTTTTCTGAGAGTGTATTGTTTTCAAGAATGTTTTTGTTAGAATTCGGGAGGTAAATTCCATATCTGTTTTTTGAGGCTCTGTTATTCGAAACAGTGTTATAATTTGACTGCTCAATAACGATTCCACGCTCACTTTTCCCTATCAGGTTGTTATGGATAAAGTTATTCTCTGAGTTCTTCAGATATATTCCAAAAGAATTGTCCAGAAGTCTGTTATTCTCAACAGTGCAGTTCTTGCACTCATCCATATATATTCCATAGCGAACTTCTGCTCCTGTAATTTTAAATCCGCTAATTGTAACCTTACTTGATTTCACATTGAAAACGTCTAAAGCCGGATCTTTGGCGGTAATTATTGTATTTGCGGGGTTTTCAGATTCCGATTTTATTATCAGATTATGTACGGTCACCTTGATATTTTCCGTATAGGTTCCGGGTTTTACAATAATTACATCACCTGAGGCTGCACCATTAACAGCAGTCTGTATTGAATCCCCTGGCTGGACAAAAATCTCGGAAGCTGTTCCAATACCCGAACTTAATGTTAGAATGAGAAAAATCAACAATGAAAAAGTGAATTTATTTATTCAAATTCCTCCGTCAACTCAAGGAAAGTAAAAATACAATTCTACTATGCTTATTTCTGAAAACTGAATTCATTGCTCTTGTGGGCAATAAGTAAACAATCTGTATGTGCTTATACATTCAGTTTTCACTTAAATAATTGATTCGTTACATTAATTGCAAGATAGCGGGAATTGTGTATAAAGAAATATAAATATGCTGGTTTAAAACTCCAGAATTTTACAGAAATTCATGAAGTGAAATGGCTTTCTCAATATTGAAGTGCTTAAAAAATTATTTACATATAAAAAGTTAGAGAAGATGAGTAATAATACTATACAGGCATATTTCTGAAATAAATTAACAAATATAAAAAAATAGATTATAGCCAGAATAAATCCAATAGCCAGAATAAAATCAATGAATTTTTGAAACCTTAAATAGAAAAAAGTAAAGCAAGATAAAGGCATTAAGCCCTCATCTAATTGTCTTTTCTGTATTTTAACCTGTTTTTCCATATCTCTTTTCGATCTACACTCCATTTCTTACGTTTCACTAAACATTTTTACGTACTTTCATTTTCTTTTATAGAGAAATACAGTCAGGATGCCCGCGACTCCGTAAATCATTTCAAACCCTGGAGTGCTCATGCCTTCTTTCTCAGGAGTATCTGCTTTTTCTTCACCTGCAGGCTTCTGTTCAGTTTCTGACGCTGTACTTCCATTGTTTTCTTCAAGGTCTTCAGTCTCGTTCTGCATTTCTGTATCAGGTTCTTTTGCCGTAGCCTCACCTGTTATTGCAAACGGAGAGAAGCCCGGAGTTTCTGCCTTAAAATACAGGTATTTGTCGTCTTCCCTTAGCAGGGTGGTTGGAAGCTCGTTCCATTTCTTGCTATTGTACCTGTTCAGGACGATTGAAGACTGGTCAATACCTTTATCCTGCAGCCAGGATTTTTCAACCCTGAAATTGACAACTGCATTTTCGAGATTATCTTCATCACTTCCATACCCGCCGTTGCCAACCCAGATATTGAGGTAGTTGTAAACTTCACCTTCAGGTGCATCAGGGGTAAGCGTGGATTTGTTTTTCAGCATCTCAACAATAGTTGTGGTCTTAGCAACAGTCTTCCTGGAGTCAAAGTTCAATGATACAATAGCAGTTGCATTCCTTGGGAACTCAAACTTTACAGGTTTTCCACTTGTAATGAAGACCTGCGAAAGTTCCTTTACTTTGACATTCTTTGCAGGTTCAGGGGAACCGCCGGCTCCACCGCCGCCTCCACTGCTTCCTCCATTAGAATTTCTTTTTGCCTTTACGGTTATCGGAAGTGATTTCGAGACAGTTCCATTTACATTGCTTACCGTAAGGACAACATTATAGGTACTTGCTGTAGAATAAGTGTGGACTGGCTCCTGGTCGGTTGAATTGGTTCCGTCACCAAAGTCCCAGAATCTCAGTGTTGCATTTTGCGAAAGATCTGTAAACTGAACAGTAAGAGGAGCATAGCCGCTAGTTAAATTGGCGTTAAAGTTAGCTTCCAGAGGAACTTTCTGCACTATTATTTGTTGAGTTGTCCAGTTAGTGCCATTCCCATTGCTCACAGTGAGATTCACCTGATAGGTGCCTTCAGAATTAAACAAATAGACAAAGCTTGGATTTGTGGACTCAACAATTCCATCATTACCAACATCCCAGTTTCTTGAGATAATGTTCTGAGAAAGATCTGTAAACTGAACAGCAAGAGGGGAGTTACCGCTGGTTACGTTGGTGGCGAAATTCGCTACAGGAAGTACCGGTCCGTTCTGTTCCAAAACAGTTATCGTAGCAAGCTTTGAGGTGGTGCCCGCCGAGTTTATTGCAGTAAGTCTGACGCTATAATTTTTTGCTAGTGTATATGTATGAGTTATATTTTTTTCATGAGAATCTATTATTCCGTCGTCTTCAAAGTCCCAGTTCCTTTCTGTTGCATTCTGCGAAAGATCGGTAAACTTTACTGTTAGGGGAGCATAACCACTGCTTACATTCATATTGAAATCTGCAACAGGAAGTTTTGACTTTCCGGATACAAGAGGCAGTTTGTCAGTAATGTTAAGGTTAGACGCATTATATTCTGTGTCCGAAATGCCGTCTCCGTCTCTGTCAAGTGCTGTTTCCGAAAAACCTGTTCCTGCAGGGGTTGCCCAGAAATTGCCTCCTATGTACGGTCCACCGACAATATTTGGACCCTGAGTTTTCGGTTTGTTCCAGGTAGTATCTCTTGTTTTAATATTCGCATTAATGGCATTGTTTACATAATTATTGTATACAAGGTTATTATGGCAGCCCGGACACTCAAAAAAGCCTGAGCCGTAGTTGAAAGCAACCGTGTTCCCGAATATTACG
Organism: uncultured Methanosarcinales archaeon; assembly: GCA_964560735.1. Classification (GTDB taxonomy): domain Archaea; phylum Halobacteriota; class Methanosarcinia; order Methanosarcinales; family Methanosarcinaceae; genus Methanosarcina. Next base: position 7,457 of record CAZLNG010000044.1, on the reverse strand, counting down.
TTCCTGCTGGAGGAATTAAAATGAATGCCCCCACCGGCTCCGTCAGTCCCGGATTCTCTAACTGTGTTTCCGGAGATATTGTTATCGTGCGATTGCGAAATCCACATTCCATAGGCACTGTTATTGGAAGCACTGTTATCTGAAATTGTATTTTTATTTGAGGTTATAGAGCTAATACCTCTTGCATTCGAATTTACATTATTGCTTGATAACGTATTTCCTTCAGAGCTTACGAGCTGGATTCCAAATTGTTTGTTGAAGTTTGCTCTATTTCCTGAAATCTTGCTGTAATTCGAGCTACGCAGGTATATCCCGATTTCATTGTCAGAAAGATAGTTATTTGTGACTGTGCACCCGTTGCATCCAGAGAGATAAATTCCTGTTTCTCCTGCTTCGATTTTGAACCCGTTAATTGTAGTATTACTCCCTGTCACGTAGAATACTCTTGAATTTGAGTTAGCCTTAATTATTGTGTCCTCAGGATTCCCGGATTCTGATTTGATTATTAGATTCGGGATACTTATTCCGACATTTTCGTTATATGTTCCGGGCTTAACAATTATAGTATCTCCCGGATGTGCACTATTTACTGCAGCCTGTATAGAGCTTCCTGGCTGGACAACAAACTCAGCCGCTGACCCAATTCCAGAGCTTATTGCAAAAATAAGTATAGTTATCAGCAGAATAGTTAATTTGTTCATCTGGATCCCCAATATAAATAGAATTGTCAATAGAACTTATTAGAATAAATTAGAAATTGAACACAAAACAATATAAATATATTGATCTAGTTTTTATCTCATAATAAAGCAGAAGAGCTCAAAAGAAACCTAAATTAATTCTCCCGTAAATTAAGGTTTATTGGAAGCTATTAAAGGTTTTTCTCTCCTGCTTTCCTTTAATCTTCCCCTCTAAACGAGCTTAAAGACTTGTTTTCTACTGGTTTTTAATTATTTCACCCTCTATATTTTGTTTTCTCTCTCAGAACCAGGATGTATCTAACATTAAAAATTTTTAATTTCTTTCAAGAATATTAACGCTGTTAACAGCATTATAATAATTTATATGATACTGTTAATAAGTTATAAAAGTTTCCACGAGCCAGCAAGTATTCAATAAGCAAATTTTTCGATTCATTTTCAATGAAATTCGGCGTTGTCGTGCTCTGGACGGGAATCTAGGATAGCTTTTTCTGAAATGCCTATCCTTGAAGAATGCACCTACCACGCAATATACTTAAAAGCTAATCTAAAAGTCCAGGAATATCGCTGGTAGCCAGATGGGCAAATATATTACAGAAGACTCCACCGCGCAATTAAAACGAGTACTTAAGGGCCAGGATTCTGGGGTAATTGTGGAAGGCTGGCACGGTACGTCTATCCCTCATTTCCACGCGCATATGCGCAGGAGCCACGTACAAAGGCCATAGCTATCGCTCGGGATCAGGATTAAACATTTATCAGATTATCGCAGATTGTTATTCAGCTTCACAAATGTTGCATTCTTCACAGTTGCTACAACTACCGGATTCAGCATTTTGTATTATGAAGTTTTTACCATTTTTATCGGCTACAAAATCAATGCTACCATCAGAAAAGCCAATTGCAACTTTTGCCGCCATGACAAGTTTGATACCATTATTTTCCATGGTTACATCAAATTTATCTATATCATCAGCAAGTGCCAAGCCATATTGAGCGTCACCAGATGATGATGTTCCTGTGATGTAGATTCGTATTGAGGCGTCTGATTTCCCTTCTGATTCTAGCAAAGCTTTCAGCTCTTTAGCAGCTCTGTTTGTTATTTCGATCATTTATAAATCCCCCATTAACGTACATAAATTAATAGCGATATGCATATATAGTATTATTGACCGCTACTAACGTTTTATCAATCGTTATTATCGGGTTTATCTAAATTTGCAGGAACTTAAAAGTTGACTGCAAAGATTGTGATCACGTAAATCCTAAATAGGTTCAGGACAATTTAAAAATAATATTGAAAAATGTTGGCGGAAAATAAAATGCTTCCAGGCTCAAGACCTTTTATGCTGTCTGACCTCTCGCTGTTGATTCAAATCTTATCCTTTTCTGTTCTCGTATACGCGATCTACAGAATAAGAGAAAAAAGCATAGTCAGCCATGGAAAAATCGCAGCAATTGCCTTTTATCTGGCGTTACCTTCAGTATTCTATATGCTGTACAGTAGATCAAGAGGTCTAACACTGCCTCATTATAATTTGCTTCTGAGCCTTCATATGCTTCTTGGTACTCTGATAATTATCATTGGAATTCTATTTGTTACCAATCAGTGGAAGTGGAAAGGAAAAAAATATATGGACCTTGAAATTCTTCTTTGGACAGGGACTTTTCTTCTAGGTATTATAGTTTATATGTTACTTTTCAGTCCAGTTTTATTCTGAGTCTATTTATTTCTGAAGTGTATGTATTAAAAATTCCCTACAGCTTTACATTTTTAGTTTTAAAAAATTAGAAGATTCAAACTCTTAGTTTTCTATAATGTCTGACAGACTTTCAAAGCAGGCAATTGAATAAGTCTTATTTTTATAGCAAGAGTTTGAATCAATTTTTCAGTATCGATAAGCTAATTGCAATACCAATCAGATAGGAAAATATGGAATTCATCCGGCAATTCAATTTCACAGGCCTACAGGCTCTGTTTTAATGCTGTACTTTTACCTGTAAACATTAAGCTCTTTATAGGGTTTCTGCAAATGTGATGGGACTGTTGAGAGGCTTTGCCGGAAAGTTCCAGCAGGTTAGTGTAGATGAAGCCTACCTTTTGCCAGGGCCTGAGAATAGGGGCTTTGAAGAAGTTGAGGAGGTGGGTATATGGATGAAACTGTATACTTACTGGCGGGTACTATGGAGAAACCAGGGTGTTTGATAAAAATGGTGTCCAGAATGGCAAAATCGATGACCGTTATTGATGGAGAGAACAACAGAGAGCCTGTGCTATTCTCTTTCGGCATAAACTAAGGTAGGCAACAGTAATTTCATTTATAGTTGGAAGCTTTAAATGAGGATAAAATGGAGATGATTATGTCCCTGGTATCGACAAAGCAACCCTCGAAAAAGAAGGTATTAAAGGAATGAACTACTAACACAAATGGGGTTACTAGAAGCGGTACTCAGTATAAGCTCAAACTTTATTGGGGAAGTTGAGTGAGTGAAGTAATTGAAATTATGCGGGGTTTGCCAGAATACTTTATAGTCATTATATACCTGGGGAAGTAACTGGAAAAGATTATGATGAAGTACTAATTCCAATTTTTAAAGAGAAGCTAAAAAAAGTATGGAAAATTCGCTTGTTCTATCAATAAACACAGGCATATCACACTTTGAGTGGAGTTCATATCTGGAGGATGCAAAAGTTTCACGGTATTTGTTTTCACTCGAAAAGGTAGCAATCGTTTACGATATTCATTGGGTCGATGAATCTGTAAAACTCTTCTCATTCATAATGCCTATGCCAGTAAAAGCTTTCACCAATGGCAGACTCGATGAAGCAAAAGTTTGGGTCGGTGAGTAGGAACAATTTTACTTTAATTTTGGAGGGATATCATGATGGAAATTATACCGGATTTGCCTGATAACGTTGTGGGAGTTAGTGGTAGCGGAACAATAACAGGAGAAGACTATGACAATATACTAATTCCTGCACTTAAGGACAAATTAAAGAAGTATGACAAGATTCGCTTGATCTACCAATTGAAAGATAATTTCTCTCACTATACACTTGATGCCTACTTAGAAGATTCTAAAGTGTCATGGCATATGTTTTCATTCGAGAAAGTTGCGGTTGTTTCTGATGTTCACTGGATAAATGATTCAATTAAGCTATTCCGAGTTATTATTCCTATTCCGGTGAAACTTTTTAGCAATGTAGAACTTGATAAGGCAAAAGTATGGGTCAGTGAATAATAATGAGCTGATCCCAAAACTCAAAAATCACCTATTAGAATCTCGATTTTGAAAAAATTAACCGGGATGCTAGGCAGGAAAATACTTATCAAATTTTTAGGAATTTGGGAGTAAAAAGTAGTTTTGGGGGTAGGCTCCTATTTATGAGAGGTGATATCATGGTAGACTTTAAATTGGGAGAAGACGGTGTTTATCGAAATACAAAGATTTTCGAAGAACTTCTTAAGTTCACAAAGTTAGAGTGGGGAAATGATATAGCAATTTTAGAAGAGCTGGAAAAATTGGTGGGCAATGATTTTACAGGTTGGTTTACTGAAGATGGAGACGGTACAATTTCCGTAGGTATCGAACTAAATGAATCAAGCGATCATAAATATGACGAAATCATATTCTATGATAAGAACAAAGATGATGTGACAATATTCTCTGTGATGAGAGACGAAGCTTGATTTGAGCCTATCTGAAAAATCTTGCTACCCTGAATTAATGCTTCGATAGCACCTTCCTGAACAAAATTCCGGTTCAGGATATTATGAAAGTAGTATGGGCTTGTAGGGTCGGTGGCAAAAATGTTAAAATCACCAAGAGATCCTAAGATCTATCCTATTATGGTGGATGGCAATAAGGTACTTGTCAACATCGATTAAGGCCCTACTTTTTCAAGCCTTTTATTAGTTCTGCAATATCGCCCACTAATTCTAGGCCGGCATTTCTCCCTGTTCCTGAATAGATAAGCTCTGTACCAGAACTATTTTTCCTTAACAAAGTTACATTGATATTGGAGCGTGCGACTCGTTAACTTTCGCCGTCATCTCTCCCAATCTTGGCGCCGGGAGTTCGACGCCTTCCGACCTATCTGTATCGATGTCGAGCCGGTATACCTTACTTTCCAGCCGGATACGAATATTATCATCAGTCACATCGAGCCCGGTGATCTTTGCTCCGGAATATGTTGTAAATTTGTATAATTTTTTGTCACATAAGAAGCCGAATATATAACCCGTGAAATAATTACCAAGCCAGGGTATCTTCGCAATCGAACCCGAGAGTGATATACCTTCCCGATTGAAGTGGTTAGTCTGCATCCATATCCAGGAGGAAGGCATTGAAACTCCCCAGTCCTTTTCTATATATCCCCTGCCATCCTTAAGTTCTGTCCTTATACCATCAACCTCAATGAACCCCTCGATGGCGTGATCCATACTCAGTATGCCATGATAGCATTCCATGCTCGGCACGAATGCATACCAGCCCGTCACCCCAGGGGACAGGAATTTCACTGGCCAGGGATATATGTCGTTGAAACTAATGCGGGCAGAAATCAGGTCTCTGCCCTGTTTGAGGTTGAGCCTCATCTCGTCGATTGTGAATGAAGATTCACTAATTGTAAGCTCGAATTTTTTATCGCCTGCCTTAAGGGCATCGAGAGGATACCTGAAATAATGCATTCGCTGCGCTCGAGCATCCAGGAACATGACGAACGCGTGGGACTTCAACGGATCTCCGGTTATGGAGACGCCTGGGATGACAGCATAGGCGTTCTTTTCGCTGCGATCCACTATCTTAAAGTACCAGCCCTCAAAAAAATCCTTCTTTTTTTTCCGGCCGTGAAATATTTCCGGTTTCCAGGTATCGAACATCATATATGGCAGGAGGACTATCGTTTAAAATCTTATGGATGATTCCTGTTTTTACCCACCTAAATCATTTAAGAGATAGATATCAGATAGCTGTTTTTCAGAGATAGCTGTTTTCTATAACAGATTAGATATTTAGACAAACACTTTCGTAAACAACTTATAGATCCCGAAAAACCTTCTAGCAACTTATTCACAGGATTCGAAGCCGGATCTTGAGAATTTGGCCCAACCTTCGGCTCAGGATATTCCGAAAAATAGTGTCGCATCAGTCCTCAAGGATTAAACAATTCTGAATGGTTGTAACCGATTTTATACGAGATTTTACGATTGATGCGGTACCAGTAGTTTGATAGTTTAATTTCTGTCAACATAAGAAAATAAATAGGAGTTTTAGGGGTCATAAAACCCCCTTTGCGTTATGAAGTTATTTCTTTGGTTTTGGTTTTCCACTACCGTCCTTTGGTTTACAGGCCATATGTTCACCTCTCAACAGTTCGTTAATAGATTTAGAACTTAGTTACTTAATACAAAATTAAAGACAATAAACATTGTGGTTTTAATTCATCTATCAGGCAGTTAAGGTTTAATGCTACTGATTTTTTAATTTAGTACGTAAATCAAAATATACAAGGAATAGTTTTTAAACTAAAAGCTATCATCAAAGAATCAAATGAAAAAAACGCCAATTATCCTTAAGGGTCTTAATTACATTACCTGAAAGTATCTCCAGTATATTGATCATTCTCCATTACCATACCATTCTAGGATACGATTTCGGACATCCTCAAATGTCTGTTCCACAAGATATATGTCGTTGTGCATCGCCCTGGGTATCTGAACGACGCAGGCTCCTGTATTTTTAAGTTCATTGCATTCTGAGGAGATTTCGGGGATATTCCACTCTGCAAAGAGGATCAGTGTATTTCCATTGTTCTTTGTGGGACTCCAGATAAAGCGGATGGCACACTGGTCGACTTTGAAGAGGTTTGGGAAAAGGGAATGCGTAAAAGACATAAGCAGGCATGGGGGGGTCTTTGAGGAAGAAACAAATGATCCAGTGAAGGACAACGGAGCTCTAGATGCGCTTGCTGAGAGTATGCACATCTCTTCTCAAAAATCATTTTCTCTTTAGGACTGTGACCCTAATAGTACACTTTGAAGACTTCTCCACATATACGCGCTCAAAAACCGTTCTATCTGGACTTCAGATCTCTTTGTAATTAAAAGGACAGTTTTGCAACTCCTTTCTAAGTTTATTGGACGGCAAAATTTCAGGCTTATAGGTATAGCGGTTTCAAGACTCAGCGAAAAGGATGAAAAATGGATGCTTATTACAGACTTTTAATGAGTAATTTAATTTTTCATGTCATTTGCATACCTTCCTCAAAAGTTTTATATTTTAACAGTAAAGTGATAGATGGGATAAAGAGTGGAAAGAATACAATCAAACAAATATTATGATGCAGTGAAAGCGTATTTTGCTGACCATAAGGATCCTGCGATGGTATATGCATTTCTTTTGAATAAACTATGGAAAGATAAGTACATACTATCTCAGAGAATGTATTACCAGCGTGTCAATATGCTTAAAATGACGGACAATTGCGTTCGCTTCTACACAGGTACAGAGTGCGATCTTGTGTTATGCTCAAACCTGACTTTGACAGTTAAATAAAATAAGTGCTCTTCGTTTTGTTTTATAAGATCCAATGAACATTACAAAACAGAGAGTCTTTCATGCTTATTTTAGGTGATAGGCATATATTCAGAGTTTCCCCAACAAAAGTACAATCTAAAAATCAATTTTTAAGAAAAATCAAATTGCGCTGGCGCACCCCGCTGCAAGCAGGCTGTCCGACAATTACTGGTAGTA